>PHCA01000130.1:21012-29828 GCA_002842085.1 Chloroflexi bacterium HGW-Chloroflexi-1
TGCACCTGCCAGGCATCGATCACCAGCACGCCGTCCACGTACACCCGCACGCCGTCATCGATCCGGGCGGTGATGCGATAGGCGCCGCCGCTCATGTTGAAAGTGCGGTTCCAGCGCGCCGAGAAGTTATCGGCGAAGACCGCGGCGGCCGGCGAGCTAAAACCCCAATTGAAGTTGATGTCGGCGTCCGTGCGGCTCAAGACCACCGCACCGCTCAGGTCCCGGCTGTTGTAGTATTGCGCCTGCCAACCCCCGGCCGGCGGTGGAGGCGGCGGAGGCGGTGGCGGTGGCGGCAAAGTCCCGCTGACGCGCAGCACCTGGCCCACGTAGATCAGGTTGGGGTTGCTGATGTGATTCAACTGCATCAGTGACCAGACGGTGGTCCCGAAACGGGCGGCGATCTTCGCCAGGGTGTCGCCGTAGCGCACCGTGTAGTAGGTGGGCGTTGGCGCAGGTGGCTGGGCGCCGCCGCCCGGGATCACCAACCGCTGCCCGGGGTAGATCCGGTTCAGGTTGTAGAGGTTGTTGGCGTTCGCCAGGGCATAGAGATTCACGCCGTAATAACGGGCGATGCTGCTCAGGGTCTCGCCGGCCCGCACCACGTGCACCCGGGGGGCGGGAGGCTGAGGCGCAGCGCCCGGGATCACCAGGCGCTGGCCGACATAGATGGCGTTAAGGTTGGTGATGTTGTTGGCCGCGGCGATGGCATACATGCTCACGCCATAACGCAACGAGATCCGATACAAAGTCTCGCCAGGCGCCACGATGTGAATCGCCTGGCCCTCCGCCGAAGCCGCCGGCACGAGCAGGACGCTCAGCAACACGACGACCGCCAAGATTGCGCCGACCCGACGCCCGAACGACTGATCCATGTGACTCTCCTTTCCTGGTCTTGACATACGAAAACGGTCCGATCCAAATCCACCTGCCTGCGAACAGCCGTCACAAACCGACATGGCAGCCTCGCAGAATCTACAGATGTAGACGCACAAGACATCAGATAGTTCCGGCGGAGTGCACAAGATGTTCGCCAAGCGGCGCCAGGGGGACCGGATCACCGTGGGCAATCAGGCTCTCGATGTACCCCAGCACAGCTTCCTGGATATTCGCCAGGACTTCCAGATATGTCTCCCCCTGGCTGGCGCAACCGGACAGCGATGGACAGGCTGCATAGTAGCCGCCCTCTTCACAGGGTTCGATCATGATGGGCACTTTGTAGCTTCTCATGATCACTCCTTCTGAATCCGCAGTGGTGGTTCCGCAGGCATGGTTGTCACTATTATACTTTGACAAGTGCCTGTCCGTATGCTATCATGCGGACATGCACAAATATTTTCTGCCCCAGCAGCCCCTGTACTCGTATTCGGGGGGTGACTACGCCCCACCCGATTGAGCGTGTCCGGCAGAGATCCAGCTTATTCACAGCATGGCATCCGCCACGCTGTTTTTGTTTTTGGTGCATACAAAGACGATTGGGGGCTCGGTCACAGACCGGCCCCAGCGCGGAAGACTGCGGTACCCAACGCATATCACGGAGTAGCCCAATGAGCCCTTTTCGACCTGTGGATGAACAACTCGCGATCCTCATGCGTGGCGTAGAGTTCGGCGACACGACCACCCGCGTCAACATGGCGGCGGAGCTGCGCGACCGGCTGACCGAGTCCGCCCGGAACGACCGCCCGTTGCGCGTCTACTGCGGCTTCGATCCCACCGCCAGTGACCTGCACTTGGGCCACACCGTGCCGATGCGCAAGCTGGCCCAGTTCCAGGAGCTGGGCCATGAGGTGATCTTCCTGATCGGCTCCTTCACCGCGTTGATCGGCGATCCCAGCGACAAGACCTCTGCCCGGCGCCAGCAGACCGAAGACGAGGTGCGCGAACACGCCCGCACTTTCACTGATCAGGCGTGGAAACTGCTGGACCCCGACCGGACGCTGGTGATGTACAACGGCGACTGGCTGGCCAGGCTCAGCTTCAAAGACGTGATCGAGCTCGCCACCAACTTCACGGTCCAACAGTTCCTCGTGCGTGAGAATTTCTCGGTGCGCTTCGAGAAGGGCGACCCGATCTGGCTGCACGAGTTGTTCTACGCCCTGATGCAGGGCTACGACGCCGTCGCCACCAAGACCGACGTCCAGATCGGCGGGACGGACCAGCTCTTCAACCTGTTGGCCGGCCGCAAGCTCATGGAAGCTTACGGTCTGCGCCCCCAGACAATCCTGACCTTCCCGATCCTGGTCGGCACGGACGGCGTGCTGCGCATGAGCAAGACCACCGGCAACCACATCGGCATCGACGAGGCGCCGGAGGTGATCTTCGGCAAAGTAATGAGCATCCCCGACAACGCCATGCGCAACTACGCCGACTTGGTCACCCGCTGGTCGCCGGCAGAGATCGCCCAGCGCTTTGCCCAACTCGAGGCGGGCGCGCTGCACCCGCGCGATCTCAAGATGCAACTGGCCGCGGAGATCGTCGAAATCTTCCAGGGGGCCGAGGCCGCCAGGACCGCCGAAGAGCACTTCCGCACCGTGTTTCAGCAGCGCGAGCTGCCGCCCGATATGCCCGAGATCACCTTGCTGGAACCGATCAGCCTGATCGACATCCTGACCAACACCGGCATGGTGGGCAGCAAGAGCGAGGTCCGCCGTCTGATCCAACAAGGTGGCATCAAGCTGGACGGCGAGAAGGTGGACGACTTCAACATGCTGATCTCGCCGGACACCGAACACATCCTCCAGGTCGGCCGGCGCAAGTTCTTGAAGTTACGGCAAGGCTGAGGACCTGACCCCTGGCATTCAGGTGCAGGCACTTCCTGCCCGTTGTTGTCCGGTTCGCACGCCGATGGCAGCGAAGCACAGACGCCACCCACACTTGAGAGCACCTGCTCATGCGCAAAATAACTTTACCGGTGATGTTCGCCGTGCTGGCGCTAATCGCGGGCATTGGGGTCAGCTTCGCCAAGCCCGCCGAGGTGTCCTGGGCAGCGCCAGCGGCCCCCGCGCCGGCCGCCGCACCCCAAAGCCAGCCTGATACTTTGGCCAACAGCCCCCACGCCGGCCCGCCCGGGGTCTACGTGTTCTACGACTACACCAACATGGACCCCACGACCTACCCCATCGTCGGTGGGCACATCACCCCCCAGTGGAAACTGCTCCAAACCGGTCCCGACCAGTACGACTGGTCGTGGTTGGAGAACTGGTTAGCGAAAGAAGCCTCATCAAGCAAGCCAGCGGGTATCGGAATCGATACCTATGACGGACCATGCTGTGGCGGCATCGGCGTACCAAACTACGTCTTCCAGATGTACCCGATGGCCAAGGTCGTGTGCAACGGTGAGACCATTCCCAAATACTGGGACCCGGGCTATCAGCAGGAGTACTGGAAATTCGTTCAGGCGATCGGCCAGCAATACAACGGTGACACGCGGATTGCCTTTCTCGAAATCGGGGTCGGGCTTTTCGGTGAAACCCAGCCAGCCAGCTCGATCTATAATGATTGTTTGCAGGCGGCCGGGCTGACTGGTGATCTCTGGATCGAGTACGTCAAACAGGTTATCGACGCCTACGTGCTGGCCTTCCCGAACACCCAATTGGTCATGGAGTTTGCCCCGCGCTACTTGAAGATGCAGGAACGGCGCACCCTCACTGACTATGCAGCAGAACGCGGGGTGGGCCTGCAACACAGCGGCCTTATTCCAGATGGTGACTCCCTGATCGTGGACGACCCAAACCATCCAGCCTATCAAGCCGGCCAGTACGATCCGCTGCTTAAGTGGGGGGATCAGGTGGCGCTGGCTTGGGAAGGCACAGAGACGCAAACTGCCAATGGCCTGACAGCCACCATGTGGCGACTCTTTAATGGACTCGACAAACACCCGGACTTCATACTGCTAGACGATAAGCAAGTCAAGGATCCGGAGCGGTGGGAGTTGCTGGAATTCGCGAATGCGCATGCCGGCCGTACCCTGGCGGATACTCCCAGTGTTTGGGTCGCGATGCGGGAAACCCAGTACACCTGGTTCCCACAATGGGGCAACTACCAATTCTGGCTCTACCAAAATGACAACGCGCCCGGCGGCAAGACCGTGCCGCTCTGGAGCGTCGATACGACGCCGGAAGGTCGGTACACCCGGCGCACCAACCAAAACGACGGCAACCCGTACATGTACTTCAACGTAGACGACGGGTACATCTACGATGGCACAAACCAGGTGACCATCGACGTCACCTACCTGGATCGAGGTTACGACAACTGGGAACTACAATATGACAGCGCCGATGACGCCTATCGCAGCGCCGGAGTGATCACCAAGGCCAACAGCGGCACATGGCGCAAGGTGACCTTTACGCTAGACGACGCGCGCTTTGCCAACCGCCAGCCCGGCGGCGGCAAGTACCCCGGCAGCGATTTCCGCATCCGGAGCCGGGGAGACGGTGACGAGACGATCCACTTCGTACAGGTAATCTCCCGAGATCAGGTGCTGCCAACCCCCGCGCCAACCTGGACCCCGTGGCCGAACCCCAGCCGTAGCCCGACGCCCACAGCCACGTTTGGCCCCAGCCCCACCCCATCCCGCACGCCGACGACCGGGCCTACGCCCACCCCGATCCCGAGGATCCGCACGTTGGACTGCCCGCCTCTGCCCACGGACTTTGTGGCCGATGGCGCGGTCGATGAATGGGCCGGCTTCCCAGCCCTGACGCTGGACCGGACTACTTCAGAATTTGTGGATCACCCGCCGGGCCCGGATGCGAGCGACCTTTCCGCGACCGTGTGGTGCGGTTGGCAGGAGGATGACCTGGTGCTGGCCGCCACCATCACGGACGATCAGTTGGTGCGGGACAGCAGCTCGATCTGGCTCGATGACGGCATCGAGTTTGCGCTGGATGGCCTGAGAAACGGCTGGGTCTGGGGCAGCACCGACGACCACCAGTTCACCATCGTCACAGATGGCACGCTCACCGACTTCGGCACCCAGGCGGTTGTTACTGCCACCACCAGTATCACCACCGAAACCCAGGGGTGGAGCGTCGAGTTCTATCTGCCGGCGAGCGTGCATGGGAGCGGCGCCCTGGCCGCTGATAGGCTGCTGGGGTTCAACGTGGGGCTGAACGACGACGACACCGGGGAAGGCCGGGACGACCACATGATCTGGCAAGGCCACACGACCCTCGGCGATGCCAGCGGTTTCGGGGAGTTGCGATTGGTGGGCGTGGCTAACACCCCCACGCCCACCAGCAGCCCCGCGGACACGGCCACGCCGACCGACACTTCAACCGGGACGGTCACGCCCCAGCCGACCACGGCCACGCCGACGCACACCCCGACCACGACGCCAACGGCGACGCGCACGGCGACCAGCATGCCGACAGCCACCCCGACGCGGACGCCAACCCGAACGGCCACGCCCGTGCCATCAGCGACGCCGACCGCCACACGCACCGCCACCAGCACGCCAACGGCAACACAAACGCCAACCCGAACGGCTACGCCCACATCGACGCCGCTGCCCACCAGCACCCGTACACCCACCGCGACTCAAACGTCTACCCCGACGGCGACGAACACGGCCACCTCACAGCCGACCGCGACATCCACCGCGACCAGCACCCGGACCTATACGCCCACACCGACCCCCACGCCAACCGCCACCGCGACGGCCACCGCGACCCCCACGCCAACCGCCACCGTAACGGCCACACCGACCCCCACGCCAACCGCCACCGCGACGGTCACGGCAACCAGCACCCGAACCTATACGCCCACACCGACCCCCACGCCAACCGCCACCGCGACGGTCACGGCAACCGCGACCCCCACCGCAACCAGCACCCCTGCCACCGGCGCGGTCGCGGGGCTGGTCTTCTGGGACGTCGGCGGGGACGGCGGCGACTACGAGCCAGGCCGGGACGTCCCCCTGCGCGACGCCACCGCCTTCCTCAAGACCGCCGCCGGTCAACCCATCTCGAAGCACGTGACCCTGGAAAACGGCCTCTTCCAATTCACGGATATCGAGCCCGGCACGTACCGACTGCAGGTCGATCCGCCAGCCGGGTTCATCATCGCGTCAGCGCCAGAGCTGGTCGTCTATGTGACCGCCAACACCGTGCTGGCGCCACACTTCCCGGCCCAACTCGCCCCGACCGCGACGCCTACTCCCACGGCGACAGCGACAGCCACTGCCACCGCCACCGCGACGATGACCGCGACCGCGACCCGGACGGCAACGCCGACCCCCAATCCCACGGCAACGCCGACCCCCAATCCCACGGCAACGCCGACGACTACGCCGGTGAACCTCCGTATCAGCGGCCGGGTGTGGAGCGACCTGAACCGCAACGGCCTCATAGAAGCCGAAGAGCCGGGCATTTTCGGTGTCGAGATCATGCTGTTGACCGATGGCGATCGCGATGGGAAGATCGGCAGCGATGACGTGGTCCTGGCGCGCACCCTCAGCGATCAGGACGGCGATTATACCATCGAGAATGTCCTGCCGGAGGACTACCTGCTGGTACAGGTCGATATGCCGGACTACTTCTCGACGACCGCCAACGAGGTGCCCGTCAAGGCCACCGCGTCGACGCCCCGGATTGTCGTGAATTTCGGGGACCGGCCTTACTGGCGCAGGTACCTGCCCGTGATGGCGCGCGGTCGCTAAGGATTTCAGATTTTCAGAGGTAATACTATAGGCCGCTGATGGCTGGTTGCCTGCTCGCCCCAACTCATGTATAATCATCAACCAGGTATCGTATTCCCAATCCCATCAACCTGAGTTTGCCTTGAAACGTCTTCTCGGATTCCCGCTGTTCCTGCTGCTCGCGCCGTTCTTGATCGCCGGATGCGGACAGGTCATCACCCGAGTCACCCCGACACCAACGGCCACACCCACCGTCGGGCTGACCCAGGTGGCGACCATGCGCCCCACGGCTACCCCGGCCCCGTACACGCCGGCGCCAACAGCCACGCCTACCGTCACGCCAACGCCGATCATCTACGTGATCCAGCGCGGCGACAGCCTGCTCAAGATCGCCCGGCAGTTCGGCGTCTCTGTCCAGGGCCTGCAAGAGGCCAACGGCATCACCGATCCCCGCTCGTTGCAGATCAACCAGGAGCTGATGATTCCCAGAGAGGAGCTGGCCGCTGAAGGTACGCCCACCGCGACATCCACCCCGCTGCCCTTTGCCGTGGAGAACGTGTCCTTCAGCCACACCCCCCTGGGCGGCCTGTGGTGCTTCGGCGAGGTCCGCAACACCACCGCGGTCGACCTGGAGCAAGCGGCCGTGACCATCAGTCTGCGGGACAAAGACGGCCAGGTGCTGGCCCAGATGCAGGAATACGCGCAGATCGATCTGATCGCGCCGGGCGGCCGGGCTCCCTTCGCAGTCCGCTTCCCCAAACCGCCGCTGAGCTTCGACAGCTACCTGGCCGAGCCGTGGCTGGGCGTGCGCGGCTACGTCGGCAACTACTACCGCGACCTGGAAGTGCGCGATGCGCAGGGAGAAGGGGAGCGCTACGCCGCGTACACGGTGACCGGCGCTATCGCCAACACCGGCCCGGAAGATGCCATCGGTGTGGCCGTCACGGTCACCATCTACGATTCTTTGGGCCGGGTGATCGGCACCCGCCGCGGCCCGCCCGATCACAACGTGATCCCGCGCGGGGGTCAAACCACCTTCACCATGCAATTGACGCCGGCCGGAGGACCAGTGGCCAGTTTTCGCGTGGATGTCTTGGGCCGCCGCATACCCACACCCACGCCCAACCCGAGTTAACCGATCGGTAGGATGAAAATCGCAACCAATGCCCCCTTGTTCTATTACCTCTTCCAGCGCATCGGCTGGCTGCTGCTGCGCGCGCTCACGCACCTGGAAGTTGTCGGCCTGGCACACGTGCCCCCAACCGGACCGCTGATCGTCGCGCCCAACCACCTGCATTCCCTTGACATTGCCGTCGTGGGCATCGTGATCCCCAGATGGGAGAGCGTTTTCGCGGCCGAGAAATGGCGCGGCAGGTTCGGCGGCTGGCTGATACAGATGGCCACCGAAGCGATCTACGTGGAACGCGGCGAACCGGATCGCGGCGCGCTGGCCCAGGCGCTTGCCGTTCTAAAAGCCGGCCGGGCCCTGGCCGTCGCACCCGAAGGCACGCGCAGCCGCACCGGCGGCCTGCAACAGGGCAAGAACGGCGCGACCTATCTGGCCAGCCGGTCGGGCGCGGCCATTTTACCGGTGGCGGTATGGGGTCAGGAGCGGGCGCTGGGCAGTTGGCGGCGCCTCCGCCGGCCGGAGATTCACGTTCACATCGCCGAGTCGCTCCGTCTGCCTCCAGAGGCCGACCACGCCCATACCGCTGAACTCCAAAGCTACACCGACCAGTTGATGATGACGCTGGCACACATGCTGCCGCCGACTTATCGCGGCGTATACGCCGATCGCGTCGAGAACGGAGGCTAGGGCCGTTCCAAAAAAAATAGATGCCCCAATGTCGCCGGTTTCTCTGGGCATCTCAGGAGGTTCTGGGATGAGTATTTTTCTGGAACTATCCAGGTCTCCCATGCGCCCACGTCGGGTATTCGTTTCGGAATGGGATGTCGCGTCCTACGCCGCCGGCTGGCACAAGAATTCGGCCCGCCCCGGCGAGATCGGGAACGTCGTGCTGTCCGGCCACCACAACATCGAAGGGGAGGTATTCCGGTACGTGGTAGATCTGGAGCCGGGGGACAAGATCACGTTGTACGCGTTGGGATGCCATCTTGCCGAAGACGATTTGAAGCAGCTGTATCTTCTCAGTTTTTCGGGGCATGCTGTGGCCGATCT
>PHCA01000131.1 GCA_002842085.1 Chloroflexi bacterium HGW-Chloroflexi-1
AGCCGCTCGGTGGCCTTGCCCATCCAGTAGTCCTCCATCGGCGGGCGACCGACCAGCGTGGCCGGGTAGATCGGGGCGCGGCGGTGGGTGAGCGCGGTGACGTGCATCACCGGGTAGTCGTCCACCGGGGTGTAGTAGCCGGTGTGGTCACCGAAGGGGCCTTCCGGCCGGGACTCGGTCGGGTCCACGTAACCTTCGATGGCGATCTCGGCGTCGGCGGGGACCTCCAGCGGTTGGGTGACGCACTTGACCAGCGGCGCCGGCGACCCGCGCAGCCAGCCGGCCAGCATGAGCTCATCGATGTCCGGTGGCAGCGGCGCGGAGCCGCACCACATCACCGCCGGGTCACCGCCCAGGCTTACGGCCACGGGGATGCGCGTATCGCCGCGGCGCAACGCGACGCGCTGATGCTCGGCGCCCCCCTTGTGGAGCTGCCAGTGCATGCCCAGGGTGCGACTGTCGTGCACCTGCAGCCGGTACATGCCGACGTTGCGGGCGCCGCTGGCCGGGTCGCGGGTGATGACCGTGGGCAGGGTGATGTAGCGCCCGCCGTCCTTGGGCCAACACAGGAGGATCGGCAGGCGGTCCAGGGCCGGCCTTGTCCAGCGTGGCGCCCAGCCCCCGCGGCAGCTCCGACTTGAGGAGACTGCCCAATTTCACCGCCAGCTCATCCAACTCCTCCACACCTAGCGCCCAGGCCATGCGCCGCGCCGAACCGTATAGGTTGATCAGCACCGGCATGTCGTGGCCGTGCACGTTCTCGAACAGCAACGCCTGGTTGCCCGCAGCCGGGCCTTTGCTCACCCGGTCCACGATGGCGCTGATCTCCAGATCGGCGCTGACGGGCGCCTTCACCCGGATCAGTTCCCCGGCTGCCTCCAGCCGGGCGATGAATTCGCGGAGGTCACGATAAGCCATGTCTTACCTCGCCCAACGCGCTACACCCCGCCTGTTTGGCGGGGCGTGGGTCATACCGAAGGTTGCTCGCAAAAGAACTATGTGTCACAAAGCCAGCCACTCTTCGACCGACATGCCAGCCTCCCGGATGATCGCGGACATGGTCTTGATCGGGATGTCGCGGCCACCGGGAACGGATATCTTCACCCGCGTCTCGGGATGGCGTATGTAGCCGTGTCTGCCGCCGCCGAAAGGCCCCTCAAATCCCAAGTGCCTGCCCGCCAGGGCGACCGCAAGGGTGCGCCCCTACAGATTGATAAGATACCCTTAAACCTTGTCAGGAGTGGCCCCGGCCATCCACAGGCCAAGCAGTTCGCGGGTCACTTCGGCCGCAGCCACCGTGGCGACAATCTGGCCGCGGTACATCACCGCGATGCGGTCGGAGAGGGCCATGATCTCATCCAGCTCGGCGGAGACCAGCAGCACGGCCACGCCGCGGTCACGCATGATGATGATTTCCTTGTGGATGTATTCGATCGAGCCAACGTCCAGGCCGCGCGTGGGCTGATTGGCGATCAGTAACTTGATCGGGCGGCTGAGCTCGCGCGCCACGATCACCTTCTGTTGGTTGCCGCCCGAAAGTTTGGAGGTTGGTACGTAGGGGCTGGGCGTGCGGATGTCAAAGTTCTCCACCAGTTTGCGGGCGTTCACATCCACCGCGCGCGGCTGGATCACGCCACGCACGCCAAACGGCGGCAGGTAATAGGTGCACAGCATCAGGTTATCGGCCACTGGATAGGAAAGCACCAGCCCGTGCCGCTGGCGGTCTTCGGGGATGTGCGCCATGCCGGTCTCGATGATCGGCCGCGGCGGCTTGCCGGTGACCTCGTGACTGTTCATCAATACTTTCCCGGCGTGGATGGGACGCAGACCGGTCAGCGCCTCGACCAGCTCGGTCTGGCCGTTGCCCTGCACGCCGGCGATGCCCAGCACCTCGCCCGTTCGTACGTGGAACGAGACGCCGCGCACCGCCTCCAGCCCGCGGCGGTCGTCAACTTGTAAATCCTTCACTTGCAGGATATTCTCGCCGGGGGAGGCCTCGCCCTTGGCCACTTTCAGTATGACCTCGCGCCCGACCATCATGGCGGCCAGTTTGGCTTCGTTGGTCTCTTGCGGCTGCACCGTGCCAACGACTTTGCCGGCGCGCATGACCGTGATCCGGTCGGCGACAGTCAGCACCTCTTTGAGTTTGTGGGTAATAAAGATGATGGAGACGCCGCGCTGGGTCAGCTCGCGCATGATGCGGAAGAGGTCCTCCGCTTCCTGCGGGGTCAGCACCGCGGTCGGCTCGTCAAGGATCAGGATTTCGGCGTTGCGGTAGAGCGCCTTGACGATCTCGACGCGCTGCTGGATACCGACCGGCAGATCGCCCACGACCGTCAGCGGGTCGACATCCAGGCCATATTGGTGGGAAAGTTCGCGCACGTGCGCTGCGACTGCCTTGCGATCCAGCGTACCGCGGCGGGTGGTCTCTGCCCCCAGCATGATGTTCTCGCTGACGGTGAAGACCGGCACCAGCATGAAGTGCTGGTGCACCATACCGATGCCGCGCTTGATGGCGTCTTTGGGGGAGTGAAATGCCACCCGCTGGCCACCGCGGTAAACCTCGCCGCTATCCGCCCGGTACAGGCCGTAGAGGATGTTCATCAGCGTGGTCTTACCCGCTCCGTTTTCGCCCAGCAGGGCATGGATTTCACCCTCGCGCAGATCAAAATCAACGCGATCGTTAGCCAGGACGCCGGGAAACTGCCTGGTGATGCCTTTGGCTTTCAGAACAATGTTTGCAGTCATAGCGGCCTCCTATTTCTCATACGGCTGTCCATCCGCGGCCGGCGGGATGTTTTTGCCGATGATGCCAGTCAGGATGATCATGGTCAGCAGGTAGGGGGCTAAGCCAACGACGTAGGATATTTGCAGGAAAGCCCACTGGGGCGGGATGGACTCGCGGAAGAATTGCAGGTTGATCTGCAGCGCCTGCGCCGCGCCGAAGACCAGCGCCGCCGCCCAGGCGCCGAAGGGCGTCCAGTTGCCGAAGATCATCGCCGCCAGCGCAATGAAGCCGCGCCCGTTGGTCATCAGCGGCTCGAAGGAGGGCACCGATTCCAAGGTAAAGTACGCGCCGCCCAGTCCGGCGAGCATCCCGCCGATGATGACATTGGCATAGCGCATGAAATACACATCGATGCCCACCGTATCCGCAGCGCGGGGGTGTTCGCCGACCGAGCGCGTCCGCAAGCCCCAGCGCGTGTAGAAGAGGACAAAGTGGGTGATGATCACCAGCAGTATGGCTGCGAAAGTGATCGGCTGCTGGTCGAATATACGACCCACCACCGGGATATCGGCCAGCAGCGGGATTTGGATGCGTGGCAGCACGCCAGGGGCGTGAGGCACATTTCCGCCGAAGATGCTGCCCTTCTCGAAGAACAACTGCCGGTTCAAAAAGCCGGTGATGCCCACAGCCAGGATGTTGATCACCGTCCCGCCGATGATCTGGTCCACTTTGAATGTGACCGAGAGCACAGCATGGAACAGGCCGAGCAAGCCGCCGGTCAATATGGCAGCCGCGACTCCGCCCAGCAGGCTGGGCATCGGCGCGAGGCCAAAAACCGTGTTCATGTAAATGGCCGTCAGCCAGCCAAAGAAGGCGGCTGCCAGCATCATGCCCTCGATGCCGATGTTGACCACGCCGGCGCGTTCGCAGTACACGCCGCACAGCGCGCCGAGCGTCAGCGGGGTGGCCACGGCAATCGTGGTCGCCAACATGCTGGTCACGATCACCACCGGCGATATCTCTGCTTTTCCGATCAGCACGACCACACTGAAGAGGATAGTGATGATGAAAGCAATGAATCCAAAACGACGCCAGTCCATTAGCCTACCCTCCCCAGCCACGCGTCAGCACCACGCGTTCCTCGCGGGCGCGGATGCGGTAGATGTAGCGGATGATGGCATCCGCGGCGACGAACAACAGGATCAGCGCCTGGATGACCGAGATGATGTCCACCGGGATCTGGGTCAGGAACTGCATGCGTGTCCCCCCGTTGCGCATGGCGGCAAAGAGCAACGCCGCCAGCACCACGCCCAGCGGGTGGGTCTTGCCCAGCAGGGCGATGGCGATGGCGTCGAAGCCATAGCCGATGGAGAAGCCCAGTTCGTGGCGGTAGTTCAGCGCGGTGACCTCGATCGTCCCGGCCAGGCCGGCCAGTAACCCGGAGAGGGCCATCGTCAGCACGATGGTGCGCTTGGTGTCGATGCCGGCGTATTTGGCCGCATCCGGGTTGGCGCCGACGGTGCGGATCTCGAAGCCCAGCGTGGTCTTCCACAACAGCCACCACACGGCCAGGGCGACCAGCAGGGCCAGGATGAATCCCCAGTGTACGCGAAATCCACTGAATATAGGGGGGATTCGAGCGCTTTCGGCAATGCCTGGCGTACGCGCAATCACATTGAGGGGGTTGGGGTCTCTCATTGGCCCGTTCAACAGGAAACTGGTCAGGTTGAGGGCAATGTAGTTCATCATAATGGTGTTGATGACTTCGTGCCCGCCGGTGTATGCCTTGAGCGCGCCGGGGATGGCCGCCCAAAGCGCCCCTGCCAATGCGCCGAATCCCACGGCCAGAGGAATATGAATAAATGCAGGCAGGTCGATGTGAAGCCAACCCGGCAGGGCATAGCCGATCAAGGCTGCCATCACTGCGCCGAATGCCAGTTGTCCCTCCGCGCCGATGTTGAACAGTCCGCCCCTGAAAGCCAGGGCGACCGCCAGCCCGGCAAAGATGTAGGGTGAAGCCCATACCGCCGTTTCGCTCAATGCTCTGGGCGAACCGAGCGCTCCCTGAAACAGCCCGATATAGGCCATGAACGGATCGCCGCCCGCAAACGCGATAATCAGCCCGCCGACGATCATCGCCGTCAGTACGGCCAGTAAAGGCACGCCGAGAGCGTTCAGGGTAGGGCGCAGGAAGCGCATGATAGATTTGGTTTGCGGACTCGTCCGCTCTTCTGAACTTTGCATGTTGACCTTCGGTGGACTCACAGTTGAAAAAGGGAAAGAGAGGTTCCTCTCTTTCCCTTTTTTGTATTGCCTCTATGTTCGATCCCGCGGGTTACGGTTTCACCGGCGGAACGTTGGTCAGCAGGGAGCCATCCAGCAGGCCAGCGTTGATCGCTTCCATCTTGGTCTTGACTTCGGCCGGAACCTGGCTGTCCAGGTCATGATATGGTGCGTAGCCGCCCTTGCCCAGGTAGTTGCCAGAGGGGAATTTGCCTTCCTTGGCCAGTTTGATCAGTTCCAAAGTGCCGGGGGTGAGCAGCTTCATGGCGCTGGAGAGCAGCATCTTCTGCGCCTCGGGCAGGGTGTAGTATTGATCGGTGTCCACGCCGATGGCATAGACGCTGCGCTGCGCCGCAGCAATGACCGCGCCGTTGCCGGTCTTGCCGCCGCCGCCGAAGATCACGTCGGCGCCCTTGTCGATCATCGAGTTGGCCGTCGTCGCGCCCCACTCGGGGTCGGTGAAGGTTTTGTCGAAGCCGACATCGTTGTGATAGACAATGAAGAGCTCGATGGCGGGGGTGATATACTGCGCACCGGCGCGGTAGCCCTCGCCAAAGCGCCACACGGGCGGGACGACATCGGTGCCGAACACGCCGCCAATCTTGCCGCTCTTCGTCATCTGCGCCGCCAGGGCGCCCACCAGGAAGCCAGCCTGATCTTCGGGGAAGTTCAGACCAGCCAGGTTGGCGATATCGTTGGTCTTGTCCTCATCATACGGCCAGGCCTGGAACTGGTCCACGCCGATGAATTTAATGTTCGGGTACTGCACGGCGGCTGCCGCGGTGGCCTCGCCCAGCGCGAAGCCGACGGTGACGATCACATCATAGCCAGCATCCGCGAAGGTGGAGATGTTCTTGGCGTAGTCCTTCGAGTCGGTGGTCTCGAGGTATTGGACGATTGCGCCAAGTTCCTTCTCGGCCAGTTTCACGCCTTCCCAGGTGGACTGGTTGAAGGACTTGTCGTCGATCTTGCCCACGTCGGTCACCATGCCGACGCAGAAGACGTCCGCCTTGGTGCAATCGGGGGCCTTGGGGGCGCAGGCTGGCATGAGCAGCGCAGCCACGAGCAAAACAGCAATTACTCCATATAGCCTTTTCATGTTTCTTCTCCGTTTCTAGGTAGTTTGGAACCAAGAGCAATTGAAGACGACTCAACTGTTTTTGCGGATTTACACCTCCTCCTTGCGTACAAGAATTCAGGGTATCCTTTCAATTATCCGGGGCGGCTGTGGCCGGTCTCCTGATCGAGCCACGGTGGCTCGGTCAGGAGACCGGCCACAGCTCACGATTCCCCGAAGGATTGAGCGATACAATTCAGGAACCTCCCGGAAACCACTATAAGTATACAGCCACTTCAACATTTGTGCAAGTACGCGAATTGACTCACGCTCATAGTGCGGCCTCCTGTCGCAACCAAACCGGTTTTGACGCAAAGTCGCAAAGACGCAAAGGAATATCAGGAGGTCTTTGCGCCCTGGCGTCCCTTCGGCAGGCCCTTCGACAAGCTCAGGATGCACTCAGGAGGGACCTCAGGACAGGCTTTGCGTCAAATGTGTAGAGGTCAATGACGTGCTGGGATCGGAAATATCTCACGCAAAGGCGCAGAGGCGCAAAGTAACACCTTCTTGGCGTGCTTTGCGGCTTGGCGTAGCTCAAATGCCTATGATTTGTGCGATCAACGCAAATGTCGCGGGGGAATACTATACTGACTCCGGCCGTCAACAACAACGACACCCGCTCAGTCACCCGCAACGCCTTTGCGTCATTTGGCCAAACTCGCGAGCACGTGGTAAAATCGGCCTGAAGCTTTCTATTCGTCTTTGGCGAGGACACGGCCAAGTGGTCCCGTCGAAGATGCGCCGGCTCGCCCCGATCACTTCGGGGCTTTCTGTCCCACACAGGGAGGTGGACTCGAAAGGGCCTGGGTCGTTCGTACACCGAAAGGTGCACGCGGGATAGTTGTTTTTCAGCGCCCCTCAGCCTGAAGCAGATACCTTAGAACACAACGACGCGCAGCACTTCTTTTGATCCTCTCTCGCAGCCGCGGCAGAGCGGTGTCGGCAATTGCCCGGACAATTTAGCACCACTCGATCTTGGCCATTGGACGTGTGGAGGCCTGGCCTGGCCGTTCAACCGGGGGGCGCTAAGTATCCGACCGAAGAGTTCTGTCTGCCCGGCCCATCTGGCACGTGTCAGAAATTGCTTACACAACATAGCAAGGAGAAAATCACCCGATGGCCAGTGTAACTTACGAGCACGTCTACAAGCGCTTCGGCGATGTCGTCGCCGTCAACAATCTTGACATCAAGATCGAGGATAAGGAATTTCTTGTTTTTGTCGGCCCATCCGGCTGCGGTAAGACTACCAGCCTGCGTCTGCTGGCCGGCCTGGAGGAGATCACCGATGGCCAGATTAGAATCGGCGACCGGGTGGTCAACGATGTGCCGCCCAAGGATCGTAACATCGCCATGGTGTTCCAGAGCTACGCGCTCTACCCGCACATGAGCGTCTACGACAACATGGCGTTCGGCCTGAAGCTGCGCAAGACCCCCAAGGCCGAGATCAACAAACAGGTGAAGGAAGCCGCTGACATCCTGGGCATCGGCCAGTTGCTGGACCGCAAGCCAAAGCAGCTCTCCGGTGGTCAGCGCCAGCGGGTGGCGGTGGGCCGCGCGATCGTGCGTGATCCGGCGGTGTTCCTCTTCGACGAGCCGCTTTCTAACCTGGATGCCAAACTGCGCGTGCAAACCCGTGCCGAGCTCAGCAAGCTGCATCAGCGGCTGGGCACCACCTTCATCTACGTGACCCACGACCAGGTCGAGGCCATGACCATGGCCTCGCGCATCGCCGTCATGAAGGATGGTCTGCTGATGCAGATCGATTCGCCGCAGAACCTTTACGGCCATCCGGCCAACGTCTTCGTGGGCGGCTTCATCGGCAGTCCCTCGATGAACTTCTTCGACGTCACCCTGGTGGAGCAGGATGGCAAGCTCTTTGTCGATGGCGGCACCTTCAAGTTGGCCACCCCGGATGACCGCCAGGCCGCCTACCTGCCGCATAAGGGCAGGAGAGTGATCTTCGGTACCCGGCCCGAAGACATCCACACGGCCCAATACGCGGCGCCGGGCATCGTCCCCGCACCGATGCAGGCCGAGGTGGATGTGACCGAGTTGATGGGCAACGAGATCTTCCTTTACCTGTTGACCGGCAAGAAGCAGTTCATCGCCCGTGTGGATCCGCGCACGCATGCCCGGCCTGGCGAGCAGGTCGACCTGCTCGTCAACATGGACAACATGCACCTGTTCGACCCGCAGACTGAGAAGACGCTGGACGCCTGGAAGTAAGGGTCCGTAAAAGAATAACTTCCCGCTCTGGCCGGTCCGCGACCGAGCCAGAAACGGAGCTTATTTCTTGACTGGCCCTAAGGGGCGGGTGCAGGATCGTCTTGTAACGAAGATCGGGAGGGTTGCCCCTCCCGATCTTGTTGTCTCGTCCTACCCCCACCGTTCGTAGAAGACGATTTTCTCGAGCGGCTTGCGGCTGTAGCTGCGGGCGATCGTCTTCACTGTCCGCCCCATCAGTCCCTCAGCTTCGGCCGGAAAGCCCAGCGGGGTATATGCCACGACCTTGCTGCCATCAGGGATGCCGAGCAGGGCGCGCACCGGCGATTCGTTGAAGCCGCCGATCCAGCAGGTACCCAACCCCAGGGCCGTGGCGGCCAGCACCAGGTGCTCCATCGCGATGGCCGTATCCACCGCCCAATACGGTATCCCGTCGTGCTCGCCGCTTTCGCCCGGCGCCGCACACGCCACCACGACTACCGGCGCGCTGCGCAGCCAACTGTTGATCGGATAACCGTACACGCGCTGGCCGGCGAGCTGGGCGATGATCTGGCGATCTCGCACGACCACAAAACGCCAGCATTGACCGTTGCGCCAGGATGGCGCGGCGCGCGCCGCCTCCAGGCACTGGGTGATCATCTCATCGGGCACCGGGTCCGGCTTGTAGGTGCGCACGCTGTGGCGGCTGGCGACGACGTCGAAAAAGTCCACGCGACCTCCGGGAGGGGGAAGGACGAGTAACGAGTAACAAGTAACAAGTAACGAGTAACAAGTAACGAGTAACAAGTAACGAGTAAAAACGCTGGCGCGCGTACTTACCTTGACATTGTTAGATGTCCCCTGTCATTGCGAGGAGCGGTGTGTGCGGTTGCGAGGCACGAAGCAAAGCAATCTCCGCCTTTGTCGCAAGAGATTGCTTCGCAAACAGCGCTCGCAATGACGAATGTAACAAAGTCAAGTTACGCATTACTCGTTACTCGTTACTCATTTCTCATTACGCCATGAGCACCGCTTCACCATCCATCAAGACCAACGCCTCGGCCATCTCCCCAGTGGCGTTTTCTGCCTCTTCGGGGGTGATCTTGTGGATCTTGGCCGGGTCGGTCACCCGGTCGATGAACAAAACCCCATTCAGGTGGTCGATTTCGTGCTGGAAGACGCGGGCCAGGTAATCATAAGCGCGTACCCTCTGGGGTTTGCCATCGCCATCCTGTCCGCGGATGACCGCCATCGTGGGGCGGGGCACTTCGCCCACGTAGCCGGGGACGGAAAGACAGCCTTCCTGGTTTTCTTCTATCTCGCGGGAGGTCTTGACGATCTCAGGGTTGACGAAGGCGTAGAGCTCAGCCGGCGTGCCAGTCTCCTCGTCGGCGGGCAGCTCGACCACAATGACCCGCTGCGAGATATTGACCTGGGGGGCCGCCAGCCCGACGCCGGGCGCCACCCGCATCGTCTCGATCATATCGTCGATCAACTGTCTCAATGCCGGCCCGAACATGGTGACCTTGCGTGCTTTCTTGCGCAGGGTGGGGTGGCCGATGGTGATGATGTCGCGAAGTGCCATGCTGTCTCCCGATAGAATTTCTCTGGAATTTGCGAGAGAAATTATACCGCCGAGGGGAGGGAGTGTCAAACGACGGTGGGCCGGGTATGTCAAAAACTCGATTCCTGGTTGTGGCACGGCGTGCGGTTCGCGTGTATAATGGCTGACAAGATGCCAGGCGGCGGCTTCTATTTTCGTGCAATTCGTGACGAAATTCTCCCCAGGGAGTTGAGAACGATTGCGCCCTTTTCAAGTGCGGTCAGTGTATAACATGTCTGGCGGAGTGACCAGCCGAGGCTTTCAGCATGGACAGAGACGGATCGGTGTCGCGCCGGGCGCGTTGGGATGGCATACTGGCGTCCGTGGCGTTGGTCGGCATCCTTGCGATCTTGCTGGCCCCGCCCCACGGCCTGCTGGATAAGGCCGATCATGCCGCGTACGCGGTGTGCCATCGCATCTCTGAGCGCACCTTCATCTTCGCCGGCCGGCCCTTGCCCCTGTGCGCCCGGTGCAGTGGCACCTACCTGGGCGCGCTCGCTGGGCTAATCGTGCTGATCCTGCGTGGGCGCGGGCGCGCCGCCGACCTGCCGGGTCGCAGGTATCTGGCCGTGTTCGCCGGCTTTGTCCTGCTGTGGGCCGTGGATGGGTTGAATTCCTACCTGACCTTTTTCCCGGGACTTCCGCCTCTGTACCAGCCGCACAACATCCTGCGGCTGGCTACGGGCACACTGGAAGGATTGGCGATCGCCGCGTTTCTGCTGCCCATCCTCAACTTGTCGCTGTGGGCCGCGCCGGTCAATACGCCCTCGGTCGCAAGCTGGCGCGACCTGGCCTGGATGCTGGCAGGTGGGGCCCTCGTAGTAGGGCTGGTGAGCAGCGAATGGCCGCCCTTGCTCTACCCACTGGCGTTGATCAGCGGCGCGACGGTCGTGGCGTTGGTCGGATCTGTGAACGCGATGTTCGGGCTGGTGTTGTTGCGCCGCGAGGGCCGGGCGCGGCGCTGGCGAGAGGCCATCGCGCCGATCGCCATCGGCGCCGCGCTGGCGACGGTCGAGCTGGCCGCGATTGCCACGGCGCGGGCTGCCCTCACCGCCCGGCTGGGGCTGCCGTTCTGAGGCGCGGCTGAAACCTTTTCGACCGGCGTGCGTTTAGAAAGCGACCGTGCGATTTGCGACTCGCACCATCTGTCGGGCATTGATCGCCCCGTTCGTAACCGTGCGCGCGCAGAACCGCGGCGATGTGGTATAATGGGCCTACGATGTAGGCGCGCCTACGATGAGGCGCCGACATCGTCTGTCGGCGTGTGTGCATATATCTTGATAAGGAGGAGCATCGATGGACATCGGCAAATCGTTTACCTACATGTTCGAGGATCCGGACTGGCTGCGCAAGCTCGGCATCGGGACTTTGGTCGGTTTGATCGGGATCGTTTTCTCGCCGATACTGATCGGCTTCATCCCGTTGCTCATGTTGATGGGGTACACCCTCGACGTGGTTCGCAACACAATGGATGGCCGGCAGTATCCGTTGCCCGAATGGGAGGACTGGGGCGGGTTCCTGGT
>PHCA01000132.1:0-14541 GCA_002842085.1 Chloroflexi bacterium HGW-Chloroflexi-1
CGGCTGTTCGATTCGTTGGAGAGCTATCGCAAGGAGCTGAATCGCTTCCTGTATATGGCGCGGGCCAAGGGCGCCCAGTTGATCGTCTTCCCCGGACTGGCCGGCGTGATGGCCGCGACTCCGATGGTGGAGGGGTTTCGCATCAATCTGCTCAAGCAAGCCGACGACCGCCGCCGCAAACAGCATTCCCTGTGGAAACGCACGCGCGGCGCGCTCGCGGGGGGCACGGCCGCGTTGCTGGGGGCCAACTTTCGCAAGGCATTCAGCCAGCTCCTGCAGACGGACCCGGCCGGCCTGCTTTCGGCCTACGAGACTACTTTCGGGGAATTGGCGCAGGCTTACGACGTGACTGTCGTCGCGGGCAGCGCGTACCTCCCTGACACCGCGGGGGTGATCCGCCACCGCGCGACCGTCTTCGGGCCGGACGGCACGGTGCTGGGACGACACAGTAAGATGGCCCTGGCTGCCGAGGACGAGGGGCTGGCCGTCGCCGGCGACGTCTGGACGGTTGTCGACACGCCGGTGGGACGGCTGGGCATCCTGCTGGGCGCGGAGGCGTTGTACCCGGAGGCCGGGCGGGTGTTGGCGTATCAGGGCGCCGACCTGCTGGTGACCCTGGCCGCCGCCGACAGCGAGGCGCTGGCCGCGTACGTGCGTCAGGCAACGATCGCCCAGGCGCAAGAGAACCGCTGTTTCGCGCTGACCAGCTTCCTGGTGGGCAAGAATTACCTGGCCCCCGATGACGCAGTGGGGAAGATGTTCGTGGGCAAATCGGGCATCTACGCGCCGTTGGAGATGACGCCCCACTTCACGGGTGTCCTGGTCGAGATGGGCGCCGCCAGCTCCGAAGGGCTGCTGACCGCGGAGCTGGATCGCGCTGCGTTGCGCTCACTGTGGCAAATCGGCATCGAGCCGGTGCGGAGCCGGATGCCGGTCGGGCTGTTCGCCAAGTACCTGCCAGCCCTCTACAGCAGCCAACGCACTCTGGCTGAGGCCTGGCCCGACCCCGAATCGACCCCGGCGCCACTCTCCGCGGCGCTCCCCCCGGCGCTGGCCCTGCCCGAGTCGGTCGAGCCGGCGAACACGCCGATCGTCTATGAACAAACAGAAGCGGATTTGGCGTCGCCGGAGCTACCACCCAAAGAGGTGGCCGAGCGCGATGAAACCGGGATGGACACGGATTGACGGACAGGACGTGCCGCGCGAGGCAACCAATGACCACGCCGCGCCCCGCGTCCCCAGGGGATTGATCAGACCGGCTTGAACAGATCCACGACCTGGCGCACCAGGGTCAGCACAGACATGCCGATCTTGACGTATTCCGGCGCGCCGGCTTGCAGACGCAACGCACCGCCCATTCGATTGCTCTCGAGGCGTTTGTAATCCTGGTTTTGCGTGTAGGCCCAGGCCGCGGTTGCACCGATCGCAGCCCCAATCAGCCCGCCAACGACGATCAGCTTGTTGCGAGAAGACACGTTCACACCCCTTTTTGAATCCATTGAGATGAAGAGAGCGCGGAGCGCCAGCGCCGGACTTGCGCGGCCGCCGCGCTGATGGCGACGAAGGGAGCGGCGATCTTCTGGCTGACATTCTCAGCGATCTCAGCGCCTTGCCGGAAATAGCCTTGGACCTGTGGCGCGTACGTGCGGATCTGTTCGAGCACCCAGGAGATGCCCCGAACGCAGAGATAGAACAAGACCGCCGGCGCCAGGCTGATAATAAACGCCTCGATCGCCAGCAAGACGATAGATAGATCGCGCCAATTGGCCAGAGACACGGATCACCTCCCGCTTAGGAATCGTGATTAAATAATTTTCCCATTTGTGGACAGCCTTCGCGCACAGCCTTGCGAAGGTTTTTGCCCCGACTTGGGCTAGAAATGGCGTCTTCGGGAACCTTCGCAAGGCTAATCGCGCCAGTTATTTAATTCTCATTCCTTAGCCCTTATCATGTTGCCCGAATGGGCGCATTGTAACAGAGAACGCCAGGGCGTGCAAAAGCCCGGAGCTGAAGGTGATCTATCAACAAGTAGAAGAGTCCAACCGGCGGCAGGAACTGGAGCAGATGCTGAGTGAGTAAAGTTACAGTCAGGTTTTTTGCCTTGGTAGCTTTGGTGGCTGTCCTGATCCTGGCAGGTCGTTCCGAGCGGCCGTGGGTCGAGTTCGGCCCACAGCAACCCGTCATCTCCATTAACCCCAAAATGGGCGTGCACACGCGCCTGACCGACGAGGTCGAGCCGTGGAAGATCCAGCGTACCTTCGAGATGGTGCGCGAGATGGGCGCGTCCTGGACGGTGGAGTATTTTCTCTGGGCCGCGGCCGAACCGGCCCCGGGCGTTTACAACTGGACCCACGCCGATCTGGTGGTGGACCACGCGGCCAACCAGGGCATCACGTTGATCGCCCGGCTGGGCTACGTGCCGGAATGGGCCAGGCCGCCGCGCACTGCGCACCTCTACCTGGATGAGAACGGCTACGATGCGTTTGCCCGTTTCGTGGCGGCCTTTGCCGACCACTTTCGCGGCCGCGTGAACTACATCATCATTTGGAACGAACCTAACCTGAGCCAGGAGTGGGGCTACCGCCCGGTGGACCCCGCCGGCTACACCGAGCTCCTGCGCCGGGCGTACAGCGCGGCAAAGGCGGTCAACCCCGACGTGAAGATCTTGGGGGGCGCGCTCGCACCGACCCTGGCGCCGCCGGGCAGCGAATGGGGCTTGAACGATCTGGACTACTTGCAGGCCATGTACGATGCCGGCGCCGCGTCCTACTTCGACATCCTGGCCGCCCACAGCTACGGCTGGACCTTCGGCCCGGACGAGCCGGCCAACCCCGATGCAGTCAACTTCAGCCGGGTGGAGTTGCTGAGGGAGATCATGGCCCGGAACGGCGACGCGGATAAGCACGTCATCATCACCGAGGGCGGCTGGAACGATCATCCGCGCTGGACCAGGGCCGTCCGGCCGGCGCAGCGCGCGGCGTATACCATCCGGGCGTATCAGAAGGCGCAGGAGGAGTGGCCCTGGGTCGACGCGCTGTGCACCTGGGCCTTTCGCTACCCCCGACTGGCCAGCACTTACCAGGATTACTATACCTTTGTGGATGTGGATTTCGAGCCTAAACCGATCTACCTGGCTGTTCAGAGCTATGCCCAGGGGGCGGTGGTTGGGCGTAGATTGGGGGATTGGTAGATTGGTAGATGGCAGATGGCAAATGGCAAATGGTAGATGGCAGATGGCAGATGGCAAGTCGCAAATCGCAAATCGCGGGCAGCGTAATCCGCAATCCGCCGGCGGCCGTGATCCGACCTGGACCCGGATTCAGGAGACCGGCGTCTGGCGGGTGGGCATGGATCCCAGCTTCCCGCCGTTTGAAAACATCGACCCGGCTACCGGCCAGCCGGTCGGCTTCGACGTGGATCTGGCCCAGGCCATCGCGGCGCAGTGGGAGGTACGGGCTGAATTCGTGGGCGTGGGCTTCGACCAACTGATCGACGTCGTGGCCGCCCACCGTGTGGACAGCGCCATCTCCGCCCTGCCGATCATCGACTACCGGGCCAAGGATGTAGCGTTCTCCGCGCCCTACGTCGAGGCCGGGGTGATCCTGGCCGTGCCATCCGGCAGCGCCATCGCGGGGCCGGATGATCTCGCCGGCCGCCGCGTGGCCGTCGAATGGGGCAGCGCGGGCGATGCCCAGGCGCGGGCGGTGCAACGGGAATCAGGGGGCAACGTCGAACTGGTCTTGCGGGAGTCGGTCGACGCGGCATTGGGCGCCGTGATCGCCGGCGATGCGGACGCCGCCATCGTGGACGCGGTCAGCCTGGCGCTGTTCAACCGGGCGGGCCATGATCTGATCATCGTCGGCGAGTCGCTCCAACCCGCTCCCTACGTGGTCGTAGTCCCGGTGGATGCGCCGGACCTGCTCGGGGCGGTCAACGCCGCGCTGGCCGCGCTGGCCGCCGACGGCACGCTGGCCACGCTCAAAGCTCGCTGGCTCAGCGCCGAAACGCCGTGAAGAGTAACGAGTAATGTAATGAGTAACCGGCGAAAAGTCGCGTCGGGGTTGATATATTACTCATTACTTGTTACTCATGATCCTGATCACTCGCCAACCTGATCTCCACAAAGGTCACGCGGTTCGGGTCAATCTGGAAGGGCGCCTGCGCCAGGACGTTTTCCAGGCTCGTTTCCAGCAGGTACCCGCCCGCTGGCACGTCGGCCAGCAGAAAGTTCTCGTCCCACTCGTCGTCGCTGTGGATCTCCGGCTCGGCCAGATAGGTGGGCGTCATCTGCCAGACCTGATCGGGGCGCGCCTGCCTGTACACCAGGAGCTTGAGGCCCGCCACGGGTTGGCCATCTTTGCCCAGTACCCGGCCCGCCAGCAAGCCATGCTCCTTCGACGGACGCAACCAGAATTCGGGGTTGCGCGTGGCGTGGTAGCTGTTCTCGCCGAGGCGCACCTCCAGGTGTAGATGCGGCCCGATGGCGATCCCCGTCATCCCGACCGCGGCGATCACATCCCCTTCGCTCACGGCCTGCCCCGGTTTCACGTACAACGCGCTCAGATGTCCGTAAAGCACAAAAACCGGCGCATCGCCGTAACGTCGCGCCAGCCGCAGCACAATCAGATTGCCGTAGTAGTTCGGCCAGGGGCCAAACACCCGCGTCGCGTCGGTCCCCGCGTAGACGACCTCACCATCTGCCACTGCCAACACCGGCGTGCCGAGCGGGTTCGTGAAGTCGGCGCCTGTATGCAGTACGTACAGGCCATCGGCCGTGCTTCCATATGGGTAGAAAGGCTCGGCCCACTGTTGATATTCGGCAGAGAACGGTCGCCCGAGCCAAAGATGCGGCGCCGGCAAGGAGTCGGCGGGCACGACTCGCGCCGACCCGCGCACCCAAACCACGGCCGGCTGGCCTTCGAGCGTCCCGAGGGCTACTTCCGGCGCAGGGGTGGTCGTTTGGGTCACGGCCAGCACTGAACGGGCAGTCGATGTCCGCGTCAGGACCGCTCTGATCGTCGGGTTCGGCGCCGCCGTAGCGGTCACCGTAGCGGTCGCCGTAGCGGTCGCCGTAGCGGTCGCCGTAGCGGTCGCCGTAGCGGTCGCCGTAGCGGTCGCATGGGGGTCGGGGCGAACGTGGCCGTCGGCGTGACCGTCGGCGCGCGGGTTGCGGATGTGGTCGGAGATAGGGTCCAGGTGGGGACCAGCGGCGCCGGTGACTGGCGCGGGCTGCGCGTCGGCGTATCGGATCGTGTCGCGGCAGAGCGCAGGTCGTCAGTGCGCGCCGGATGGGGACCGGCGGTGTGGGCCAGCGGCCAGATCAAGACAGTGAGCAACACGGCGACCATAAGACCCGCCTGCCAACGAAGCGGGGTCGCCCTCTCGGATTCTCGCATGGCGGGAGTATCAGTAGATCCCAGTTTCAAGCTCCGGGCGGGTCCGTGACCCGCCCGATCACGGATCGGGCGAGAGCAAATCATAATTTACTGAGTATAGCACGGCCTGGACCAAACGACGAAATGAGGGGCATGTGAGCAGCGGATGCTGGGGTGAATTTTCGAATTGTGGTGCGCGTGATTTCGGGAGGACATGCCGCCTGTGATACAATTCATTACCCGACATTGGGAATCAGACTTCGAGGTGGACGGTGCATTTCGACATCTTCACCCTGTTCCCCGGCATGTTCACCGGAGTTTTCACCGATAGCATCCTGAAGCGGGCGCAGGAAGCCGGCATCATGTCCGTGGCGCTGCACAACATCCGGGACTACGCCGAGGGCCGCCACCGGGTCACTGACGACACCCCGTACGGCGGCGGGGGCGGCATGGTGATGAAACCGGAGCCGATCTTCCGCGCGGTGGAAACGGTGCTGACCCACGAGCCCGGGTGGGCGTTTGCGCCCCTGCACCCCGGTGATGAGCCGCCGGTCCCCGCCGAGCCGCCGGCCCGGCCCCCCCAGGCGCCCATCATCCTGCTATCGCCCCAGGGGTGGCCCTTCACCCAACGGATCGCCGAAGAACTGGCCGGGCAGGCGCGGATCGCCCTGATCTGCGGCCGCTATGAGGGAGTTGACGAGCGGGTGCGCACCGGCCTGGTAACAGACGCGATCTCCATCGGTGATTTCGTGCTCTCCGGCGGGGAGCTGGCTGCCGCGGTGATCGTCGATGCCGTGACCCGCCTCCTGCCCGGCGCGTTGGGGTGCGAGATGGGCGCGTTCGAGGATTCCTTCGCCACCGGTCTGCTGGAATACCCGCAATATACCCGGCCCGCGGTGTTCCGCGGCGATGGCATCCCCGACATCCTGGTTTCCGGCGATCACGCTCGGGTGGCGCGTTGGCGCCGCGAGCAGGCCCTGCGCCGTACGTGGCGCCAACGTCCCGACCTGCTGGCCTCGGCCGCGTTGAGCGAAGCCGATCGCGCGTTCCTGGAGACGCTGAGTGCCGAGGAAGATGCACAGCGCATGGGGAAGCTAACGAATTGATTGCTATCCCTCGGATTTTGCCGACGGGGCGAGTTATGTTAAAATAGGCGCTTGTGACGTTTCCCGGTCCGTGTCAAACCGGGCAGGAACTCCGTTGATCAGGCGAGCATATCGGCGCCCTCAGGCGCCAGCGCCTACGAGCGATAGCGCCTGCGGGCGACAACGCCTTCAGGCGGCAATACCAGTAAATGTGAAGGACGATAACCTATGTCGAACTTGATGGCTTCTCTCGACTCATATGTTGCCAACCCCAACATCCCGCAACTCGGGGCCGGTGACACGGTACGCGTGCATACTTTGATCGTCGAAGGCGAAAAAGAGCGTGTGCAGGTTTTCCAGGGGATTGTGATCCGGGTGCGCCAAGGCGGCATCAACAAGAATTTCACCGTGCGCCGCATCGCCTCGCATGGCATTGGCGTCGAGCGCACGTTCCTCTTCGCTTCCCCCAGGGTGGAAAAGGTGGAAGTGTTGCGCTATGCCAAGGTCCGCCGGGCTCGCCTCTATTTCCTGCGCGGCCGCACGGGCAAGGCCGCGCGCCTGCGGGAGCGGCGCGCCTGATAGGTGGGTGGCTGCCTGGCGATTGTCATGAGGCGGCAGTCGAGATGCGATCTGAAGGCGCAGGGAATCCCTTCCCTGCGCCTTTCTTTGGTTAAGTAACTTGACATTGTTAGATTTCCCATGTCATTGCGAGGGCCTCGCTGTGGCGAGGAGTGGTGTGTGCGGTTGCGAGGCACGAAGCAACCGCACACACCGCTCGCAATGACGAATGTAACCATGTCAAGGTAACAGGACGCGCGCAAATGAGCGTGGTGCGGACACATCCCCAAGCCAGGTTGGCTGCCGACCTGGCCGCCGACTCGCCGGCATCGACGAAGCCGGCCGCGGCGCGTGGGCCGGCCCGGTGGTCGCCGCGGCCGTGATCCTGCCGACCAATGCCGATGCGCTGGCCCTGCTCCTGGGCCAGGTGGATGACTCCAAGCGCCTGACGCCCGCGACCCGGGAGCGGCTGTTTGACGTGATCCAGGCGCACGCGCTGAGTGTGGGCGTCGGTTTCAGGCTGGCGGGTGAAATCGACCACGTGGGTATCCTGCTGGCGACCATCCAGGCCATGTCGCAGGCGGTCGCCTATCTCGAACCCCCACCCGACTTCCTGCTCATCGATTATCTGACCTTGCCGCATCTCCCACATGCCCAACGCGGGATTCCCCACGGTGACGGGCTTTCGCTTTCCATTGCGGCGGCGTCCATCATCGCCAAGGTAACCCGAGACCGCTGGATGGTCAGCCAAGACGCCAGCTATACCGGCTATGGGTTTGCCCAACACAAAGGCTATGGCACGGCGCAACACCGGGAGGCGTTGAGGCGCCTCGGTCCGTGCGCCCTCCACCGCTGCACCTTCCGGCCCGTGGCGGAGATGGCAACAGGAGGCAATGATTATGTCCCTGGTTCTAAGCCGGCTGCGCAGATTGGAATAGCGGTGCGGAAAACTGACCGATCGGTGCCATTCGGCCATTGAGTACGTTTTCAATGATTCGAAAGGTGGCGATGACCCGACGCAGAGGTGATCAAGAGCCCGGTATGTCTGAAAATGTCAAGGATAACCGCAAAACCCTGGGTCAACAGGGCGAAGATTATGTCGCCGGGTATCTGGCCCGGCAAGGCTTCGCAGTGCTGGCGCGCAACTGGCGGACCCGGGCCGGCGAGCTGGACATCATCGCCCAGGATGGCGCGTGGCTGGTGTTCGTCGAGGCGCGTGCCCGACGTAGGCGCGCCGGCGGCGGAACGCCTACGCTAGGCAGCCCGGAGGAATCGGTGACGCCGCGCAAGCAGGCGCGCCTGGTCGCCATGGCCGCGGCCTACCTGTTCGAGCACCCGTGGGACGGCCCCTGGCGGATCGACGTGGTGGCGCTGGAATTCCGGCCAGACGGCTCGGTAGCCCGGCTGAACCACCTCAGGGACGCGGTGGAGGGTGTGGTGTGAGAGACGAAATGGAGCACGGACAAGTGGGGATGAGCGCAGATGGAGAAGGCATCGATCCGCGTTCGCCCGCGTTCGTCCGCGTCCCATTGGTCGTCATCGTCGGCCCCACGGCCGCGGGCAAGACCGCGCTGAGCGTGCAACTGGCCGCCGCGCTGAACGGCGAGATCATCTCGGCCGACTCACGCCAGATCTACCGCGGCATGGACATCGGCGCCGCCAAAGTCACAGCCGCAGAGCGCACAGGGGTCCCGCATCACCTGCTGGACATCGTAGACCCCGACCGCGCGCTGACCCTGGCCGAGTACCAAGGGATGGCCTACGCGGTGATCGACGCCCTCCACGCCCGCGGGCGAGTGCCGTTCCTGGTCGGCGGCGCCGGCCAGTACGTGCATGCGGTCGTGGAAGGGTGGGGCATTCCAAAAGTCGCGCCGCATCCCGAGCTGCGGGCCGAGCTGGCAGCCGAAGCGGAGACGGAAGGGGCTGAGGCGCTGCACGCCCGGCTGGCCGCGCTGGACCCCGCGGCCGCGGCCCGCATCGACCATCGCAACGTGCGCCGCGTGATCCGGGCGCTGGAGGTGTGCCTGGTCAGCGGCCAACCCATCTCCGAACTGCAACGCAAAACCCCACCCCCCTACCGCATCCTGCAAATCGGCGTCACGCGGCCCCGGCCCGAGCTCTACGCCCGCATCGACGCGCGGATAAATCGCATGATCGCCGATGGCCTGGTCGCCGAGGTCGAGCGCCTGGTGGCCGCCGGCTACGATTGGCAGTTGCCGGCCATGAGCGGGCTCGGCTACCGGCAGATCGGCCAGCACCTGCGCGGCGAGATCGGCCTGGACGACGCGGTCGCGCTGATCAAGCAGCAGACGCGGCGCTTCGTCCAGCAGCAATACACCTGGTTCCGCCTCGACGACCCGGCGATCTATTGGGTCGATCCCGGCGTGATGCCGTTCGAGACGGTATTGGCGATGGTGCGGGATTTTCTGGGCGAAACGTCTATTCAGGCATCCGGATTATTGAGATGATGCCGAACGAACCAATCCACCAATCCACCAATCCACCAATCTACCAATCTACCAATCTACCAATTTACCAACCACCCCGAGGCAACCATGACACCGACAACCCCACCCCAAAAGGGATCCCTCCGCGACCTGCCGCGCAACGTGTGGGCGGTCAGCCTGACCAGCTTTCTCATGGACATCTCCAGCGAGATGGTGATCAACCTGCTGCCGCTGTTCCTGGCGGGCGTGCTGGGGGTCAAGACCAACATCATCGGTATCATCGAGGGGGTGGCCGAGGCGACGGCCAGCCTGCTCAAGCTCTTCTCCGGCTGGTTCTCGGACCGGCTGGGTGCGCGCAAGTGGCTGGCGGTGACGGGCTACGGCATCTCGGCGCTGGCCAAGCCGTTTTTCTACTTTGCGCACACGTGGGGCGCGGTGGCCGGCGCGCGCTGGGGGGATCGGGTCGGCAAGGGGGTGCGCACCGCGCCCAGGGACGCGCTGGTGGCGGACTCGATCGGCGAGCATCAGCGCGGGCTGGCGTTTGGCTTCCACCGGGCGGCCGACACAGCCGGCGCGATGGTCGGGCTGCTGATCGCGCTGGGGATCGTGTGGTTTGCGCAGTCCGGGGACGTGGCGCTGGCCGAGCACACCTTTCGGACCGTGGTGCTCGTCAGCCTGATCCCGGCGGTGCTGGCGGTGCTGTCGCTGGCCATCGGCGCCAGGGAGGTGACGGTGGCGGGCCAGCGCGAGCTGCCCAGGTTCGCGTTCAAATCGCTGGGCAAGCCGTTCATGATCTTCATGCTCATCGTCGCCATCTTCGACCTGGGCAACTCCTCCGACGCGTTTCTGGTGCTGCGCGCGCAGGAGCGCGGCCTGAGCGTGTTCGGCGTGTTGGGGATGCTGGTCACGTTCAACCTGGTCTACACGCTGATCTCGACGCCGGCCGGGGCGCTGTCGGACCGGATCGGCCGGCGCAAGTTGATCGTCGGCGGGTGGCTGGCTTACGCGATCATCTATCTGGGGTTCGGGCTGGCCCGGACCGGCTGGCACGTGTGGGCGCTGTACGCGCTGTATGGCGTGTACTACGGCATGGCGTACGGCACGGCCAAGGCGATGGTGGCCGATCTGGGCGCCGTTCCTGTTCGGCGCCGCGTTGGCGCTGATCGCCGCGCTGGCGCTGGCGCTGTGGAAACCCAGCGCCGCATAGCCGGCGACGGCGAGATATACTTGACACGGTGACGGGGTAAATTGGTAACGGGGTAAATTGGTAAATTGGTAACGGGGTAAATTGGTGACGGGGTGACAAGGTGACGCCATCTACCAATCTACCAATCTACCAATTTACCAATCTACCAATTTGAGGGAGGTATGAACCATGATTGACGATTACGCTAAAGCAATGGCGCTGGTGAAGAAGATGAAGGCCAGCCTGCCGATCCCCGTCCGCGCCACGGGCGAGCTGGTCAGAGCTTTGAAGCAGTATGGGGCGCAGATGGTGGTGAGCCAGGAGCTGGCGATCACGAGCGTGATCTACATGGGTGACGAAGGCGGCATCATGTGCGATGTGACCCCGCTTGACATGGGAAAAACGCCGGTCGTCTGCTCGCTCACGCATCTGGCGGTTGTCCCTGGCCATCCATTGGCGGTCGAGATGCGCGACTACCAGGTCGCGCGTGCGCGGAAGCTGGCGCCCCAGAGAAGCAAGCCGACGAGCTACACCATCAAGCCGCGGAAAAGAAAGCGGTGATAGGAACCCAACCAGCAATCCCAAGCTTTCTTATTTCACAAAGCCAGCGGGGAGGCATTGGTCATCAGCGCACGCGATATGAGCGGCAAGGAACGGAAAAGCTATACAAGCTGGTAGACATGTTGCTTATTCAATCGTAAAGATGCCCCTTGCCGCTCACCGTGGTTCCACCCTTGCGAAGGTTGCGAATAGCCTGACCGATAGAGCGATTCTTGGCTGACGAGGGCACTTCCGGCCTGAAATCTGCCCACAAACCTTCGCAAGGGTGGCTGAGTTACAATCCGCCGTTACGACCCCACCTGGATCACCACCGCGTCATCGGGCCAGGCGGCGCCATCAGGCTGGCGTGCTGGCAAGCGCAGCAGCGTGCTCAGATCATACAACCCGATCTGCACAGAGGCAGGATTGACCCCGGCCGGCAGGCGGATTTCGTGCGTATCAAGGATCAACTGTCCTGGCAGCCAGTCCGAGGTGAGATAGAGCCCGTCGACTGGCGGGCCATCGGCCTGCGCCACAATACGCCCGTCTGGAGCCAGCGCGTGGACAAACACGTGATAGTCTGCTGTGGGGGCCTTGTGCGCCTGCCAGAAGAGGGTCAGCCGGATGACCCCTTGCTCGGCTTCCGTCCGATGCCCCAACAGCTCGATCCCATCGCCGATCAGACTCGCCGATGTCCGGCTCATGCTGGTCGCTGATGGCGCATGCCTGGCCAGAACATGCTCCGTCACCGGGAGGTAGACGCTGCCGAGCAGAGCGAGGTCGCTGCCCCGGTATAGCCCTGCTGTGATCTTCATCGCCACAGCCGGTGCGTCTGCCGGGATCCGCACGAAGTGATCGTCCACGACGTATTGCTCGTCCGTCCATGTGGTGGTGGGCAGCTCGCCTGGGTGCACATGATCGGACTGGGCGAAAACCTGGGCCTGGCTCCCCGCACTCAGCTTGACGAATGAAGCGTAATCGTCATCTAGCGGTCCCGATGTCTGCCAGTATAGCCGGACGTGGAGTTCATCACCCTGGCGCACTGTCGCCTGATCGATGTCATAGCCAATGATGGCGGCCTTTTCGCTGACAGGCAGATGGGCCTGGTTTCGCGCAGGCAGGGCCTGGCCGGGCGGGGAGGTCAATCTGAACCAGGACGTATGGGGTCCGATCCAAAACGCCATCAGCAACGCCAAAGCCGCCAGGAGCGTTGTGAGGACTGCCGCCTCTTGCCAATGGCCGCGCTCGGTGACCGCCGGCAACGCGCGTGGGGGCCGCATCTTCCACGCGAAGACGGCGGCCGCCAACAATCCCACCAGCGATATCCACCCCGCAGCCACACGGATCGGCGTATCCCCGTACTTCAGGAGCAGGTCGTGCTGGCCTGCCGGCACGTCAAGCTGAATCAGCCCCGTCTTCTCGGTTGATCGCAGTGCGATCGGCGCGTTGTCCAACCAGGCACGCCAGCCAGGGAAATAGAAGTGGGCCAGCGTCACTGTAGATGGCGCTGCGGCTGTGATGACAAACCTGAGCGAGCCAGCATCCTCGCTCACCACCTGCGCCGAGACGCCGGCCGGCGCGTCGATCAAGGCCGTGCGGCTCAGGTCGGCGGCCACAGCCGGCTTCGTCGGCTTCACGGTTACCGCCCGGCTGAGGAACTCGGCGCCGCCGGTCGTCCCGAGCGCCCGGTAGGTGATCTCGTAGGACAGGAAGTGGGCCGGAGTTGGCGTGATGGGCACAAACGGCCGCGGGGTTTGATAGACTGCCACCGCCATGATCAATCCTATCACGGCAGCGGCGACCCCGACCAGTCGCACCCGGGGCCAGCGCGCGACCCAGGCCGCCGCTGCCCCGGCCAACAACGCCGAACCCAAAGACGCGCAACCGAAAATGCGAAAAGCGTACTCGCTGAAGTTGAAAAAGGGTACTCCCCGCCACACCGGGAGCGAAGCGGGCAGCATCATAAAGCCTGCGCCAACCATCATAAACAGCCCCAACGCGATGTGCAGCCGCCGCGCAACGCTCTGCCTTGCCAGAACCAGGGTGAGCCCGCCCAGGGCCGCCAGGATCAGCGACCAGCGCCCGAAATTAAACGGCAACGGGGAAAGGGCAGCCCGGTCGTCCAGGGGCACTGATGGGGCAAAGAAATCCGCCAGCCGGAGCATGTGGTTGCTGATATCCCAATAACCATGAGTCGACGCGTCCGCATAGGTGAGCGACATCTCGCCAAATGCAGGAAGCAGGAGCATGGCTGCTATGGTCAGGGCGCATGCGATGGCGCCGATCAGCCACCCCCACGGCCGGCGCTGCCAGTACCCCACCATTAGTCCCAGCAAATAGACGCCGAAGAAAGGGGCAAAAAGCATCACCGAGATGTTGTGAGACAGCGCGAGTCCGGCCAGGCTCGCGACTGCGCCCAAGAAGATGCCGCGGCTGCGCCGTTCAGCCAATCGCCGAAAGAAAAACAGCACCCAGGGATACAGGCTCCAAGCAAGGAACTGGCAATAGCCGCCCAGAAAGTACAATTCTCGATAGCGGAAGGGGGCAAAGGTGTAAGCTGCCGCCGCAATCAGCGCGCCCCATGGACCGATAATATCCCTCGTCCACAAGTACATACCTGCGGAATAGCCCAAACAGGCCATCAGCAGCATGCCCTTGTACGCCATTTCCAGGCTGGGTGTCACGTAGCTCAACAACACCGCGACCACGTACGGCAACGGGCCATTGAAGCTCAGCACAGGATAGCCATAGCCTTGGAACATCAAAGTGTGCCAGCGCGGCCACAAGACACCGTCATCCCACGCCCAACGCCACAAGGCAGTCCGATAGAAGTGCAATATGCCATCTGGGGCCTGCGGTAGGCCGGCACGTACAAGGGGTGCGAACAGGAGCAGTCCCATCAGAACAGCAACAACGATGAAGGGATCAAAACTCGCTGCTGACAAGCGTCGGGGAAAACTACGGCGGATGTTCATGCTTGATAGATACCTCCAGTACCCCCGACTGGATTCAAACCAGTGGCCTGGGCGTTAGGAGTGCCTCGCTATATCTACCTGAGCTACGGGGGCACTGCCTGCTCAAGATTCTAGCATAACAGCCCCATTTCTGCCAAGCTATACACAAACGATCGACGTGCGGGTAGTGTACTGCTTTCGGTTGGAAATGTGTGCTATGTTTCACGTTTGCGCGTGCCAGCCCGGAAGACCTGGTCAGCTTCTTGCGCGACCACTGCCAGGATGCCGGCATCGGAATGATATACTGGTCGGAAATCAAACGAGTGCATTAGAAGCCAGAACCGCAAGCTGTCATTGCGAGCGTTTTTTGCGAAGCAATCTCGATTGCCGCAATCG
>PHCA01000132.1:14568-16448 GCA_002842085.1 Chloroflexi bacterium HGW-Chloroflexi-1
TCGCAACCGCAAAGAACGCTCCTCGCCACAGCGAGGCCCTCGCCACAGCGAGGCCCTCGCAATGACCCAATGCACTGAATTCATTTCCGCTCAGTATAGGCGTTGGCGGTGGTCGCCGCGGTGGCGCTGGCGCTGTGGAAGCCCCGCGCGGCATAGTCAGCGACGCGGAGACATACTTGTCCCGGTCATGCGCGCTCCACGGAGACCGCCTGGCTGCGGATCCGGTACGCGCATGACCCTCGCGGGGCATGCCCCCCGTTGTTTGCCAACAGCCGACCCATCCCGCTCACCCGAAATTTGACATATTCCAGGATATCGGGTATGGTTGTTTTCGCAAGATGTCGAAGGTTCCAATCAGGGTGCGTGGAAAGGCCGTCTCGGCGGCGTGTTTCTCGCATTTGTTGGAAACGACGATGTTTTGCAGCGTAAGATACCAAACGTAGCATGTGGAACAAAAGGAGTTTCCAACAATGAGTGAACGTATCACCGGTACCGTCAAGTGGTTCAGCGACCAAAAAGGCTATGGCTTCATCGCTTACGAAGGCGGCAAAGATGTCTTTGTCCACCACTCAGCCATCACCGCTGAGGGATTCCGCACTTTGGCCGAGGGCGACAGCGTCGAATTTTCGATCGAAGACGGCCCGAAGGGACCGTCCGCAGTCAACGTAACCCGACTCTAGACGCATAGAGACCGCTCTTGCGAACGTGCCTGGCACTTCCGAAAAGTGCCAGGCACGTGAATAAGAAGGGACCGGTTTCATACCGGTCCCTTCTTTTTTGTACTCCTCGTCGGTCACTTCTGTCAATGTGTCATCCGAAAACACAAGTTGCGGCGGGGTTACTTGCTGCCCACCGCTACGACGCGGGGCAGGATGTGCGCTTCGACGTCTGCTTCCCCGATAGGCTGGGACACCCCGTCGAACAGGCGCCAATCCTCGACATGTTCAACGCTCGCGCCGGGCGCCAGTTGCACCAAGGGGCCCAGCGTCTCGACTTCGAGGAAGTCCGCGTTGGCGAAGACCTCCACCGTGCTGTTGAAATCGGGATAGGCCGCGTCGGGGACGGGGATGAACCGTTTGACGAACAGGTGTCCCCCGCGAGCATAGCCGACCCACCCATCGGTAACCAGCGCCCCTACCTTTTGCGGCCGCGCGCTGGCCGGATCCTGGCGCAGCAGCACGTATTTGTGGCCCCAAGTCCAACGCACATCCGACATGTCGGTGAACGCCCAGAGGGTCAGGGTGTTGACCGGCTGGAGGTTTTCCGGGTGCACGCCGCGCGGCGGCAATGGGATCACGGCCGTGCCGCCGGGAGCCATCACCGAGAGCGCCCACGGCCCGAACGTCACGGCCCAGAGGTTGTAGTTGCGTAGGCGATGAATAACCCGCACATGGGCGCCCTCGGGCGCGAGACGGATGTCCAGCTCCTTCTGGATGCCGGTCGTCGGCTCGACGGGCTGGATGACGCGCACGAAGCCGGGGTGTTGCTCCAGCGACACCGGGCCGTTATCGGGGTAGTAGGTGCGCTCGACGACCTCCGGGGCGTGCCAGAGGCGATGCCCGCCGTAGATGCGCCAGGCCTCCCCACCCACCTGTCCCAACATGTCCGGGAACTCCTTGAACTCGTTCGACTGGCCGACGAAGCCGAACCGGATGATCCGCGGCCCGACGTCGGTAGTCACGACCAGATCGACCAGGTCGTTGGCGATCCGGTAGCAGTTCGGCCAGCCGCTGTAGTTGATGCGTTCGATGTGGTGCATTGCAGGCCTCCCTCTAACAGGCTTCCTGTGTCAGATGTGAAAAGCATCGGTTGAAACCCGATGCCTGTTATGTAAGGGGTGGCTGTGGCCGGTCTGTGACCGAGCCACCGTGGCTCGGTCA
>PHCA01000132.1:16518-18953 GCA_002842085.1 Chloroflexi bacterium HGW-Chloroflexi-1
GCGGCCGCCGCGGCGGTCTCCTCGACCATCGCCACCGCGCACCCGCCGAACCCCGCGCCGGTCATGCGCGCGCCGATCACGCCCGGCGCCTCCCTGGCGATCGCCACCAGCGCGTCCAGCTCCGCGCTGCTGACCTGGTAGTCGTCGCGCAGGCTGGCGTGGGAGGCCAGCATCAGCTCGCCCAGCGCCGCGGCCTGCCCGCCCCGCAACGCCTCGACGCTGCGCAACACCCGGTCGTTCTCGGTCACCACGTGGCGCGCCCGCTTGAGCTCGACCGGGTCAAGGCGATCCGCCTCGGCGGCCAGTATCGCCGGCGTCACGTCGCGCAGCGCGCTGATGCCGGGGTAGGCAGCCTGGAGCGCCCGCACCGCAGACTCGCACTCGGCGCGGCGCTGGTTGTAGGCCGACCCGGCCAACGTGCGCGGCGCGGCGCTGTCCAACACCAGGAAACGGTAGCCCGCGGGCATCGGCACGGCCTGGCTTGCCAGCGAGCGACAGTCGATCAGCAACGCGTGGTCCGCCTGGCCCGCGGCCGAGATGAGCTGGTCCATGATGCCGCAGTTGACCCCCACCCAGCCGTTCTCCGCGCGCTGGCCGATCAACGCCATGCGGGCCGGGTCCCACGGCAGGCCGGAGGCCGCGGCAAACGCCCGGGCCGCGGCCAACTCCATCGCGGCCGACGACGATAGCCCGGAGCCGATCGGCACGTCCCCGGCGGCCACCCCTTCCCAGCCCGTCAGCCGGTGACCAGCCTCCATCATCGCCCAGGCCACGCCCTTGACGTACTCGACCCAATCGCCGTTTCCCTTGCGGAGGTCGTCCAGGGAGAAGTCGCACGGCTCGTCGAAATCAAGCGAGTGGACGACCACGCGGCGGTCATCCCGCGGCCGCAGCGCGATCCAGACCGCGCGGTCGATGGCCATCGGCAGCACGAAGCCGTCGTTGTAGTCGGTGTGCTCGCCGATCAGGTTGATGCGGCCGGGCGCGCGCACGATGAATGTCGCGGGAGAGCCAAAGCGTGGTTCGAATGCCCGAAGGATCTTCTGTTGTAAGTCGTTAGCAGGCATTGTCAACCTGAAGGGGGGCATTTATCATAGATGTCCATCTCTGGGTGATCCCAATCCTCGGCGAATGTTGCCAGCCGTTCGCGCAGCACTGCCGCCTGGATCCGATCGATGCCGCGGGTTTGTAGATCTACATATCGCGTTTCGAGGAATGTAATAATTACGGGTGTCTCTTCCTGCACTCCCTCTGGGAGCCGCGGCAATTCGATGATCCCGTTGCGATAGACGCCTTCCAAGGATCTGAGCATCTCTCACCCTCCTTCAGCCTGACTGCATTCTATAGATACTCAGATAATGTTCCGTGGTAGGGGCGATCCCTTGCGGTCGCCCTGGGCAGGCGCAAGGCACTGCCCCTACGAATCTTTATCTAACGTACTATAGCAGGCTTGTAACAGTTGTGCAAGGACGAAGATCGTCGCATCTGCTGAAGTCTGCCGAGTGGCAGTTTCCCGACCTCAGCCTCAACCTCGCCCCCTGTAGTGCACCTCCGGCAGCGTACGCAGCCGGTCCGCGGCCTGCTCGGCTGTGAGATCGCGCTGCGCCTCGGCCAGCATCTCGTAGCCCACCAGGAACTTCTTCACTGTGGCGGAGCGCAGCAAGGGTGGGTAGAAGTGCGCGTGCAACAGCCAATGCATCCAAGACCCTTGGGGTTTTTTCTCCAACCCCGACGCGTCGACCGAGATCGCTGCAGAAACCCCAAGGGTCTGGTCGGGAAATGGCGCGCCGTGCCAACCCATGGAGTAGGGGAACGCGGTCTCGAACAGGTTGTCGTACTTGATCAGCAACCGCTGGATGATCTCGGCCAGCGCGTCTCGCTCAGGGTCGGTCAGGTCGGGCAGACGGGGGATGTGGCGGTGGCGGGGCAACAGCAGGAGCTCGAACGGCCACACAGCCCAGTAGGGCACCAGCGCGACCCAGTCCGCGTTTTCGACCACGATCCGCTCGGCCCGCGCCATCTCTTGCTCGACATAATCGAGGAGTAACGGCGTGCCGTGCGCCTCGAAATATGCGCGCTGCTGGCGCTCCTCCTTGGCCGGCTCGTTGGGCAGCGCGCTGCCGGCCCAAATCTGGCCATGGGGGTGCGGGTTGGAGCAACCCATGACCGCGCCCTTGTTCTCGAACACCTGCACCCAACGGTGCGTCTGCCCCAACTCCTCGACCTGCGCGGCCCAGAGGTCGACCACTTTGCGGATGTCGGCTACGGCCATCTCGGGCAGGGTCAGGTCGTGCCGCGGGGAGAAGCAGATGACGCGACACGCGCCCCGCTCCGCCTCCAGTTGGAACAGCGGGTGGTCGCTCGGCCGCGCGTCGGGCGCGTCGGGCAGCAGCGCGGCGAAATCGTTGGTGAAGACGAACGTGCTCTCGTACTTC
>PHCA01000132.1:18971-26802 GCA_002842085.1 Chloroflexi bacterium HGW-Chloroflexi-1
TGGGTTGAAGTTCATGCGCGATCTCCTCATGACAGGCGCCAGGCACTTCGCAAGTGCCTGGCGCCTACGAATGCTGAGCGGGTCTACGCCTCTTGCATCTTGATCCGCGGGCCCACTACCCCCGCCACCGCGATCAGCGCGATGACCAGGACGACCAGGATGACCGTTTCCAGCGCGACATCCGGCCAGGCGCCGCCTCGCTGCGTGATTTCCATGATCGGCGCGATCATGTAGTAGGTGGGGAAGATCCGGCCGATCCATTGCGGGATTTCCGGGAACATGTAAACGATGGCCGGCGCGTACAGGATGATGCCCAGCGATTTGATGGTGGCGAACAGGGTGTCGATATCCTTGACGAGCGCGCCGAGCAGGACCCCGATCGTCGCGGCCATGATCGCGCCCAATGCCAGCAGCGCCACCAACAGCAGCGGCTGGATGCCGAACGCCCGGTTGATCAGCAGGATCAGCACGCCCATCACCAGGCTGAGCAACCCGCCCAACAGCCCCTTGGCTGTCAGCACTTCGCCGATGGTGGCCGGTGTGGTGGTGATCGCCCTGAGCGTCCGCTTCAGCTTTTCGTTGATCAGCGACGTGGCCGGCACCATGATACCGCCCAGCAGCACCGTCATCATCACGACGAGGGGCAGCAGGCGATCCTGCCACGGGACGTTTTCGCCATCGCCCACCGTCTCGGTGACGATCTCGACCGGCGCGTCCTGCCCCAACATCTGGCGCAGCAGCACGGAGATGGTCGTGCCCAGAACGGCCCGGTTTTTCAGCATGCTTTCGCCCCACACGTAGGCCGTCACCCTGGCCTTCTGACCCTGGGCCAGGGCCACGTCGAATCCGGCCGGCAGGATCAGTCCCAGGTCCACCGCGCCGTACTCCACGCCGCGTTTCAGGTCCGCGTCGGTGGCGTATTCCTTGAGGATGATGGAATCCACGGCGTGTGCCAGTGTCACGAATTGTGAATCGCCCTGATCGGCGATCCCCATCTTGGGTTTGCCGGAGAAGAACGAGCCGAAGACCAGGTTCACGACCAGCGTGAGCACAAGCGGCACGGCGATGGTGAAGATGAACAGGAAGTTCTTCGGCCCACGGACCACTTCGCGTTCCAACAGCACGCCGATGCGTCTGAGACTCATCTGAATTTCCTCCTCAGCACGACGATGCCCAGCCCGAAGAAGGCCGCTGCACTCGCCAGCAGGATCAACAGGTTGCCCGCGACAGACTGCCAGCCGATGTCGAAATTGGCGGCCTGGTAGACCGTGTCCACCAGATAGTGGGAGGGCAGGACCTTGACCCAATCGGTGACTGCGCCGGGCACCAGCACGCCGAATGCGGGGATCATCAGGACCAGCATAGCCAATATGCCCCAGCCGATCACCGACAGCAGGTCTTTGGCGACCGCCGCGATCAGGAAGCTGACCCCTGTGGTCAGCACCGTACCGAAGAACAGCGCCACCAGCATGATGAGCGGGTTTCGCATGAAGCCCCGGGTGATGGCCATGAGCAGTGTGACCTGCACGAAGGCCAGCACGACCCCGGTGAGCCCTTTGCCCAGGAACAGGCCTTCCATCCGCAGCGGCGTGACGAGCAAGGCCCGCAGCGTCCCGGTTTCGATCTCGGCGCTGATCAAACTGGCCAACCCCATCGTTTCCATCACCAGGACCAACACCGCCAGTATGGGGAGCATCCGTTCGCGAGGTGGCACCTGCGCCCCTGCCCGATCGACCCCCAGGACTTCGGTTTCCGCGTCGATATTCAGCGGCCGGCCACTGATCCGGAAGGCCAGCTCTTGCAGCAGAATCACGTACGATTCCTTCAGATCGGCGGGGAAATCAGCGGCAAAGTAGATCCTGGCCTGGGCCCGTTCCCCGGTCGCCAGCTTCTGCGTCCAATCGGCCGCCAGCACGATTCCGGTGGGGAAGTCACCCGCGACCACGGCGGCTTTGAGCGCCTCTTCGGACCCCATCTCCTGGATGACGACCCCCTCATCTGCCAGTTGCCGGGTGATGACGGGCGGCAGATCAGGCGCGTAGAAGCCGATCGCCAGCAGCTCATCCACCGTGTTGGGCATCAGGTAGTAGATGCCGATGTAGGCCAGCAACCCCAGGACGGTGATGAGGGCAAAGAAACGGTTGCGGAAGAACAGGGTCAGGTCCTTGACGACCAACGCCTTGACCATGTCGGTGTTCATCAGATCAGCCCCCTGCCGGTGATCTGGATGAAGATGTCTTCCAGGCTGGCCTCTTCACTGTGGACGGTGATCACGTTCTCCTGGCTGAACAAGGTTTCCATCAGCGCGGGCGTGTCCGGCGAATCGAGCACGATCTCGCGGGTTTCCAGGCCGCCGTCAGCGCCGGCGATTTCGGCCTTGAGCAGACGCTTGCCGTATTGCTGCTTGAGCCGGTGAGGGGTGTCCAGGGCCACGATCTTGCCCTGGTCGATGAACGCTACCCGGTCGGAGAGTTTGTCGGCCTCCAGCATGTCGTGGGTGGTCAGGAAGATGGTGGCGCCCCGGGCGCGCTCTTCCAGGATGACGTTGCGGATGGCTTGCGCCGAGGCCGGGTCCAGGCCCTTGGTCGGCTCATCCAGAAACAGGATTTTGGGGCGGTTGACCAGCGCCCGGCCCACCATCAGGCGCTGTTTCATGCCCTTGGAATAGGTCTCGACCCGATCCTTGCCGCGACCCTCCAGTCCCACCCGCGCGAGCAACGCGGCGACATCGAACTCCTTGACGCCGAACAGTCGGGCGAAGAGCTTTAGATTCTCCACCCCGCTCATCTGTTCGTAGAGGTTGGCGATCTCGAAACACACCCCGATCTGCGCCTGGATCTCTTTGGGGCGCCTGGCTACGTCCAGGCCGAGCAGCGTGGCCTGGCCGCCTTTGGGCACGAGCTGCCCGGTCAGCAGCTTGACGGTGGTCGTCTTGCCGGCGCCGTTGGGTCCCAGGAAACCCAGGATCTCACCCTCCGCGACGCTGAAGCTGATATGGTCCACCGCGGTCAACTGGCCATAAAAGTAAGTCAGGTTATCGGCGATGATCGCTTCGTCAGTCATATTGTCTCCTTCAGCCCTAAATCGTAACTACCTCGACAATGTTAGATTAACATAACCGCGGTCGCGTCAGGCCAGCCCGCCCGACGCTGAAGCGATCAGGCTACGAAGTGTAAGCCCCGCTCCTGTCATTGCGAGGGCCTCGCTGTGGCGAGGAGGCGTTTTTGGCCGACGAAGCAATCGGGATTGCCGCAATCCCCGCGTTCAGTGCCAGGAGATTGCGGCAATCCCGATTGCGGCAATCAGAGATTGCTTCGCAAACTGCGCTCGCAATGACAGAGGGCTGAGTAGTTACCCTAAATCAGCCCATTGCCCTTGCCAGAGGCTGCGTCCTGCCGGTAATGACAGCCGCGACTCTGTCGGTTGTGGCGCGCGGCCAGGGCCACAGTCAACGCGACTTCGACGGCATTGCGCAGGCCGATCAATCCGTCGCTCAGCTTGCTGGTGTGGTAAAATGTCTCGATCTCATTCCACAAGTGGCGCAGCTCACGCACCGCGCGGGAGAGGCGGTCGGCGCTGCGCACCAACCCCACGTAGTGCCACATGACGTTCTGGATCGTCTGCATGTCGCCCTGGATCAAGGCCGGGTCGGGTTCCGCCACCAAGCCGCTCGAGTCCCAGGGCGGCACATCGGCGGGGCTGGGCAGACGTGACAACGCGGCGCAGTTCAGGGAGTTCTCGATATGTTGCGCGGCGCGCTGGCCCCAGACCAACCCTTCCAAGAGCGACGTGGAAGCCAGCCGGTTCGCGCCATGCACGCCGGTGCAACTGACCTCGCCCAAGGCGTACAGGTTTTCGATGGTGGATCGCCCTCGCTCGTCCACCCATACCCCGCCGCAGGAGTAGTGAGCGGCCGGCACGACCGGGATCGGCTCGCGTGTGATGTCGATGCCGGCCTGCAAACAGGTGGCATAAATGTTGGGAAACCGGGCGGGGATGGCGTGGGCCGGCATGCGTGACGCGATATCGAGCAGCACGTGCGAGTAGCCGTGCGTCTCCATTTCGTGATGGATGGCGCGCGCCACCACGTCGCGCGGGGCCAGGTCTTTCCACTCAGGAGAATAATCGGCCATGAACGCGCGTCCGTCGGGCGAGAGCAGCACGCCGCCTTCGCCGCGCACCGCCTCGCTGATCAGGAAACCTTCTGCGCCCGGCGCGGCCAGCGCGGTCGGGTGGAACTGTACGTACTCGGCGTTGATGATGCGCGCCCCGGCACGTTGGGCCATCGCCAGCCCATCGCCGCGCGCGCCGGGTGGGTTGGTCGTGTTGCGATAGATGCGCCCCAGGCCGCCGGTGGCCAGCATGGTCGCGGCGGACAGGTAACGATGGACGGTCACTTCCCGGCGGTTGAACACGTACGCGCCGTGACACGTGATCGGCCGGTAGACTGCCAGTGGATCGCGTGAGTGGTGCGGGAAGGTAATCAGGTCGACAGCCGTCGCATCGGGCACGATCGTCACGTTGGGGCAGCGGCGCAGCGCGGCGATCAGCCCGCTGATGATCGCCTGGCCGGTGCCGTCGCCGACGTGCAGGATGCGCCGGCGCGAGTGAGCTGCCTCCTGGCCCCAGATCAGTTGGCCGTCTGCATCCCGGTCGAACGGGATGCCGGCCATCCGCACCAGGATCTCCTCCAGCAAGGGCGGGCCTTCTTCGGCCAGGATGCGGGCGGCGATTGGCGAGCTGGCGCCCGCGCCGGCCGCCAGGATGTCGGCCGTCAGGAGCTCGGCGCTGTCATCTGAGTTGCGGCTGACAATGCCCCCCTGGGCATAGCGGCTGTTCGACTCGTGTAGATCGGACGCGCGGGTAATGACGGTGATCTGCCGGCCGGGGTCGAGCGCCAGTTGCAGCGCGGCAGTGGCGCCGGCGATACCGCATCCGATGATCAGGACTTCAGTCTTAACCAAGAGCTTTCCTCCTCGGGTCTTTCATCCGTATCATCTCGATAATCTGGGGGAGCACGCCCCGAACTATCGAGAAGATACTTTCATCCGATGGCGAGCATGCGCTCCACCGCCTGCAGCGCCCTGACGCGGATCTCTTCCGGGACTTCGATCACATGTTGATGGCGCTGCAGAGACGCCAGCGTGTCTTCCAACGTGATCCGGTTCATGTGTGGACAGCGGACGCTGCACAGGCGCAGCAGGTTCTTTTCAGGGTTCGCGGCCGCGATGTTGTCCCCCATCGCGCATTCGGTGAGCAACAGATAGCGCGGCGCGGCTGTCCGCTCCACATATCGCACCATCGCCGATGTGCTGCCCGAAAAGTCGGCCGCTTCGACGACCTCAGGGCTGCACTCGGGATGCGCCAGGATCACCACGTCCGGGAACTGTTGCCGCACGCGCTCGATGTCGTCGACGGTGAATTTTTCGTGCACCTCGCACCGACCACGCCAGCCGATGAGCTGATAATCCAGCCCGGTGTCCCCACCCTGGGCCGGCGGCCACCCGAGCGCCGGAAAAATGATGTGCTTGCCCGTTTCCCGGGCCACGTTCTTAGCCAGATATTCGTCGGGAACGAAGATCACGGTGCTGGCCCTCAATGATTCCACCACCGCCGCGGCGTTGCTCGACGTGCAGCAAATATCGGACTCGGCTTTCACGTCGGCGTAGGTATTGACATAGCTGACTACCGGCGCGCCGGGGAAACGCCGTTTGAGCGTCCGCACGTCTTCGGCGGTGATACTGGCGGCCAGCGAGCAACCCGCTTCGACGGAAGGCAGCAGCACGGTTTTGGTCGGATTGAGGATCTTGGCCGTCTCGGCCATGAACTTCACGCCGCAAAACACGATGCTGTCGGCGGCGGTCCGGGCGGCCTTGCGGCTGAGCTCCAGCGAGTCGCCGGTGTAGTCGGGGACGGAGTGGAACAGCGCCGGCTCCATGTAATTGTGCCCCAGGATCACCGCGTTTTTTTTCTTCTTGATCCGGTTGATCTCACAGGCCAGCTCGGCCTTGTAGCGCAACTCAAAATCGGGCGCCACGTCGCCCAGCATCGCCTTCATCTTCAGGTACATATCGTCAACAGACAGCTCAGCAATCATCTTTGTCCTCCTGGCCGGGCCGAGCCGGTTCTCGAAGTCCGGCCGGGTCCGGTCGGTCCATCCAGTCGAAACTCGCGTCGAACACCGGCGCGGAGTGGGTCAGCGCGCCGATCGAGATGTAATCCACGCCGGTCTCGGCGATCTCGCGCACGTTGGCCAGTGTCACGTTCCCCGACGCCTCGAGGCGGGCGCGGCCGGCGGCCAGCTCGACCGCCCGGCGCATGGTGTCCGGCGGCATGTTGTCCAGCAGGATGCGTTCGACGCCCAACTCCAGCGCGGCCTGCACATCGTCCAGCGTGCGCGCCTCGACCTCGATATCGAGACCGGTCTCGGCGGCGCGCGCCCGGCGCACAGCTTCGATCAGCGAGCCGGCGAAATCGATGTGGTTGTCCTTGATCAAGAGCATGTCGTAGAGGCCGATACGGTGATTCCCTCCGCCGCCCCGCCGCACGGCCAGCTTGTCGACCGCGCGCAGGCCGGGAGCAGTCTTGCGCGTATCCAGGATCACGGCCTTTGTCCCGGTTACCGCCTCCACGAACTGGCGCGTCGATGTGGCGATGCCCGACATGCGGCCCAGGAAGTTCAGCGCCGTGCGCTCGGCCGTCAACAGGGCCCGGGCTGGGCCGGACACTGTGGCCAGCTCCCGGCCCTTGCCGACGTATGCCCCTTCGGTTACCCGGGCCATGAAGCCCACGCGCACGTCCAACAACAGGCAGGTCGCCTGCATCACATCCAGCCCGGCCACGACCCCGGCCTGCCTGGCAATGACACGCCCGCGCATCGTCGCTTCGGGTGGTACGATGCTGTTCGTCGTCGCATCGCCCGGGCCGATATCCTCTTCCAGCGCGCGCTCGATGCATGTCAGGATCTCGGGCGACACTGACCCGCTGGTCTCATCTCCAAATCTCATACTTTGGCTCCGCTCCGAAGTGTCCGGCTGGAATCCAGGGCGTTACAAGCACATCCAGGTTCTCCCGGTCGATCTCCAGGATGCGATTCAGTTTCTCAAAACGTAACTACTCAGGCACCCTTGCGAAGGTTGCGAATAGCCTTACCGATAGAGCGATTCTTGGCTGACGAGGGCACTTCCAGGTCCGGGACATTCACCCGCAGCGCCTCACGGTAGAGGAAGAGCAGCGTGGCCAAAGCCACGTTCTGCGTCGAAGCCGCCACGTTGCCGTCTACCGCCAGGTGGGTGAGAAGGCTGCGGATCTCCTCGGCGCCCATGTCTTTGGGATGACGCCGGTCGTGATATAGGATGAACTGCTTGACGTAGTACACGTAGGATTCTTCGGTGCCCGGCTCATGTGCCTGAAGCGGCTGGTCTGCCGCACCTGGTCGAGCAGCTCAGGCGGCTGAATGGCCTGGGCGACAGGTGCTATAGGGCGATTAACAGGCATTGGGCAATTCTCACCGAATCTGGTCAGGTTCTTTGCGCCAAACGGCATTTGACAATATTATACCACACGTGGTAAAATGTTCTCAAATTGGCAATTAGACCGCATCTGCGGTCTAATAGTATCTTCGGTGGCTGTGGCCGGTCTCCTGACCGAGCCACCGTGGCTCGGTCAGGAGACCGGCCACAGCGAGGTTCTCAAATTGGCAATTAGACCGCAGATGCGGTCTAATAATATCGGAACTACTCAGATTTGAGGGGTAAGCTCCAGTGGACCACAGTCCACGTCGCAAGAACACCCAAAAATGGTTCGTTTCGGCACGAAACGGGGACTGTAG
>PHCA01000132.1:26965-34540 GCA_002842085.1 Chloroflexi bacterium HGW-Chloroflexi-1
AAGGATACCCTGGATAGTTCCAGAAAAATACTCATCCCGGAACCTCCTGAAATTCCCAGGGAAACCGGCGATTACGGGGCTAACCAGCCCGACATCTATTTTTCTGGAACGGCCCTATCCCGGCCATTATACTCGCCACGGTCATAGGGTGAGGGTTTTTCACCTTGTCAAGTATACACCGGGCCTGTGCTTCTTGGGGCATCTCCAAAAGCTAGAAAGCAAAATGCCCAGCCAAATTCTCCTGGCCTCTGCCGGCCACGGCAAGACCGCCCACGTCATCCAAGCCATTCGCGGCCTCCCGCCACTCTCCCCCGTGCGCGTCCTCGTGCCGGACCAGATGGAAGCCGTGGCGTTCCGCGGCCGGCTGGCGCGGGCCGGGGGCGCGCTGGGCGTCGAGGTGCAGACCTTCTACGGCCTCTACGCCGACGTGCTGGCGCTGGCCGCGGGGTCGGGTGCCCGCCCGCAGGGGAAATCGGACCAGGGCATGGCGCGGCTGTTGCCCGCCGTCCGCCACCGATTGATCCAGCACATCGCGGAGCGCCTCTCCGCCGCCGGCCAGCTCCCCTATTATGCGCCAGTGTGCCGCGCATCCGGCTTCGCACGCATGCTGGGGGATCTGTTCGGGGAGCTCAAGCGGGCGCGCATCTTCCCGGAGGACCTGGAGCAGGCCCTGACGGCGCGCGAGCCGAGGCTGTCCGAGCTGGCCCGGCTCTACGCGGCCTACCAGACCTGGCTGCTCGACACCGGTTGGGTGGACGCGGATGGCCAGGGCTGGCTGGCGGTGATCGCGCTGGAAGAAGACCCCGACCGGCTGGCCGACCTGATGCTGCTGGCCGTGGATGGCTTCGACGAGTTCAACCCCACGCAACTGCACCTGCTGCGCCTGTTGGCCGGCCGGGCCGCGACGACTATCGTCACCCTCACCGGCGACCCTGAGAACCCCGGCCGGCTGGCCCACCGGCGCTTTGCCCGCGCCCGTGCCGCGCTGGTCGAGGCTCTCGGCGCGGAGCCTGATGCGCCTGACCCCCTGGCCCCCTGCCCTGTCAGGGAAGGGGAAACCTGGCGCCTCTCAAGGGTAGGTTTTTCGGCGGAGAGCAACCTGACCCCCCGGCCCCCTTCCCTACCAGGGAAGGGGGAGCCGCCCCTCTCCGAAGCGGGGAGGGGCCGGCCAGCGCCACTCTCTCATTTGGAAAAGAATCTTTTCGAGCCGGCTGCCAGCCCTGCTCACGCTGGCGATGTGGTCGCGTTCCTCGAAGCCCAGAACCGGGCGGCTGAAGCCCGCGAGGCGCTGCGCTGGCTCAAGGCGTGCCTGGTCCGCGACGGCGCCTCGCTAGCAGACGTGGCCGTCGTCGCCCGCGATGTGACCCCCTACCGGCCGTTTCTGGAGGAGGTTGCCGCCGAGTGCGGGATGCCGTTGCGCTTCGCGTCCGGGGCCGCCCTGCGCGCCAATCCGGCGATCGCCGCGCTGCTGAACCTCCTGGCGCTGCCCCTGGAGCCGTTCGACTGGGCGCCGCGGGCGTTGCTGGACGCACTGACCAGCCCCTATTTCGACTGGTCCGGCTGCGACCTGCACGGCCACCGTAGGGGCGATCTCTCCGTGGTCGCCCCTTCTCCCTCCGTGGTCGCCCCAGTGGCGGGAGGCGTTCAGATACCTGGATGCTCACGTCCCCGCGGAAGATGAGGGGCCAGCGCCGGCATCCTACGACGAAGATGAGCTCGCACCGCGCCGGCCGCCGGTGGGCGCAGAGGCGGGCAGGCTGTGCCAGGTCTTCGAGGCGGTCGTCGCGCGGGTCACGCCCCCGCCCCGGGCCACGTTGCGGGAACGGGTGACGTGGGTCGAGGCGCTGATCGGCGCAGATCCGACTCTCGAGGGCGAGTCGTTGTTGGACGATGAGACCTCGTTGCGCGTCGTCGCGCGCGCCGCCGAGAGCGCGGCCACCGACACGGGTGACATCGCCGCCCGTGACATCGCCGCCCTGCGCGCGTTCAAGGACATCCTGCGCGGGCTGGTGCTGGCCGATGCGGTGCTGGGCGCCGGCGAAGACATGCCTCTGTCATACGAACAGTTTGTTTTCGAGCTCGTCCAGGCCGTCGAAAACGCAACCTGCACCGTCCCCGTCGAGGGCGAGGCGGTCCTGGTCGCGTCGGCGCTGGAGGTGCGCGGGCTGGCCTTCGAGGCGGTCGCCTTGTTGGGGCTGGCGGAAGGGGACTTTCCCCAGGCCGAGCGCGAGGACACGCTGCTGCGCGACGCCGACCGCGCCTGGCTCGCTGAACAGGGCTTCGCCATCGAGCCGTCTCTGCAAGGCGACGAAGCGACCTTCTTCTATCAGGCCGTCACCCGCGCCCGGCGCCGCCTGCTGCTCTGCCGGCCCTACCTGGCGGACGACGGCCAGCCCTGGGAGGCGTCCCCCTACTGGTTCGCCGCGCAGGGGCTGCTCGGAGGTGCGCCCCTGATCCACGTTCGTCCCACCGATCCAGTGAGCGAGTCAGCCTCCGCGCAGGAACTCATTGCAGCAGCGCCGGATGATGGGCTCGATGTCCCGGCGGCGGTCCTCCGTACGCGCGTTGGGGCCGGACCCTCACCCTGGAACGGCGATCTCTCGGCGCTGGCGGATGAGCTGGGGCGGCGATACGGCGCGGATCAACCCTGGTCCAGCAGCCGGCTGGAGACCTATGCCAGGTGCCCGTTCTATTTCTGGGCGGCCTACGTCCTGGAACTTGAGCCGCGCGAGGCGCCCCAGGCCGGCTTCGATGTGCTGACCCTGGGCTCGATCTATCACGCGGTGTTGGAGCGGCTCTACAAGCGCGTGCCCGACGGCGACCCGGATCGGCTGCGCGCCGGGCTGCCGGCTGTTGCGCGTGAGATCTACGCCGCGGCGCCCCAGGACTACGGCTTCCGTCCGACGGCACTCTGGCAACACCAGCAGGCGGAGCTGACCGAGGTGTTGCGGCGCACGCTCGAGGGGCTGATCGAGGCCGCGGGGGAGTACGTCCCGCTGGCGCAGGAGCTGCCCTTCGGGTTGGGAGACCGGCCGCCTCTCATCTTGCAAGCGGCCGGGGGACCGGGCTTGCGGTTGCGCGGCTACATCGACCGGGTCGACCGGGCGCCCGATGGCCGGCTGCGGATCATCGATTACAAGGCTGGTTCGACGTTGATCTCGGCGAGCGATCTGGCCGAGGGCCACCGCCTGCAACTGCCGCTCTACGCGCTGGCCGCGCAGGAGGCGCTGGCCGCGGAGGTCGCCGGCGGTTTCTACTGGCACATCACCTCGGCCAGGCCCAGCAGCCTCAAGCTGGAGGGCTGTGACGGGGGCGCGGCCGGCGCCATCGAGACGGCCGTTGGACACGCCCTGGCCATCGCCGCGGCCGTACGGGCCGGGCAGTTCGCGCCCCATCCGCCCGCCGAGGGATGCCCCGCCGCGTGCCCGGCGACCGCATTCTGCGAGCGTTATGCGCCCCGGTTGAGGTGAGATGACGATTCTTGACCTGCTACGCCTGACCGATGCGCAATGGGAGGCCGCGACCGCCCCCGGCGCTCTCGTCGTCACCGCGGGCGCGGGGGCCGGCAAGACGAGCACCCTGGTGGGCCGCTACCTGGCGTTGCTGGAGTCCGGCGTGCCGTTGCGCGGGATCGTCGCCATCACCTTCACCGACAAGGCCGCCCGCGAGATGCGGACCCGCATCCGCCAGGCGATCACCGATTGGCTGGCCCTGGCTCCATCTCAACGCGTCTTGTGGGAGGAGTGTCCTCTCAGGTTCTCGGGGGTAGATCCCCGCTGTGGCCGGTCTGTGACCGAGCCACCCGTGGCTCGGTCACAGACCGGCCACAGCCACCCTGGATTATCGAGAGGATACTGGGAGGAGACGTTCGCCGGGCTGGACGCCGCGCGCATCGGCACCATCCACAGCCTGTGCGCGGGGGTGCTCCGCGAACACCCGGTCGAAGCCGCGCGTCTGGGCATCATGCCCGGCTGCGGCGTGTTGGAGGAAGGCCGCGCGGCCGTGCTCCGGGCGCGTGCGGTCGAAGAGGCGCTGGCCTGGGCCGCGGCCGACGCCGCGGCTGCGGGCCTGTTCGGCATCTTCGGTGAGCTCGGGCTGCGCCGGGCGGTCTCGATGCTGCTGGAGAAGCGCCTCGACGCGGACGCGGCCTTCGCGCGGCTGGCCGAAGACCCGCTGCGGGATTGGTCCGCTGCGTTGCGCGGTTGGTTGGCCGAAAATCCAGAGGGCACTGCCTGGCAGGCCCCGCTGGACGCGCTCGCGGCCCTGCGTGCTGACGATCCAGCGGATAAAATGGAGCTGGCCCGGCAAGAGGTGCTGGCGCACGCCGAGGCGGTGGCCGCCGCGCGGCAGCGGGACGACTTCGACGCGGCGCTGGCAGGGCTGGCCGCGTTGCGCGCCGCTACGGCCCTGGTCGGCCGCAGGGCCAACTGGCCCGGCGATACGTTGGAGTCCGCCAAAGACGCCATGCGTGCGTTGCGCGCTTACTTCGACGAGCGGCTGCGGCCCCTGGCCGACCCCGACAAGCCCGCCTCCTGGGCGTTGGACGAGCAGATTGCCGGGATGATCCGGCCCCTCTATGCCACGTACCGGCAGGCGGTGGACCTCTACGCGGCGGCCCGGCGGGCGCAAAACGCCCTCGACTTCGACGACCTGGAGGCCGGGGCGGGCGCGCTGCTGGACATCCCCGACGTCCGGGCGGCCTGCCAGGCGGTCATGCGCGGCGTGCTGGTGGACGAATTCCAGGACACCAACGAACGCCAGCGCCGGATCATTTACGCGCTGACCGGTTTCGACCCGGCGCGGGAAACCCACGCGGCCCCGCTCTTCGTGGTCGCCGATGGCAAGCAGTCGATCTACCGCTTTCGGGGCGCGGATGTGACCGTCTTTCGCCGCGTGCAGGACGACGTGACGCGTGCCGGAGGTCGAACCTGCGCGCTCGACCTGACCTTCCGGGCGCACGCGGCGCTGGTGGGGACGACCAACCGCCTGCTCGAACCGATCCTGGGCGAGATCGCGCGGCCGGACCGCCCCTACGCCGTGCCCTTTGCGCCGCTGATCGCACACCGGACCGCGCCGCGGGCTGGGATCGCGCCGCCGTTCGTCGAGTTTCATCTGGGGATCGGCGAGTCGGCCAACGCGGGGCGGCAAGCCGCGGCGGATGGGCTGGCCGCGCGGCTGCTCGAGCTCCGGGACCGGGAGGGGGTGGCGTGGCAGGATGTGGCGCTGCTGTTCCGGGCTTCGTCCGCGTTCGCCGTTTACGAGGACGCGCTGGAGCGGGCGGGTATCCCGTTCGTCACCGTGGCCGGCCGCGGCTTCTACGACCGGCCCGAGGTGCGCCACCTGCTGAACGCGCTGGTCGCGGTGGCCGATCCCAGCGACGATCTGGCCCTGGTGGGGTTTCTGCGGTCCCCGTTGGTCGGCCTGACCGATGTCGCGCTCTACCGATTGCGCTTCCCGCCCATCTTGGCCGTTCCGGGGGACCCTCACAAACCGCGTTCCCTCTGGCCGATCCTCGACCATCCCGCGCTGCCCGATATCGTGCCGCCGGACGACCTGCCGTGGGCCGTCCGGGGGCGGGACCTGGTCGCCGAGCTGCACGAGATGGCCGGCCGCGTGCCGGTCGCCGCGTTGCTCAAACGGTTGTTAGATCAGACGGGCTATCGCGGCCGGCTGGGGGCGGCCGAGGGCGGGTCGCGGGCTCAGCGCAACGTGGACAAGCTGCTGGCGGACGCGCACACCAGCGGCCTGGTGAGCGGCCTGGCGAGCGGCTTGGCGAGCGGCTTGGCGAGCGTGCACGAGTTCCTGGAGTACGTGGGCGCCCTGCGTGACGTCGGCGCGCGGGAGAGCGAGGCGCCGGCCGAGGCCGGCAGTGCGGTGCAACTGATGACGGTGCATAAGGCCAAAGGGCTGGAGTTCCCGGTCGTCGTCATCGCGGATGCGGCCCACGCCGGGCGCCGGGATACGTCACAAGTCCGGCTGGATGAGGTGTTGGACGTCACGGTCGACCCGGGGAACCGTGGCGACGATAAGCGCCGGCCGGCCGCGCACCAGTTGGCGACGCTCCGGGACGCCGAGCGGGATGAGGCGGAGGATCGCCGCCTGCTCTACGTGGCCGCCACCCGCGCCCAGGAGAAGCTGTTGGTCAGCGCCCACACCAAGATCCTCAAAGGGGGCGGGCTGAGTGCGTCCGGCTGGCTGAAGTTGTTGGGTCAAGTGGTCGGACTGGACGAGGTGGTCCTCTCCGAAATGCCGGCTGAGGCGCAGGCGTTGGCGCTGGCGGAAGACGTCGGGTGCCGGCTCTATCCGTGGCGTGAGGAGTTGGCGGGCGGCGGGCGCGCGGAGGCCTTGGGTGGGTGCGCCCCGCGCATCGATGCGGGACAGGGAGGCGCCCAGGGCGAGCGCGCCGCGCGCACTGCTGCGGGGTGGCCCGGAGGCGCCTCGGGCGAGCACAGAGGCGCCGCCCCTACGATCCTGGGCGAGGACCTGGTCGCTCCCCTGGCCGCGGCCGGGCCGGCCGACACGGATCCCAAGCTCCGGGCGCGCGAGGCACAGCCGCCGCGGCGCGTCTGGCGCGTTCTGCCCCGGACGAAAGGCTCGGATGCGCCGGCGTGGGTGGTGGGGACACTGGTCCACGCGGCGCTGCGGCACTGGTACTTCGCGGACGAAGGGTTGGACGCATTCTTGCGTCCCTTTGCGCTGGAGATGGGCGTCGTGGACGACGAGCAGATCCACGCCGCGATCGGGGCGGCGCGGCGCATGCTGCGGCGCTGGGGGGCGCATCCTTTGTGGGCGGAGTTGGACGCGGCGCAGCGGTGGCACGAAGTGCCTTTCAGCGTGGTTTTAGGGGAGCGGCCGGAGTACGGCGTTATCGACCTGCTCTACCGCTCCGGCGACAGTTGGCGGATCATCGAATTCAAGACCGACCAACTCCGTCCCGAGGCCGATCTGCCCGCCCACATCCGGGCCAAGGGTTACGACGAACAGATCCAGCGCTACGTACGCGCCGTGCGCGCGCAGATGGGTGTGGAAGTAGGGGCGACCTTCGTTTTTCTGAACGTGGGCAGCCAAATTGCGGTGGCGCCAGCCTCGCATCCAGGATCTTCGGTGACCTGAACGACAGGTATCTTCTCAATTTTTCGGGGAATCGCGCTGTGGCCGGTCTCCTGACCGAGCCATCGTGGCTCGGTCAGGAGACCGGCCACAGCCACCCCGGATTATGGCTGTCGCTTGAGAGGATACAACGCCAGGTATCTACCGCAATACAAAATACGCAGCACGGCGCTTTATCCCAAAAACATATCCCAAGTTCGTTTGGGATATGTTTTGGGTTATCTATGTCCAGGCGGGCCAGGTTCTTGAAATCCGGCCCGCCTGGGGTTCGTCCCCACGCGTGTGGGGAAAACGGGCAACGGATGATGGCTAACGCGCGGATAAACGGTATCTGCCCTGAAAATGCACAACGAATTTAGAAACCAACGAATCCCTTGCTGTGGCCGGTCTGCGACCGAGCCACCGTTTTCATCGGCCGTGGCGCCGCGCCCGGCATGAGAAACTGCCCTGAAAATCGCACCTAAC
>PHCA01000133.1 GCA_002842085.1 Chloroflexi bacterium HGW-Chloroflexi-1
GGCTGGGGGAGGGTCAATTGCTCTGCGACACTGTTCATGATAGAATGTTGCCCAGAGGATTCCAGGGGGAACCGCGAGCCGGTCCCTCTGTGGTTGCCCAGTTCGGTTCTCAGTCACCAAAGGAGCCTGCACGATGAAGATAGCGCGGCATCTGTGGCGTGGGTTGTGTTGGGTGGCGGTGTTATCCCTGGCGATCTGGCTGGGACCGCGCAGCCTGCCCGTTCAGGCCGCGGGCGGCTGTACGGAGTTGCTGGTGAACGGTGGGTTCGAGAGCCAGGACGCCTGGGTCTTGGGCGTGACGCCGCTGACGCCGCAATACATGACTTACACCAAACACGGCGGGGACAAATCGCTGGCGTTGGGCATCGTCCAGGGTGGCAACGTGCAAAGCTACTCTTCAGCCCGGCAAACGGTGACCATCCCGGCGGACGCGGGCAAGGTCACGTTGTCGGCCTGGATCTACGCCATGGCCGATGGCGCGGTGACGACAGACTACATGGAGCTGGCGCTGCTCTCTGCGGATGGCGGCACAATCCTGGACAAGCCGTGGTATTCGCGCAACGATAGCCGGACCTGGAATCAGATGACCTTCGACCTGTCGCGCTGGCGTGGGCGCACCTTGCACACCTTGCAGGTGTATTTCAACGTCTACAACGACGGCCTGGGCGGCACGGCCGGCATGTTCCTGGACGACGCGTCGTTGGTCGCCTGTCCGATCGCCACCCAGACCCCCAGCCCGCAGCCGCCGACACTGACCCCGACACCTTCGGCGACCGGGAGCCCCGCGCCGCCGACCGGCGCCCCCACCATCACGCCGCTCGTCGTGACCGCGACCCACACGCCGTGGATCATCACCGCGACCTTCACGCCCACACCCGGCCCACCGCCCACGCAGACTCCGGCCATCGCGACACAGACCGCCATCGTGGCGACGCAGACCCCTGTCGTGGCGACGCAGACCCCTGTCGTGGCGACGCCCACATACACGCCCTGGCCCACGGTAAGCCCCGTTCCCGACGGGTGCGTCGATCTGTTGTATAATGGCGACTTCGAGAATAATCTGTCCTGTTGGGTGATCAAGCCATTGGAGCTCCAGGTGCAGGGGGTCGCCACCCCGGTCCACGGCGGAAGTTGGGCGCTCCGGCTGGGCACGCAGGATCGCAACGTGAAGAGCTACTCGTCGGTGCGCCAGTATGTGACGATCCCGGCCGGCTATGCCAGCGTGACGTTGAAGTTCTGGACCTACACGTGGTCCGAGAGCGGCGCCGGGGCGGATCGTCAGGAGCTGGCCCTGTTGGCCGCGGACGGGTCGGTCATCGCCAAGCCGTGGCGCACACTGGACGACGACCGCGCCTGGTTGCACCACAGCATCCCGTTGCAGGCATACAGCGGCGATGCGATCTGGGTCTATTTCAATGTCTACAACGATGGCGTGGGCGGGCGGACGGCCATGTTCCTGGATGACGTGCGGCTGCTGGCGTGCAACGGCCCGGGCGCGGCCGCGGCCGGGCCGCCGGCCACCGGTCCGGTGATTGTGACGCCCGGGGGGCCGACTGTGGCCGCGGCCATGGCTCCGGCGGGGACCTTTGTGCCGGAGGTGACCCGGGTCGCGTTGGCGCTGACGCCGGTCCCGCCCCCCACGTTTCGGCCGCAGGCAGAGTTGCCAGTCTCGCCAACGCCCACGTCCACGCCGACGCCCTCGTTGGTAAGCCGGCTGTGGCGACAGTTCTCGACGCGCTTGCCGCAGGGGTGGCAGACGGGGTTGTTGGTCGCGGTGTTCGTGTTGGCCGTGGTGGCGTTGGTATGGCGCGCGACGAAGCGCTCAGGCGCCGGCCCCTGATGCGCCGGGTGATAGCCGCGTTCGGGTGTCTCCTCGTTGAATCCAGAGAGGTCTTGCGCTTGGAACTGATTCTGTATCGTGATGCGGCCGGTTTCGTGGTGCTGCGCGATAGTTGGAACGACTTGTTGTGCCGCAGCAGGTGTGACACGATCTTTTTGACCTGGGAGTGGCAGACGACGTGGTGGCGGCACATCGGCGCCCGTCTCGGGGATCTCTATCTGCTGGCGGCGCGGCTGGATGGTCGGTTGGTGGGCATCCTGCCGTTGTACCTGACGCACGAGGCCACCGGGCGAACATTGCAGGTGGTCGGTTGCATCGAGGTGTCGGACTACCTGGATCTGATCGTGGAAGCCGGTGAGGAAGACGCCGTTTACGAGGCGTTTCTGGCATGGTTGGCCGGTCCGGACGCCCCGGCCTGGGATCTCCTGGACCTGTGCAATCAACTCGCGGGCTCGCTGGCTCACGTCCGCCTGCCTGAGATGGCTCGCGGCCTGGGCTGGCAGGCTGACGTGGTCCAAGAGGACGTTTGTCCGGTGATCGATCTGCCCGGTGACGGCGCGGACGGCGGCGCGGACGGCGGCGCGGACGGCTGGGAGGCCTATCTGGCCTGTTTGGACAAGAAACAGCGGCACGAAATTCGGCGCAAGCTCAGGCGTATCGAACGAGAGGCGCCCGATGCCCGCGTGCACCTGATTGGGGACGGTGACGACCTGGACGCCGCGCTGGACCGTTTCATCGCATTGCACCGGTTGAGCAGCCCGGACAAAGACGCCTTCATGACAGCAGAGATGCAAGAGTTCTTTCATGCGATCGCCAGGGTGATGGCTGATAAGGGCTGGCTGTATCTTGCGTTTCTCGAAATCGCTGGTCAGGCCGTGGCGAGCTACTTCTGCTTCGACTACGGGGACGAGATACTGGTCTACAACTCCGGGTACGACCCCGAATCCAACGCCCAACTTAGCCCGGGCTGGGTGCTCCTCTCCCGTTTGATCCAATGCGCCATCGCCCGCGGTCGGAAGCGCTTCGACTTCTTGCAGGGGGACGAGGATTACAAGCACCGGTTCGGCGGTGTGGACACGCTGGTGTACCGGACGCTGATCCGCCGGATAACTAACTGATTGCGGATTGCGGATAACTGATTGCGGATAACTGATTGCGGATTGCGGATCCCTGATCCCTGACACCTGATCCCTGACTCCTGATGCCTGACTCCTGATGCCTGACCGGATGTGGGGCTTTCAGGAAACGCTGTTCGCTGTTCTATGAAGATGGGGGTAAATCGTTGCGAGTGATTGCGGGCAATGCGAAGGGGAGAAGGCTGGAGGCGGCGCCGGACGACAGCACGCGCCCCATCACCGACCGCGTCAAGTCCGCGCTGTTCAGCATCTTGTATTCCCAGGATATGATCGAGGGACGGCGCTATCTGGACCTGTTCGGCGGCACCGGCGCGGTGGGCATCGAGGCGTTGAGCCGCGGGGCCGCTGAAGCGGTGTTTTGCGAGCGAGACCGGGCCGCGCTCCGCACGTTGCACCACAACCTGGAGAGTACGCGGCTGGCGGATCGCGGCGTCGTGGTGGCCGGTGATGCCTTTGCGTACCTGGCACGGGCTGCTCTGGCGCCTTTCGACGTGATCTATATCGCGCCGCCGCAATATCAGGGGGTTTGGCTACGGGCGTTGTGCGCGGTCGACCGTCGGCCCGAGTTGTTGACCGGCGAGGGCCAGGTCATCGTTCAGGTGTTCCCCAAGGAGTGGCACGCGCCGGACCTGGCGCATCTGGCGCTGTACGATGAGCGCAGATACGGCAGTACGGCGCTCTTCTTCTTCACCCGTGGAGCGCCGAACACCGCGCCGTAGCAGTTGCGGTTTTCGCTGCGCCGTTGATTAGGGCTAAGGACTTAATAACTTACCCAATCGCTCCGGCAAATGAAGGGGGGATTCGCCCAAGTTATTTAATCCTCAGTCCTTAGTACTACTACCGTACTTCGACATATTGGGCACGTGGAGACCCCGTCAACCACTGCAAAGCCGCCTTTGCGGGCAGAATTCGGTCGCTTGAGGGCGAGATCAAGAATTTTCTGATGGCATTTGCCTGGTTGGCTCTGGCTTGTAAGCGCAGCGGCCTTGTCCAGGTTAGGAATCGTTCGCAAATAACTCCGCGGACATCATCTCACGATTCCTCTAGCGTTGTCCGTCTTTCCCCGATCGATAATGCGAAGTTAATAACGGAGTATCCTCTTAAGCGATAGCCAGGCGATAGCCAGGCGACAGCCATAATCCGGGGTGGCTGTGGCCAGCCACGGTGGCTCGGTCAGGAGACCGGCCACAGCGAGCGATTGACGCAAAGACGCAAAGAAATCAAAAAAGGTCTTTGCGCCCTCGCGTCCCTTCGGCGGGCCCAGAGACCTATTGACTTGAGCGTGGCAATGGTATATGATATGTTCTGGTAAGTCAAACTCTGCCGTTCTAGCGTGTAATTGCCGGGTAGCGAATCAGTCAGGAGCATGTTTGATGTTGAAGATCATACTGGCGCGTTTCCATCTGCTCTTAGCGGGCTATGTCGCGGCCGCCGGCATGTTGGGGGCGTTTTCGGCGCGTGCCCAGGGGATCGCGACGCCGTTTCTAGATCCGGCGGATCCATCGGAAGATCCAATCGATCGCGAGGTGTTGGATAGCCTGCGTGAGTTGGGTGCGGAGGACGATCCGGAGCTGTTGGCCGAGTTGCTCGATTCGTTCCTGGTCAATACGGATTTGCGCATGGAGAGATTACGGGCCGCCGTCGAGCAGGGGGATGCGGAGATGTTGTACCGGGCCGCGCACAGCCTCAAGGGCAGCAGCGGTAATTTCGGAGCTGTCAATTTGGGGGCGTTGTGCCAGCAGTTAGAGGAGATCATCACTCGCGACGGCGCGCGGGCAGCCTGTGAGCGCCTGCCGCAGATCGAGGCCGAATACGAGCGGGTGAAGCATGCGTTGGCCGTCGAGCTGGGGCGCGAGGAGGCATGACCGACGTGCGGCCATCATCCGGCTCGAATACGCTGATCAACCGACTTTCAAACTATGCCGGTTGTATCATCCAACGCGACGAAGGCGAGCTGCACGGGTTAAAACCTTGCGAAGGTTCGGCCAGATCACTCACAACCTTCGCCAGGATCAGTAGATCACGATTTGCTCCCGCCCGATCCGTGATCGGGCGGGGCACGGACCCGCCCGGAGCTTGAAACTGTGATCTACTGAGGATGACGATGTCCGACAAACCAGGAGCTGTTTATGACGTACAATTGTATAGTGTTGGTCAAGCAAGTGCCAGATACCGCTAACATCAGTGGCAAGACCATGAAAGACGATGGCACTGTAGACCGGGCCGCATTGCCGGCCATCTTCAACCCGGAAGACCTGAACGCGCTGGAGATGGCCTTGCAGGTCAAAGAGCAGCATGGTGGCCAGGTGACGGTGCTGACGATGGGACCACCGCGGGCGGCTGAGGTGTTGCGCGAGGCGCTGTATCGCGGCGCCGATCGGGTGATATTGCTCTCCGACAGGAAATTTGCCGGATCGGACACGTTGGCCACTTCCTATGCCCTCAAATGCGCCGTTGAGCGAACAGGCGACTACGACCTGGTCTTTTGCGGACGGCAGGCGATAGACGGCGACACCGCTCAGGTTGGCCCGCAGGTGGCCGAGAAACTGGCCCTCCCGCAGATCACTTACGCGGAATCCATCCAGGCGCTGCAAGGAAGCGATATCGTCGTGCAGAGGGCTTTCCCCCTTGGCAAAGAGACGGTGAAATGCACCTTGCCTTGCCTGCTGACTGTGGTCAGCTCGGCCAATCGGCCCCGTCCTCCCTCGGCCCGCAGGATGATCGCCTACAAATTGGCCGCTACCCCGCTCGAATGTCCCGCCTTGCTGCAGCAGTGGCCTGAGTTCGAGACGGCAGAAGCCCTGGACCGTTATCTGGCCGAGCGCGATCAGAAGATTCCGGTCTGGACGGCGGCCGACATCGGCGCTGACGAGGAGAAACTAGGCCTGCACGGTTCGCCAACCAAAGTGCTGAAGATCGATTACGTCGTGCTCGAAACGAGCGACAGCAGACAGGTCCCGGCCACCCCGGAAGGCGCCTCTGCACTGGTGAGAGAATTGATTCAGGACCACATCTTGTGAAGGGGAAGTTGAGGAATGAATAAGGATAGGGAAGTCTGGGTCTTTATCGAACAAGAAGCCGGCAAGATCGCCCCTGTCAGCCTGGAGCTGCTTTCAAAAGGGCGGGAGTTGGCCGAACGACTGGGCAGCCGAGTTTGCGCCCTGCTGTTCGGTCATGGCATCGCGAACCTGGCTGAAAAGGCTATCCATCACGGCGCGGACCTGGTGTTACTGGCGGATCATCCCGAGCTGGCGCTGTACCGCACTCTGCCCTACGCCAAAGTCGCCATCGAGCTGGTGCAGGCCCGCCAGCCCTACATCTTTCTCCTGGGCGCGACGCCGATTGGCCGTGACCTGGCGCCGCGGATTGCCAGCGCCGTCCGCGCCGGGCTGACCGCCGATTGCACCGATCTCCGGATAGGTGATTTTCAGAGGAAGGACCGGGTGTACCCCGACTTGCTATATCAGATTCGGCCGGCCTTTGGCGGCAACGTCATCGCCACCATCGTCAACCCGGAGATGCACCCGCAGTTGGCCACCGTGCGCGAAGGGGTGATGCGTCTGGCTGAGCCGGACCGCACGCGCCGGGGCGGGGTCGAGAGGGTCGAACCGCAGTTCGATGAGCGCGACCTGGTGTTGCAAGTGTTGCAGCGGGTAATCCGGCCACCCGGCTGCAATCTGAAGAGCGCCTCCATCGTAGTCGCCGGCGGCGCGGGCGTGGGCAGTCAGAAAAATTTTCGACTCATTCACGAACTTGCCCAACTGCTGGGCGGTGAAGTGGGGGCCTCGCGGGCTGCAGTGGATGCCGGTTTCATCTCATCAGAACATCAAGTGGGGCAGACCGGGGTCACTGTCCGACCCCGGCTGTACATTGCCTGTGGCATTTCCGGCACAGTCCAACACCGCGCCGGGATGGATCAGTCAAGCAAGATCATCGCCATTAACACTGACCCCGCCGCCCCGATTTTTCAGATCGCGCACTACAAAATCGTCGGCGACTTGAACGAGATCATCCCCTGGATGATCCACGCTTATCACGAGAACGCCAAATAGAGGAACTGAGCATGGCAGAGAATTTCTTCACTGACAACCTGGATTTGCAATTCCGCCTGGACCAATTGGACCTCAGCCAGGTCGTCGAGATCAGCGAGGATGGGTACCGTTACCACGATCAGTACCCCCTTGCGCCGCGCAATTATGCAGATGCCAAAGATAACTACCGGCTGCTATTGAACGTGTTGGGCGAGATTTGCGCCACCTGCGTGGCCCCCCGGGCGGCCGAGGCGGACGAGGAAGGCGCCCAGTTCCACGATGGCCGGGTCACTTACGCCGCTGCGACGCAGGAAGCGTTGGACCTGCTCCGGCAAGCCGAGTTAACGGGCACGGTTTTGCCCTGGGAGTACGGCGGGCTGAACCTGCCGGGGACGATTTACCGGCTGATGATAGAAATCGTCTCCCGCGCCGAGGCCGGGTTGATGACCGTTTTTGGGCTGCAAGAGATTGCTGCTACCATCGAAGAGTTCGGCAGCGAGGCAATGAAGGCCCGGCTCCTGCCCCGTTTTGCCCGGGGCGAAGTGACCGGGGCGATGGTGCTCACTGAGCCGGACGCCGGTTCTGACCTGGGCGCCGTGCAGACCCGCGCCACCCTGCGGGCTGAGCCCTTCGACTTCGCTCAGGACAGGCCTCCGGGCGCAGCCTACGCTGAGACAACTGGCGGGTGGCGCTTGAACGGCGTCAAGCGGTTCATCACCAACGGCGGCGCGGATGTCCTGCTGGTGCTGGCTCGCTCCGAACCGGAAAGCAAAGATGCTCGGGGCCTCTCGCTGTTCCTGGTAGAGGCGGATGAGACGGTACATATCCGCCGGATAGAACACAAACTCGGTGTGCGTTCCTCACCTACTTGCGAGATCCAGTTTAGTGACACACCCGCCCAACTGATCGGCAAGCGCCGTTTCGGGCTAATCCGCTACGCGATGAGCATGATGAATGGGGCCAGACTGGCAGTGGCGGCCCAGGCCCTGGGCATCGCCGAGGCTGCTTACCGGGAGGCGTCTCGATACGCCGAGAAGCGCGTCCAGTTTGGCCAGCCGATTCGCGCCATCCCGGCGGTGTATCGCATGCTGCTCTCGATGCGCGGGGAGATCGAGGCGACGCGAGCGCTGGTTTGCGAGACCGGGCGGTGGGTGGATCTGCATAAAGCTTACGAGCAGTGTGTGCGGCAGGGAGAGAACCCGGATCCCGCCGACCGCCAACGGCACAAGCAGGCCGATCGGCTGGCAACCGTGCTGACCCCACTGGCGAAGTATTACGCCACCGAAATGGGCAACCGGGTCTGCTACCAGGCGATGCAGATTCACGGTGGCGCCGGCTACATGCGCGAGTTCAACGTGGAGCGCCACTACCGCGACGTCCGTGTGACCAGCATCTATGAGGGTACCAGCCAACTTCAGATTGTAGCCAGCACCGGTGGGTTGCTGGGCCATGCCCTGGACGATTTGCTGAACGAATGGGCGGCTCTGGACTACGGCGCGGAGCTGGCCGCGCTCCAAGGCCAGGTAGCAGAGGCCACTGCGTTGCTCAACCAATGCATCGACCGCCTGAAGGGGGAAAAAGAGCGCGCGCTGATCGACTACTACGCAGCAGACCTGGCCGACGTAGCAGTGTACGTCATCAACTGTTGGTTGATGTTGCGGGATGCGCGTTTGGCAGGAAGGAAACGAGAAATGGCCCGCGTTTACATTGCCGAGACGCTGCCCAAGATTCGCGGTAAGGCGGCGGTGCTCCAGGCGATTGACCCGGCTCCCCTGCAAGCCCGGGATCTGATTCTGGCCGAATCCTTCGACTTCGCTCAGGACAAGTCTTTCTGAGCAGAAGGCCCTTCGGAACAGAAGGCCCTTTCAGGCTATTTTGCGGGATTCAGCGGGCATTCTGGCCAAGCGCTCAGTGCAAGATGTTCGCGACCACTACACAAATGTGCATTTTGCAGGGGAATCCCTTTGTTTGTCCGTGTTCTTCTGCCACCTTTACGATATGCACTCGAACTGGTTTGGTGGTAAAATTTTATCCACTTGTGCCCAAGCCGGGCATAGAAAAACTGCTTGAGCATCTGTTTTTGGTGCCCAGGTACCCCTTGAGGCAAAACGCTCTTCGGAAGCAATAACGCATCGGGGAAAGTCATAGTGAACATCGAGCCAAGGTTAGTTGCAACCGATCTCTCGATTGAAAAGCGTGAGCTTCTCAGCTACCTGCTAAAAGAGGAAGGAATAGAGTCCTCCTCGTCAAGCACAATCCCTCGGAGGGAAAACCCTGACAAAGCTCCATTGTCCTTTGCCCAGGAGCGGCTGTGGTTCTTGGATCAGTTGGAACCAAACAGCGCTGCCTATAATATTCCTGCCGCTCTTCACCTGGTTGGACCACTCAACGTGCCCGCATTGGAGCAAGGCCTCAACGAGATCGTGCGCCGTCACGAAGTACTACGCACGACCTTCGCGGTTGAGGAGGGGCGACCGGTGCAGGTCATCGCTCCCAGTCCAGGCATAACACTGATCGTGCAGGATGTGGGACAGCTCTCCGAGGCAGCGCGAGAGGTCGAGGTTCAACGATTGACGGCTGAGGAAGCACGACATCCTTTCGACCTGACCCGCGGCCCATTGTTACGGGCCACCCTGTTGCGATTGGGCGACGAGGAACATGTGCTGCTCCTGACCATGCATCACATTGTCTTCGATGAATGGTCTTTCAAGGTGCTCAACCGGGAGCTGTCAGTTCTCTACGAGGCCTTTTCTGCCGGAAAGCCCTCGCCGCTCCCAGAGTTGCCCATCCAGTACGCGGACTTTGCCTGCTGGCAGCAAGAGTGGCGGCAGGGAGAAGCATGGCAAGCTCAGCTTGCCTACTGGAAAAAGCAGCTTGGCGGCAGCTTGCCTGTACTGGAATT
>PHCA01000416.1:0-768 GCA_002842085.1 Chloroflexi bacterium HGW-Chloroflexi-1
CGCTCCGAGCGCCTGCTGGGACTCAGTCCGCAGATCGAGTGGCCGGTCAACGTCTGGATGGGTGTCAGCGTCGAGACCCAGGACTACGTGTACCGGATCGATCACCTCAGACAGACCGGCGCGTACATCAAGTTCATATCCCTTGAGCCACTCCTCGGCCCTTTGCCGCACCTGGACTTGCACGGCATCAACTGGGTCATCGTCGGCGGCGAATCGGGTCCGGGCGCGAGGCCGCTCTGTGAGGAGTGGGTGCTGGAGGTGAGGGATCAATGCCAGGTCGCTCACATTCCCTTCTTCTTCAAGCAGTGGGGGGGTGTCCGCAAGAAATCCGCTGGACGACTGCTGGAGGGCTGTACTTGGGATGCGATGCCGGTTCTCGCGGGGCGCGCATAGCATCGTAGCTCACGCGGCCACCCCAGCCGGCGACCCTTCGGCTGCGCTCAGGGCAGGCTCCTTCAGCTGCGCCCAGGGTGGACGCGGCTCGCGTGCGAGAGATCGAGGCGGAGATCGACCCATGACCCAACCACCAGCCAACCACCCCCTCTACACCATCGGCTATGGCGCGCGCACGATCGAGGCGTTCATCGAGCTGCTGCACGCGCACGAGATCGCATACCTGATCGACGTACGCAGCGCGCCCTATTCGCGCTTCAAGCCGGAGTTCTCGAAGGCCGCACTGGAAAAAGCGCTCCGTGAGCACGGTATCAATTACGTCTTTATGGGCGACGCCATCGGCGGCCAGCCCGATGACCCCGATTGCTACGCGGA
>PHCA01000416.1:781-1351 GCA_002842085.1 Chloroflexi bacterium HGW-Chloroflexi-1
CACCGCAGCAAGCTGATCGGCGAGACGCTGGCCGAATTGGGCGTCCCCGTCCTCCACATCGACGAGAACGACGAGTTGCAACGCCAGGCCGCGATCATCGAGCGACTGACCGGCGGCCAGTTGAGCTTGTTCGGCGGGCACGACTTCACCTCGCGCAAACGCTATGGCCCGGCGCAGAAAGCCCCTGAGTCGGCCGAGGAGGAGGAGGACGATGACGCCTGAATTCGTGACCATCGGCGTGTACGGGTTCGACGAAGCGAGCTTCTTCCAGGCTCTGGCCGACGCTCGCGTCGATACCGTGTGCGATATCCGGCGCCGCCGGGGCGTCCGCGGCGCGGCCTACGCGTTCGCTAACAGCCAGCGGTTGCAGGCCAAACTGGCGGCGTTGGGCATCCGCTACCTGCACCGGCTCGACCTGGCGCCCGGCCCGGAGACGCGACAACGGCAGCATGGCGCCGACACATCGGCCCGAACGGCCAAGCGCCAGCGCGAGACCCTGGATCCCGCGTTTATCGCCGCATATCGACAGGAGTGTCTGGCCGGTTTCGATAACCAGCAGTTCGTGGCAGA
>PHCA01000134.1:0-809 GCA_002842085.1 Chloroflexi bacterium HGW-Chloroflexi-1
TCTCGGCCGAGACGCGGTAGCGCTGCCCGGCCACGGCCTCCTCGATCCAGGCGTCACCGATCAGCGGTTGCACCTCGCGCCCGGTCAGCAGCGCGCAGGACGCCGGCAGGTCGATCTCCAATTCCGGGGCTTCGGCGCCGGCCGTCTCGAACAGCACCAGCGCGTCGCCGGTGTTGATCCCGGCGCGCAGGCCGACGCCCTGGAGAGCCGGCCAGGCGATGTCCAGGGCGGCGTGCAGTGCGTCTAACCTCGGATGCAGGAGCAGGCAGGAATCAACGGCGATCACGTCCTGGCTGCCTGTGCGGCGATAGCCCAGTTTCCCATCCGGGGTGAGGGCGAGCTGAGCCTGGTTGCGATAACCATATTCCAACACCCCCGCGTCGTTGGCCAGCGCCACCACGTCGGCGACCGGTGGGGCGGCGATGCGGCCCAGGCGACGCAGTTGGTCGGCGACGATCTCGCCCTTCGACGTGGCCTGGCGCTCGTAGGCGATGTGTTGCCATTGACAACCGCCACAGCCATCGGGACCGAAATATGGGCAGGGGGGCGCGACGCGGTCGGGGCTGGGTTCCAGCACGGCGAGCAGCCGCGCCCGGGCCCAACGCGCCTTCTCCTCCACGATCTCGACCTGCACCCGCTCGCCCGGGATCGCGTATGGCACGAAGATCACCTTGCCGGCCTGGTGTCCCAACGCCTCACCACCGTGCGCGATGCCGTCCAATACCAGCTCGATGGGCTTGCTCATGCTCGACCCCCTGGTTTCTCTGTTGAAAACAGGAAAATGCCACTATACTGGTCGGAAATCAAAC
>PHCA01000134.1:905-10607 GCA_002842085.1 Chloroflexi bacterium HGW-Chloroflexi-1
AATTCATTTCCGCTCAGTATATTACGAAGCGCCTTTTTATGGTTAAAAATAGGTTTATTCGTGTATTCATTTCTTGAGTATTGTCTCAATTTTTCGGGGAATCGCTCGCTGTGGCTCGGTCAGGAGACCGGCCACAGCCACCCCGGATTATGGCTATCGCTTGAGAAGATACTTTCAGGATGCCTGCTCAACCGCCGGTCCGTTGCGAGAGCCGCTGCAACAAGGCGGTTTGGAGCCGCCAGCCATAGCGGGCGGCCACGCATACCCCCAACAGGATCAGCGCCCCAGCGACCAGCCCTCCTTGCCACCCCAGGCGGTCAGCCTGGCTGCCGGCCCACACGGCTGTGATCACCCCGGGGATACGCCCAACCGCGGCGACCACGATCAGCGCGGGCAGCGGCAGCGGCGTCAGCCCGGCCAGGAAACACGCCACGTCGTCGGGCAGGAACGGGATCAGGAACACCAGGAAGAAGAAGCGCAGCCCCCGCCCCGCGGCGAACCGATCCAACCGGTCGAGCGCGTTCGGGCTGACCAGGCGCACGACCAGCGGCCGGCCGGCAAAACGCGCCAGCGCCATCGCGAGCGTGGACCCGATCAGTGTGGCGAGCCAACTGTACAGCGTGCCCTGCCAGAAGCCGAACGCGTAGCCGGCCACCAGGTTCACCACCTGACCCGGGATCGGCGCGGCGATGATTTGGGCCACGGTCAGTCCGATCAGCACCCCGGGTCCCCAGGCGCCGGCGGCACGCACCAGCGCCATCACCCGGCCCCGATCGGTGAACAGCCCGGCGATCTCGGCGCGCCAGATCAGGGAGGGCGCGGCCAGGATCGCGAGCAGCAACCCGCCCAGCAGCCAATGGACCGGGGCGACGCGCGGGTGCGGTGAGTCGGCATCGACGGGCGTCGGACGGGGGCGATCGCCGGAATGTCCCTGCCCCTCGGCGCCCGCCGGGCTCGGGACGTCGCTTACGTCACGCATCGGCCGCAGTCTCCGCGGGCAACGATCCCAAGGGGAGCTCGTCGCAGTGGCGCCAGGCGCTGCCATCTTCGAGCACGGCGCAGGTCACTTTGTCAACCCGGAAGCGGACGGGAATCGCTGATAATCCGGGATAGTGGGCTGGCGGGCTAACGCTTAGCCGCCTTGCGCCTGTCCACGCGGGCGACCACGGAGGGATCGCCCCTACTTTTTGAGAAGACACGCGCCGCGTCGCTTTGTCGTGGATCCGCAAATCAGAGTATAATCGCTCTATGTCTGAAAACATCGACCGCAGCTACCTCTATCTGCTGGTTTTCACCGCCGGGTTCACCACCTTGGGGGTGGAACTCAGCGCGTCGCGGCTGTTGGATCCCTGGTTCGGCAACTCGCTGATCGTCTGGGCCAGCCTGATCGGGCTGATCCTGTTCTACCTGGCGTTGGGCTACTGGCTGGGCGGCCGCATCGCCGACCGCTCCCCGCGCCTGGTGACGCTGCTCCGGCTGGCTGGCCTCGGCGCATTCGGGGTCGGACTGGTACCGACCGTGGCCCGACCGGTCTTGCAGCTTGCGGCCTTTGGCATAGCCGATCTCGATGCCGGGGTGTTGGCAGGCAGCATGGCCGGCGTTTTGGTGCTCTTCGCCCTGCCGGTGACGCTGCTCGGTTGCGTCAGCCCGTTCGCGATCCGGTTGGCGTTGCGGGATGTCCGCAGCAGCGGTGAGGTGGCCGGCCGCATCTACGCGCTTTCCACGGTCGGCAGCATCCTGGGCAGCTTCCTGCCGGTTCTTTGGCTGATCCCCAACATCGGCACCCGGAAGACCTTCGCCACGCTGGCGGTGGTCCTGCTCTGCGTCATACTCGTCGGCCTGGTGCGCGTGCGCCGCCCGTGGGATGCGCTGGCTGCCATCGTCGCCCTGAGCCTGGTCGCCTTTCTGGGCTGGCGGCCAGTCGGCCCGATCAAGCCGGTCCAGGGCTTGCTCTACGAGACCGAATCCGCCTTCAACTACATCCAGGTGGTGGACGCCGGCTTCGAGCGCCAACTGCGCCTGAATGAAGGCGAAGGCATCCACTCGGTCTACCGGCCCGGCGGCGGGCTGGCGGACGGCATCTGGGACGATTTCATCATTGCCCCGGCCTTCAACCCGACCCCCTACGATCCGGTCCGGGTGCGGCGGATTGCCATTGTGGGGCTGGCGGCCGGCACGATGGCCGGGCTTTTCACCGAGGCCTACGGGCCGATCCCCATCGACGGCGCCGAGCTGGACCCCGAGATCATCGCGGTCGGCCGCGCCTGGTTTGACATGAACGAGCCGAACTTGAACGCAGTCGCGATGGACGGCAGGCGGTTCCTGGCGAATCAGCGAATCAGCGAATCAACGAACTTACGAGACCATTCGCCATTCGCCATTCGCTCTTCGCCATACGACCTCATCGCGGTGGACGCCTACCGCCCGCCGTACATCCCATTTCATCTGACCACGGTCGAGTTCTTCGCGCTGGCCCGGGAGCGCCTGGCTGCGGACGGCGTCGTGGCGGTGAACGTTGGGCGCACCCACACCGACTACAGCCTGGTGAACGCGATCGCGGCCACGATGATGCAGGTCTTTCCCAGCGTCTACATCGTGGATGAGCCGGACGAAGGCGGTCCGCTCGGCAACACCCTGGTCGTGGCCACCCGCCGGCCGACCACTCCGGCCGACTTTCACGCCAACTTGCCGCGCTTCACGCATCCGCTGCTGGCTGAGGTCGCCCGCCGGGCCACGCCCTACGTCCGCGTTGCGGGTCCCCCGCCCGGCACGCCGATCTTCACTGATGATCGCGCGCCGGTGGAGCAGGTGGTGCACCGGCTGGTGCTGCGGCAGTTGTTGGGCGTGCGAGCGACGAGTAACGAGTGACGAGTAACGAGTGACGAGTAACGCGTGATTGGCGTCTCTACTCGGGCGCCAGGAAACATTCGACCCCCGCGACGATGCCCGCCGCCGCCCGATCCGGATGGCGGGTGAGAAACCTGCGATCACCGCTCAGAAAACCGGTTTCGATGATGGCGGCCGGCGTGGCGGCCGCGATCTCGCGAAAGGCGTGATAGCCGCGCATGTCGTAGGTGATGGTGTCCGGGTGTGGCTTGAGTCCGGTGGTGGCCTCGTAGCGCGCCCAAAGACACGCGACCAACGCATCCGAGGCGCGGCTCCCGCCCTCCAGGCTCGCCACCTTGAAACCGCTCAGGTTATACTCGCATGAATCCGCGTGGATAGACACGAAGGCGTCGGCCTGATAGCCGGGCAGCCGGTCGTCGAACTCGGCCAATAGATCGACGTGCGCGCCGCGGCGTTGCAACGCGCGGGCCACGGCATCGGCCACGGCCTGGTTGACCCCGGCTTCCGTCAAGCCATCGGGACAGACCGCGCCGGTGTCGTTGCCAGCGTGTCCGGCCACGATGCCAATCCGAAGGCCGGTCAGCGTTTGCGGTGGGCCGAAGATGGCTTGCAGCCAGCTCGGGCCTTCACCCGCGCGCGCAGCCATCCAGGTCGACGCTACCACGGCGACCACGGCCAGTACGACCATCACCAATAGGGTTTGCTGTGCCCGGCGTAATGCGCCGGCCCGCATGCCGTTTGCCATGCCCCTATCATACCTGTAACTCGCCGTTCGTGCAATCTGCCCGATGGCGGGAGATCACAACGCGTTTGACTTTTCGGCGCGCCGCGGTTATAGTGGAATAACCTGATCCGGACGAGTTGGACCCAAAAGTGTAGTGGTCAATGACCTGCTGGACTTGGAAAAGCCTCACGCAAAGGCGCAAAGGGCGCAAAGAATCAATATAGGGTCTCTTAGCGTTCTTTGCGTCTGGGGCAAAGCCCTTTTGATTTCTTGGCGTCTTTGCCCTTTTCGTCTTTGCGCTAAGACCGGTTTGGTTGCGGCAGGAGACCGCGCTATGAGTGAACTTGGGGACCTGTTGTCTGAGGCGCGCGCCGCCCAAAAACTGAGTCTGGCCGATGTCGAGCAGACGACCCGCATTCGCCAGAAATACCTGGAAGCCTTGGAGGGCGGCGCCTACGACGTGTTACCGCGCGGCGCAATCGCCCGTGGTTTCTTGCGGACTTACGCGCGCTTTCTGGACCTGGATGTGGACGACGCACTGCGACGTTACGCGCAGGAGAGCGGCGATACCGGTGACGAGGTACCCATCGCTGAGGTCGGCAAACCCCGCCTGGGCGATTATCGGCCCCTGGAGGTCGAGCTGATCGACACGCGGCGCGACCTGGGTTTATGGCGTTGGGTCATAGCCGTGGTGATCGTGGCAGCCCTGGCCGGGGGCGGCTGGTGGGTTCTCACCCATAACTCCGGTTGGGATCTCCTGGCCGCGTTCGGCCCGGCGCCGACCGCCACGGCCACGCCAACCCGCTGGATCGTGACCGCGACGCCACAACCCGCGCCCGCGGCCACCGTGACCCCGCCGCTGCCCCTGCCCACCTCGGATCTGTTGCCGCTGCCCACGCCGACGGTGCTGCCCACCGTCACACCGACCCTGCGTCCCACCGCGACTCCCGAGGTGGTGGTCCGCATCGCCCTGGAGATGCGGACCACCCAGCGCGCCTGGGTGCGCGTGATCGTGGATGGGCAAGATGTCATCGAGACCACGGGCGCGAATCTGAAGGCGGGGGAGACGCACTCGTGGGTGGCCAATAACTCAATCTACATCCGCACCGGCAACGCGGCGGGTGTCAACCTGACGTTGAACGGCGAAGATCTGGGCGCGATGGGTAAGGTGGCTGAGCTTGTGGAGCGCACCTGGATCGTAGATCAAGGCCAGGTCACTGAGTCCACTCCCGGCGCGGCGCTGCCTCCAACCGCCGGGCCATCGGTCACGCCGACGCCGTCCGGCTGATCCTGCCTTTTTGCTGTGGCCGGTGTTCACCGAGCCACCCGGGTGCAAAGCGTAAAACGTAACTTTGCCAGTTTACGTTTTACGCTTTACGTTTTTATAACGCAATGAAAAAACAGAACCAACACGCATCACGTTACTATTTGTTGACCCTCGGCTGCCCCAAGAACACCGTGGACAGCGAAGGCATGGCCATGCTGCTGGGCGAAGCCGGCTATCACGGCACGGCAGTCCCGGAGGACGCCGATGTGTTGATCGTCAACACGTGCGGCTTCCTGGCCGCGGCCGAGGAGGAATCGCTCGCGGCGCTCCGGGAGCTGGCCGACGGCAAACGCCAGGGGCAGGCCTTGATCGCGGCCGGCTGCATGGCGCAGCGTGCCGGCGAGCGCATCGTGCGCGAAGTGCCCGGCGTGGACGGCCTGTTGAGCACCCGGCGCTGGATGGAGATCGTTCCGTTGGTGCGAGGGTTGCGCGGCGGCAAAGAAGGGCGGCGTTTCGAACGCTACACGCTGTTGGGCGATCCCGAACACCCGCTGCTCGATCCCACCCCGCGGCCGCCCGTGCTCGCCGGCAGCGCTTACCTGAAGATCAGCGACGGCTGTAACGCGCCTTGCGCGTTCTGCGCCATCCCGGGCATCAAAGGGAAGCTGCGCAGCCGCCCCCAGGACGCGGTCGTGGCCGAGGCTCAGGCCCTGGTCGCGGGCGGCGCCCACGAGATCATCCTGATTGCGCAGGACACCACCGACTACGGCCGCGATCTGGGTCAGGCCGACGGACTGCCGGGGTTGATGCAGGCGATCCTTGACGGCGTGCCCGAGCTCCGCTGGCTGCGCCTGATGTACGCGTATCCCGGCCACGTGTCCCAACGCCTGATCGACGTGATGGCGAGCGACCCACGGGTTTGTCATTACCTGGATATCCCGCTGCAGCACGGCCACCCGGCCGTCTTACGGCGCATGTTTCGGCCCAGCAACGTGGACAAACTGCTGGACACGTTCGCGGCCATGCGCACGGCCATGCCCGACATGGCGTTCCGCAGCACCTTCATCGTGGGCCTGCCCGGCGAGACCGACGCGGAGTTCAACGGACTGCTGGCGTTCCTCGAACAGATCCAGTTCGACAAGGTCGGCGTCTTCACCTTCAGCCCCGAGCCGGGCACGCCGGCCGCCGAGATGCCCGACCAGGCGCCGGAGGCGGTCAAGACCGGGCGCTACGAGCGCGCGATGGCCCTCCAGCAGCGCATCTCGCTGGCGCGCAACCAGGCGCAGGTGGGCCGGGTGTTGGACGTGCTGGTGGAAGGCAACTGCGTGTTGAGCGATGGCAAAGGGCCGGTGACGCTGGCCCGCAGCTACCGGGACGCGCCCGAGGTGGACGGCCTGGTGGTGATCCCCGGGGAGCTGCCAGTGGGAGGGATGGCGCGCGTGCGCATCACCGGTGCGATGGAGTATGATTTGATGGGGGAACGCGTTGTGAAACAACGAGTAACAAGTAATCATTACTCGTTACTCAATCACTCGATAGTCCCCGTCCACCACTTCGCCCCCGGCCGCGTCACGCCGCGCACCGCCCGCCAAGTCCGCCTGATGTTGACGCACGATCTCCGGCGGGCACAGCTCGATGAAGAGCTTCGCACCCAACGCCAACAACACCAGGTCGTCGACCTGGCCTACTAACGGGATCACGTCGGGCAGCAAGTCCACGGGCCAGAGCAGGTATGCGCCGACCAGGCCGGGGATGAGCAGTTTGGTGGCCGTGGCCACCCGGGGATCTTTCAACAGTCGCCACACCAGCCGCGCGCTGCGGACCACTTCGGTCAGCAGGCCCGCTTTGACCTGGGGCGAAGTCCCTTGCATACGTTGATTGGACACGTTCGAATCCTTTCGCTCGTACACTGTAGTGGCCGCGATCATGTCGCAGCAGCGTCTTCCTCAGCACCCCCGCCCAAATCACGCCACAGCCTTCCCAGGCAGGAAGAACCGCATGGCGTTGTCGACGGTGCTCGGCAGCTCGGTCCAGAAACTTTTGTGGGTGACCTTCTCCCACACCCGCCTGGGCCGGTAGAGGTAGAAGCGCCGGTACGCTTCCTTCCACTTGCGCACGGCCAGGTCGGGGTCGTAGCCGGGCATGGAGAAGCGGGCCTTGTCCGAATGGATGGCGTAGTCCTGCCACTCGTTGGCAAAGATGTTGCCGTGCTGCTTGATCACATCGTACATCTCGGTGCCCGGGTACGGCGTCGCCAGCATGAAGTTCGCCAGGTCGGGGTCCAGCTCCAATGCCAGTCGGATCGTCTTCTCCATGGCCTCCGCGTTCTCCTCCGGCATGCCGAAAATGAAGAATCCCATGGTCTGCAGGCCGGCGTCCCTGGCCCAGCGAAACGCGTCTCGCGCCATGTCGACCGTCTGGCCCTTCTTGATCACATCGCGCAGGATGTGCGGGTCACCGCTCTCCACGCCGAAGCCGACCCGCTTGCAGCCGGCGGCCTTCATCAGTTGAAAAAGCTCGGCGTCGGTGTGGTTGACCTTCATGCCGTGGACAGTGACCCAGGGCACGGTGTTCAGTCCCTCGGCGATGATCGCCCGGCACAGCGCCTTGGCCCGATCCAGCTTCAGGTTCCAGATGTCGTCGGTCAGGCCGATCTCGGTGGCGCGCAGGTCCTTGACCAGCCAGCGCCATTCACCGATGACGTTCTCGACGCTGCGCGGCCGCCAGGTGTTGCCGGTGATCGGTTTGGAGCAGTAGGTGCATTTGTACGGGCAGCCGCGGCTGGTCATGATGGTGTAGGCCCGGGCCTTCTTATCCAGGCCGTCGGTCAGCGGCTGCAAATTAGCATAGCGACCGATCTTGTACAGGTCGTGCGCCGGGTAGGGGATCGCGTCCAGGTCGGGCGTCAGGCGCGCCGGTGCGTTGACGACCATTGCGCCGTTCCGCCGCCAGTAGAGGCCGTGAACGGCTTCCATCGCTCCCCGCCCCTCCAGCGTGTCCACGAGCTCGACGATGCTCTCCTCCGCCTCCCCCTTGATGACGTAGTCCACCTCGGGGTGCTCCGGGCCGATCGATTCCTCTGGCATCAGCGTCAGGTGCGGGCCGCCGAGCAGCGTCGTCATGCCCAGCCGCTGGCCCGCTTTAGCCATGGTCCAGGCGTCCACGATCAATGGCGTGACCGCGCTGATCGCCAGCAGCTCGTAGCCGCCGCGTTGGACCACCGTCGCCAACGGCTCGTCCTCGATGGCCGCGTCGTACAGGCCGACGTGATGGCCGTTCTCCCGCAGCACCGCGGCCAGATACCCCAGGCCCAGGGGGATATGTTTGCGTGAAGTCCAGACCTTTGATTCGGGGCTGGCTAACAAGACTCGCATAGGGTCAACCTCTCGTAATCTGACAGGGGTCAGGGGTCAGGAGTCATCCCATCACCGCACCCTGTCACCGTGTCACCGTGTCACCGTGTCACCGTGTCACCGTGTCACGTATACCGGTGCGCGAACTCCCGGCGGTAACCGATGTCAGTGCTAAAACTCGATACCAGGCGCTTATGTGCTTCGGAAAGCGGATGTCGCCGCCAAGCCCGCAAGCCGCGCTTGATGATTTGAGCCGGTTGGTAAAGTTGCTTGCACAGCCAGTCATAGCCCTCGGTCAGCTCTTCGACGGTCATGTGCTTCGGCACGTAAGTGACGTGATTGGTGTCGTACCGCTCCCAGGTGTCGTGCGGGAGGATGCGTCCGGCGGCCAACATCTCTTCCCGCTGCACGGTGCCCGGATAGGGCGTCAGGATGGTGGCGCTGACGCTGTCGAGCTCGCTGGTGCGTACGAAATCGTGCGTCGCCTGAAAAGTCTCCAGCGTGTCGCTGTCCAGGCCAAAGACGAACAGCCCCACCACGCCGATCCCGTGGTCGTGCACCTGCTGGATCATCTGTCGGTAATGCGCCACGTCCCCCTTAGCTTTGCCGCCCAGTTCCTTGCGGTTGCCCGGGTTGATCGACTCGAAACCGATGAAGAATTTGTCCAGATGCGCCTGGCGGGCCAGATCCAGCAGCTCAGGGTATTCGCCCACCAGTTGCTCGGACTGACAGGTCCAGCCTTGCAACGGCAATTTGGCCAGGGCGCGGAACAGCTCTGCCATGTATTCCGGGTTGAGCCGGAAGTTCAATCCAAAATTGTCGTCAGTGAGGAAGAAGCGGCGCAGCTTCCGGCGTTCGATCTCCTCGACCACCTCTTCGACCAGGCGCAAACGCATCTTCCGACCCGACACGCGGATGGCCGTGCAGAAGGTGCAGTTGCGTGGGCAGCCGCGGGTGATCTCCAGATAAGTGGTCCAGTAGTTGCGGTGCTCGTTCATCTGGCGCAACACCCGGTCCTGCAACACGGCCACACCGGAATCCAGCGGCGCCCACTCCTCGTCGACGTAGCGCTTCTGCAACGTGCCGCCCTCGAAATCGCGGATGATCCGGGGCCACGTGCGATACCCTTCGCCCACCGCGATCACGTCGGCCCACTCCTCACCCTCTTCGGGCGCCAGCGTGATGTGGGCGCCGCCGATCACAACCGTCGCACCCTGCTGGCGAATGCGGCCCGCCAGCATCCTGGCCCGGTCGATCAACAGCGTCTTGGCGCTGATCCCGACCAGGTCCTGTTTGCCCAGCGTGTGAATGGGCAAATCCATCAGGTCTTCGTCCCAGATTTCGACCGGGATGTCGGCCGGGACCAGGGACGCCAACCGCATCAAAGTGTAGGGCTGACTGGTGCCCCGGCCAAGGAAACGCCCGTCCCGCCTGGGTTGAATGAGAATTACTTTACGAATAGTCATGAGGATTGATGTGCCTGAGCTCCTGTTGAACCGGGTAAGGGTAGA
>PHCA01000135.1:0-1523 GCA_002842085.1 Chloroflexi bacterium HGW-Chloroflexi-1
ATCCTCGAAGAGTTCGCCCGCTTCCCCAACGTTTACGCCGAATGGGCCCCCAACGAGAAGGTCGCGCTGGACGCCGCGATCGGCGCGGCCTACGCGGGCCGGCGCGCGCTGGCGGCCATGAAGCACGTCGGCCTCAACGTGGCGGCCGACTCCTTCATGTACGCGTCTATGACCGGCAGCGAAGCGGGCCTGGTGATCGTCACGGCCGACGACCCGGCCATGCACTCCAGCCAAAACGAGCAGGACAACCGCACCTACGCCAAATTCGGCCGCGTCCCCTGCCTGGAGCCGAGCGATAGCCAGGAGGCGAAGGACCTGACCGTTGCCGCCTACGAGCTGAGCGAGCGCTTCGACACGCCGGTGCTGCTGCGCCTGACGACACGCGTCTGCCATTCGACGAGCGCGGTGGAGCTGGCAAATGGCAAATGGCAAATGGCAGATGACGAATCGCAAATCGCAAATCGCAAATCGCAAATCGCCAAATTCCCCCGCAACCCGGCCAAATACGTCATGGTGCCGGGCAACGCGGTCAAGCGCCATCCGGTCATCGAGGCGCGCATTCGCGCGATCGCTGAGTTCGCCGAAACCTTCCCCTTCAACCGGATCGAGCGCGGCCGCGCGGAGCTCGGCATCATCACGGCGGGCGTGGCCTACCAGTACGCCAAAGAGGTCTTCCCCGAGGCGTCGGTGCTGCACCTGGGCATGACCTGGCCCCTGCCCGCGCGCATGATCCGGGAGTTCGCGGCCTCGGTGGCGCGGCTGATCGTGATCGAGGAGCTGGACCCGTTCATCGAAGAGGCCGTGCGACTGATGGGGATCGCGGTTTCGGGCAAAGATATCTTCCCCATCACCGGCGAGCTCGACCCGCGGGTGGTGCGCGAGAACGCGGTGCGGGTCGGGTTATTACCGGTCTCGGCCAGCGTGCCGCTGCCCCAGGTCGATATTCCCCCCCTTCCGCCGCGGCCGCCCGTGCTGTGCCCTGGCTGCCCCCATCGCAGCACGTTCTACATCCTCAACAAGCTGAAGGCGCCGGTCAACGGTGACATCGGCTGCTACACCCTGGGCCTCACCCCGCCCCTCAACGCCATCCACACCACCGGCTGCATGGGCGCGGGGATCGGCGTGGCCCACGGCGCGCTGAAAGCCGGCAGCCCGGAGCGGCACGTGGCCGTGATCGGCGACTCGACCTTCTTCCACACCGGCATCCCCGCGCTGCTCAACGTCGTATATAACAACAGCCCGGTGATCACCGTGATCATGGACAACCGCATCACTGGCATGACCGGCCACCAGGAGAACCCCGGCACGGGCCGCACCCTGCAAGGGGCAGTCACCGTCCAAATCGAGCTCGAGCCGCTGGTGCGCGCCTTGGGGATCAAACACATCAAGACGGTCCCCGCGTTCGACGTGGCGGAGATCGAGGCCACCCTCAAGGCGTACATGCAGCTCGATGAGCCGTCGGTGCTGATCACCCGGGAGCCGTGCGCCCTGCTGCCCGAGGCGCGCAAGCGCTGGGCGCCGTT
>PHCA01000135.1:1643-9374 GCA_002842085.1 Chloroflexi bacterium HGW-Chloroflexi-1
AGCGACGTGCTGGTCAATGTGGGGCTGGCGGCCGGGTATCAGGCCAAACAGGCCGAGGTACACGGCATGTCGCAGCGCGGCGGCAGCGTCACCAGCTTCGTGCGGTGGGGCGAGGTCGTCCATTCGCCGTTGGTGGGCGCGGGCGAAGTGGACGTCCTGCTGGCGTTCGAAAAGGTCGAGGCGCTGCGCAGCCTGAACCAACTTCACCCGGGCGCGCTCGCGCTGATCAACATGCAGGCCATCGCGCCGGTGAGTGTCACTTCCGGCGGGCAGACCTATCCCGATGACGACCGGCTGCGCGGCGCGGTGGCCCAGGTCACCGACCACGCCACCTGCGTGGATGGGGAAGCGATCGCCGCCGGCCTGGGCAACGTCAAGGCGGCCAACGTCGTGCTGCTCGGCGCGCTCTCCGCGCTGATCGAGCGGGAGGGGCTGCTGGGCGCCGAACTGTCACCGGAGGATTGGCTGGCGGTGATCGTCGAGCGCGTCCCGCCGAAGTTCGTCGCGCTGAACCGGCAAGCGTTTCACGCGGGGCGGGCGGCGATTTGAGGCCGAATGCGCCCGTCGACCAGGGGCAGTTTGACAGAGTCCAAGATCAGGGCTACAATCGGAATGTAGCGTTATCCGATAATCTTACTGTAAGGGGGACCGCATGATGGACCTGGTGCTGGCAAAGGTGACACAAAAGGGCCAGATGACTATTCCCCAGGAGTTACGGCACATGCTGGGAGTGGAACCGGGGGACTTCGTGACACTGCGCCCTCTGATGGGCGGCCTTTTCTTGTCCAAAGCGTCTGTCTCGTCGCACGTAGAACCTACCGATGTCTTGCGCCGCCTGGTTGTGACTCTTGGCAAAGAGGCTGAGTCTCGCGGCATTCGCGATGATGCCGACCTGGACGCAGTCATCGAAGACATCCAACAACGCGTCTACCAGGAAAGCTACGGTGGCTGAGTGCAAGCTGCGAGTCTTCCTTGATGCCAACGTACTGATCCGCGGCGTCACATTGCCTCGCTTTCTCTACGAAGTGCTTTGGCACGCCACCAAGGGAGACTTCGTGCCGGTCTTCTCTCCGCTGGTGCTGGCAAGCGCTCGATTGTACGTGCGTGAGCTGTTTCCGAAGCACGTGGATGACCTGGAACTGTTACTTGCAAGCCTTCCGTGCGAAATCGTGTCGAACCCTGTCCCCGAAGAAGTGGTAGCGCACTCCGGTCTTGTTCGCGATGCCAAGGATATCCCTGTGGCGCTGGCGGCCATCAGCGCCAAGGTGGACTACCTGGTCACCACCGATCGCGATTTCACTGATCCGGATGAAACGACGGCTGAGCTGCGCCGCTATCTGAAGCCCGTGCGGGTTGGCACTTTTCTCCACGAGATGATGGGATGGACGCATGAACAGTTATCAGCGATCGAGCAGCGGCGGTCCAAGTGTAGTGGCCGCGATCATCTGTCACTGAGTATCTTGCTCAAACGCCCGTGAAGGCCTCAAAATGGCTCTGGTTGGGGCATTCAAAAGCCATTCTTGAGGAAGACGCTGCTGCGACATGATCGCGGCCACTACAGAATCTCACGAATTCACACAAAACGAGAGGATAAATTAATGGAATTCGTGTAATTCGTGGCAAAAAAGCGCCACGGTGGCTCGGTCAGGAGACCGGCCACAGCGGGCACGCGCCCCGAAAGACTGAGAAGATACGGCGCGGTGGGCATCGGCGCTTTTCACGATGACGTGGTCAAAAGGATCGCGGGCATGCCGGCTGAGGAGCAACCATTGTACCTCGTGCCCGTAGGGAGGCGATAAGGACTGAGAATTAAATAACTTGCGCGATTAGCCTTGCGAAGGTTCCCGAAGACGCCATTTCTAGAACTTCTATAGCCCAAGTCGGGGTAAAAACCTTCGCAAGGCTGTCCATTTGCCGGAGCAGATGAGTAAGTTATTAAGCCTTAGCCGTCCTTAACCCTAAGGCCGTGCGGGCCTCCGAGGTTCTGCGCAACCCCGGAGGCCCGTACGACTCTCACTGGTCTGTGCGGGCAATGCGGATCGCTGTCCGCAAAGCTCTGTCCTGAGCCCTGTCCTGAGTGAAGCCGAAGGGCTGTCGAAGGGTCGCCGCCAAACGCCAGCACTACAGCACGACACCCCTTGCACAGTTCGAGATACGCACAGCCGGCGCAGTGACCGCGCATGGTCTCTTCCAGAGCTCGGAACTGGGCGAAGACTTGCGACTCGCGCCAGGCGCGCATGATACCTCCGCTGACCGAAGCATCTGACTGGCGGACGTGGCTGCATGGAAGCACTGCGCCGTCTTGCAGGACAGTCACGAACTTGCGCGCAGCACAGCATCCCCAGACGCCGCTGCGATAGAGTTGCTCCGGCGGCCGGTCGGTGAGTAAGAAAGTCAACGATGCATCGAGGGTAATCCGGGTTTCCGTTCTCGAGTCGCGACTTGCGGTTTGCGCTCCGGATAGCAATTTCCTCATCTGTTGGTACCCCGCAGCATCCAGCGACTCGCGTTCCAGCCAGTCGCCTTCGGTCGTCGGCGGCTTGGGGCGCAAGAGGTTGATCGAGGCAACGCCCAGGCGTCGCCCCAGGTTCACTACCGCCGGGAGTTCTTCCAGACTGCTGCGCGTCACCAAAAAGTTGATGCCGAAACGCAAGCCAACTTGACGGCAGACCTCGATGGCTGCCAGCGCCCATCGAAAGTTCGGACGCGTGCGCGCGTTGGTCTCCTCGGTTGTCCCGTTGAGAGAAATCTGCACCTGCCCCAAGCCGGCTTCCTTGAGCGCTGCAGCCAGATCACGCGTGAGCCAATTCCCATTCGTGGTAACGTTAGGGACGAGGCGATGCGCACGTGCCAGGCGCACCATCTCGACAAGGCGCGGATGCAGGAGCGGCTCACCCCCACCCAGGGCGATCTGAAAGACGCGCGCCTGCTCTGCCTCGTAAATGACGCGCTCGTAGAGTTCCCACGGGGCATCATTGACTGACACGTCGCTGCCGGGTCGGGCTGAGTAGAAGCAGCCGGCGCACGCCTGGTCGCAGCGACCGGTAACGGAGAAGTGGATGGTCTCCGGCGCGGCAAGCGAGCGCGGCGGCGCCGTCGTCGTCTTGGCTTGCTCCAGACATTCCTCGATGCGCACCGCGGAGTCATCTGGCGAGCCGTGGACGATAAATCCTTCGGCTGCCCCTTCACTCTGTTCAGGGCTTCGGCTCAGGATGAACCCTTTCTCCAGCAGGTATCCCGCGACGGAGACGGGCATCTCGCGCGTGCGACCAGGCGCGCAGAGGCGATAGAGCGCCTCCAACCCTTCCAGATCAAGCAACGCCGTCTCAGCCGTCTCCTGCTGGAAGAGGAGCGCGCCGCGCGGCTCTGGGCGGAGGATTGTGGCAGAGGACAGGGCGAACATCAATAGATCATCGAAAAGTCAAGTTTGGCGCCGGCTTTTTGGGCGGCCTGGCTCAGGACGTACTCATAGTAGCCGCAGGCAAACTGACCGTCGTCTCTCCAGCGGCCGTGAATGCTCAACGTCGCGTCGGGATTCAACCGTACTCGCAGGGAGAGAGGCTGTGAGCGATTGTAGGTCTCCCACGGATCGCGCGGACCAAACATGGACGAGAAGAACATATCCATTTCGTTCATGCCTCTGCCGCCGGAGGGCTGTTTGCCCTCCGCTTCCTGGATCATCACATCGGTTTCACGCACGGCGTCTTTGGCCTCCGCCTGCTCTTCCGGTGAAAGTTTGTTCAGCCCCACCAGTTCGCAACCGATGTAGAACGCGACGCCGTCCCAAGGAATTTCGTCTTCGGAGTAAAAGTCCTTCTCATTCACTCTCTGCCCCGGCTTGAACTCGATGCCTATGTCTCTGTACGTTTCTCGTTGCTCTGGCCCCGGCTCGAAGCGGAAGACCTTGGCCTTCAGTAAGCCGTGACGATTAGCCCCCACGTAGTTCAAGATCGGCTCGATGGCGCGCACGCCAATAGTACTGGCGCGTCTGCTGCCGAATTTGCTCACCACTTTGTCGAGCGTCTGCCGAATTGGGGAATCGGCTGGCGCGTGCTTCTGAGCATACTCCTGCAGTCGGCTCATTGACTCTTCGCTGAGCAGATAGCAGGAACGAGTAAAGTAGCCAGAGCCAAGCAAGGCGCGGACGAGGGCGCCCAGTTCTTCGGGTTCAGGCACCTTGACGTTGTAGGCGGCTTCGGACGAATCGATCTCGTAGCCGCTCCAGTGGGCTTTTAACATTTTGACCTCCTTACTTCGGGCCGTCTGACAGATATCTCACCGGTTCTCTCGATCAACTTCTGGCCTTATTGTAGCAGCGCATAAGCGGAAACGCAAGTAGTGGATGCGGCGCGACGGGGCCGGATGGCGACTCTGGAAAGGTTGTGGAGGTCGGTGTCGGAGTTCCGGCCGGCAGGTGGCGAATGGCGAATGGCGAACGGCGAACGGCAGATAGCAAATCGCAGGTCACAGGCGCGGCCTTCTGGAGCGGGTTCCGGGGGCCGTTGTGTTGTTGGCAGGAAGGCGCCCCCTGGCGCGGGACTTCGCAGGCCCTTCCGGCGGGCCGTTGGCTTTCTGCCCTGCGCGATTAGCCTTGCGAAGGTTCCCGAAGACGCCATTTCTAGCCCCAGTCGGGGCAAAAACCTTCGCAAGGCTGTCCACAGAAAGTTATTTGATCACGATTCTTTAGGGGAGGAGGTCGAGAGGGCCAGGTACTCTGGTGAACGCATTGGGAGCGCGGGCGGTTGCGTTTTGGCACGCGCCGGGGTATAATCGGATGATCGAGAGACCAGGAATCGGTCGATTATGCCTGAAGAACACCACACCCCGCGCGTCCTGCTGCTTTCGGCGGTGGGCACGCGCATCAACCCCTACGTCGGCCTGCTGCACGACGGGCTGGCCGCGGCCGGCGCCGACGTGCGGCTGGTCGATCAACTGAGACCCGCCGATCTGACCGGGGGCGCGCGCCCCGACGTGATCCACCTGCACTGGTTGGACCATTACGATCTGCCGCAAGCGATCCTGTTCCGAGGCTTGCACGGCGCGACCGATCTGCCCCGGCGAGTCTTGCGGCGTCTGCTGAAAACCGGCTGCAATGCGCCCCCCGTTTATCAACTGCGCCGCTGGTGGCGACTGCGCCGGCTGGTGGTGCGGTTGCGCGGTTTTCAGGCGATGGGCGGGCGCGTGGTCTACACGATCCACAACCTGGACCCGCACGGGGATCAGGGGCCGGCCGATCGTTGGGGTAACGCGGGAGTGATCCGCCTGGCCGACGTGCTGCACGTCCACGACGAGAGCACGGCCCGCGCGGTGGCCGAGCGCTTTGGCCGGCGCGCCGGCGTCGCGGTGATTCCCCACGGCCACTATCTCGACAGCTATCCCAATCACATCGACCGCGCGGCTGCCCGAACCCACCTTAGTTTGCCCGCGAACGCGTTTCTTTATGTCACGTTGGGCCTGCTGCGGCCCTACAAAGGGCTGGAGGCGTTGCTGTTAGCGTTCCGGTCCTTGCCCGGCCAGGACCTGGCGCTGTTGCTGGCGGGCAAGCCTGAATCAGACGGCTACGGCGCGGCCCTGGCAGCCCTGGCTTCTGGTGACCCGCGCATCCGGTTGCAGACCGGCTTCGTGCCGCGAGAGGACGTGCAGATCTACCTCAACGCGGCCGACGTTTGCGTGTTGCCCTACCGGCAGATCACGACATCGGGGGCGGCGCTGCTGGCGTTCTCCTTCGGCGTGCCGGTGATCGCGCCCGCGCTCGGCGCGTTCCCGAACCTGGTGGAGGGACGGCGGGGTATTTTATATGACCCGGCTGATCCGGTTGGACTGCCCCGCGCGCTCGCGCAAGCCCGAGAGGCCGATTGGCAGGGCGCCCGTCAGGAGATCCGGGATTGGGTGGGGCAGTTCGATTGGGCCGAAATCGGGCGGCGGTTAGTGAGGGCGTATGGCTGAGTTGCGATTTCGGATTTCGGATTGCGGATTTGCGAATCTCGGATTGCGGATTGGATACCGGGTATTGGGTATTGGGTATTTGTGATTTGCTGTCATCTGCCCTTTGCCCTTTGCCCTTTGCTCTCTGCCTCCTGTCTCCTGCCCCCTGTCTCCTACAGCAGCCCCCGCTCCTCCAGCGCGCGCGTCAACTGCTCTGCCGACTCGAACACGATCGCGGGCATGCCGAGAGCTTCGGCGGCTTCGGTGTTGCGCGGCTTGTCGTCCACGAGCAGACAAGATGCGACGGGCAGGCCCAGGCGTTCGGCCGTCAGGGTGAAGATGGCGGGGTCGGGCTTGCGCACGCCGACCAGCGCTGACACGATCACCACATCGAAGAGCTCGCGGATGTCCGGCCGGTCGGCCAGGACTTCGGGCAGGTCGAGCAGCGCGTTGCTGCAGAGCGCCAGCTTGTAGACACCATGCAACCGTTGCGCCAGCTTCACCATTGCCTCGTCGATCGGCTCCACGTGGAAAACCCCTCGCCGATAACGCTTGAACTCGGGTGGCAGGCGGTCTTCGTAGGGCGCGCCCACCCGGATCCAATATTCGTCCCGGGTGATCTGCCCGGTCGAGGCCAGTTCCCACGGTTCGCCGCTGTGCAGCGCGGCGCGCAGCGCGCCGGTCGGCAGCCCCAACTGCCTGTCGTACGCCTGCAATGCCGTCTCAGAGACCTCGGCACGGGTGAACACGCCGCCGAAGTCAAAGATGATGGCCTGGATCGATTCCTCGAACACCATATGCCTCACAACGGGTAGACCAGCACTGCCACAGCATGCCCGATCGTGTGGAAGCCCAACTCCTCGTACATGCGACGGGAACCAACGTTGCTGGCCTGGGTGTTCAACGCGAGCCCGGGCGCGCCGATCTTCCGGCTGTGACGTAGCGCGTCGGTCACCATCTGTAGGCCGATGCCGCGGCCCCGGGCGGCGGGATCGGTGGCGACGCGGATCAGTTGGGCGTATTCGCTGTTCGATGCGCTGGTCGTCAAGGCGAAGCCCACCGGCTGACCATCCACTTCGGCCAGCACGGCATGATCGGCGGTGAGCATCCAACACAGCATCTTCGTCGGGTCGTAGCGCCAGAAGGGCGCAAAGGCCGCGGCGTTCAGACGCAGCACGGTATCCGCCTCGGCTGGCCCGGCGGGCCGCAAGGTTGCGGTGGCGGGCGAAGTCGGCAGGGGACGGCGGCCCGTGTGCGCGTAGCTGATCACCTGGTCGACTTCCACGAACCCAACGATGGTCAGCGCCTTGTGCCACCATTCCTCGGCCGAGAGACAGACCAGGCCGGTAGCGTGTTGGGCGCGCAGCGCCGGCAACGCCGTCCGGAGCAGTTGCGTGATGGTGCGGTCCGCGGCGTATCCCGCTGCCAGGGCCACCAGCGCAACGTCTACCCAGTGTTCGGCGGGATCCCCGGCCGGCGCGCGTACCGACAGGCCCAGGAATCCCGTCGCGTTGTCGCCCTCGAACCCGATCACGCTGACGCCGCTGTTGAGCAGCGTGACCTGCTCTTCCACGGCCAGCGGGCCGTGTCGCCGCCAACTGTTTGCCAGGAGCGCGGCCAACGCCGGCCGGTCGGTCGATGTCGCCGTCCGGGTTTCTACAGGGCCTTTGCGCACGTTGTGCCACCAGTTCATAACTAAAAAGTATACCATAAAACGGGCGAATGAGCGAATCAACGAATCGGCGAATCGGCGAATCAACGAATCAGCGAATCAGCGAATCAACGAATCAACGAATCAACGAATCA
>PHCA01000135.1:9414-11794 GCA_002842085.1 Chloroflexi bacterium HGW-Chloroflexi-1
TCAACGAATCAACGAATCAACGAATCAACGAATCAACGAATCAACGAATCAACGAATCAACGAATCAACGAATCAACGAATCGGCGAATCGGCGAATCAGGTCATCCGTTTATCCGCTTCAATCCGTTGCCTCCGTAATCAGCGAGCACGCTATCCCTCCAACGCCTCGAGGGTCCAGAGCGCGTACAGGGTGAGCCATTTGCTCGGCTGGCCGCGTTTTTCCAGGTTGGCCTGCATCCGCCCGTGGGGCGTGGATTCGAGCACCCACTTGCCTTCAGGCGTCTGCTTCTCTCGCAGCACCCCCAACGCATCGGCCATCCGCGCATCCCGGTAGCCCAGCTTCGCCAACACCCACAGCCCGCGCAGGATGTGGTAACGGTAGAACCAGGGAAACGCCAGTTCCAGCCAGCCGGGGTTGATCACCTGGAGGTCGTGGTGATCGGCGCGGTAGAGGTGGTGCATCAGCAGGAACTCGGCGCCGCGCGTCGTGGCAGCCTGCACGGCCGGCGGCCGACGATCGGCCGGGATCTCGGCGAACGCCTCCAGCGCGGCAATGGCGCCGTAGAAGCAGCCGTGTTTGTCCCGGACGTGCGCCTTCCAGTAGGGACAGAGCCAGCCGCCGTCGGCGTTCTGGATCGCCACCAGCCAGTCCACGGCTCGCCACAGGCGCGGGTCATCGCCGTAGCCCAGGCGCAGCAGGGCAGCCACCACATTTCCGGTCAGGCAGGAGAGGGTCATCTGGTGCACCAGGTCGGCCACAGAGACTGATTCCTCGGGAGATGCTTTGCCCTGGGCCGGTCTACGTTCTGCAACGAGAGCGTACTCCCGGCGCGCGCCCTCCTCGGCGTATTCGGGGAAGCCGCCCGCGGGCTGTTGGAAGCTGAAGACGTGTTCCACGCCCCGTTGCACGGCCCCTCCGACTTCGCTTTCCCGGCTCAGGCCCAACTGACCCAGCAGCATCACCGTCCAGTAGGTGGCCTTGTACTTGGGCAGGTAAGGCGCGTCGGGGTCGCCCCAGTAGCCGCCGGACGCCTGGCGGGCGAAGATGTGCTTCACCACCGGCGATCGGAGGATGGCTGAGCGGGCGGCCTGGATCTCGGTCGCGTCCTCCGGCAAGCTCAGCAGGCGCCGCAAGGTCAGGTAGCGCACCGAGGGGTTGTCTGGCTCCAACAGCCAGTCGATGGGGTGCGGGCGTGGCGCTGTTGTCGCGCTGGTCATCTCGTCCCTCCTCGCGGGCTATGCCAGCCCACGGGCAAATGACGTGCTGGTGAAGGGCGGGAGGTATTCGCCAGCCAGGAATTCCTCCAAACGACCGGCTTCTTCCGCCAGACACGCTTTCGCGGCGGGCTCCACCGGCCTGAACAGGCGATAGACCACCGGGCCATCTCGGCGCTGCCCCCACAGGCCGGCCACCCGGCCATCGGCCCAGACTGTCGGCATCGCGTTGCCAGCCGGGTCGAAGACCTTTTTGTTGTGCTCCGGTCCCAGGAAGTGACCCCGGTCGCGGTAGCCCATGATGTAGGGATCGAGCGCTGGGAGCAGGAAGGCGTAGGGTGTTTCCGGCGGCGTGAAGTCGCGCAGCCGCGCCAGGTCCTCTGCCAGCATCAGATGGTTTTCCGAGCAACCCTCGATGGTTACTTGCGCGATCTCTGGGGCCAGCCACGCCAGCGTCTCGGCAACCTGCGTCTTGGACAGGCCGCTCCACCACTTCACGTCGTCCGGTGTGGCCGGGCCGAAGGCTGCCAGATAGCGGCGGATCAGCCATGTGCGGGCATCCTTGGGGCTGATCGATGCCAGCTCGACGCCGGGCAGCCAATCTGCCAGCACGGCGTATTCGTGTTGGGTGCTGCGCCAGGTCCCGCGGGGCCGCCCGCGAATCAGCGTCCCTTCGGCGCACATCATGGGCAGCAGCCGCGACCCGATGCTGAACTCCCCCTCGTACTTCTTGCCGGCGCTGTGGCGGACCCTGGCGGTCAATTCGGGCACAGCGCCGCTGATTTCCCGAACAGTCGCCGACCCTTTCTCACGCAGCACATCCAGCACCCGCCCCCGAAGGGCCAGGCCGAGCGCCTCCGCGTCTGCGTCGCGGCACAGTTCTGCCCAGACAAGCAGCGTGTTCAACGGCGCCTGGTCGCGGGTCGGCGGTCGGTCGGCGTACGCCTGGAAGAAGTACGGCGCCTCATCGCCGGGCGCCACGTGGACCGTGTAGCGCATACACAGCACCTTTGCGAGCGAGCGCTGCGCGAACAGGGCATCCTCCAGCAGCTCGCGGCGGAAGCCGGGGACACGCGCCCAAAGGGAGAGGTAGGGCCCGACCGCCGCGCTGGCGTGGAGCGCGACGATGTCGCGCGTGACCTGAACCGGGTCAGGTTGACGGGAG
>PHCA01000135.1:11813-15200 GCA_002842085.1 Chloroflexi bacterium HGW-Chloroflexi-1
TGTCACCTTGTCACCGTGTCACGGCGCACCCGCGGCCACGGGGGCCGGCCTGCGTCAGACTTCGGAAGTCTCCCCGCTCTGACAGCGTTTGACAAAAACCTGGTTCCAGGCTATCATCGTTGTTGTGATGTTGGCTGTAAATAGCAGGCATACGATTACGCCGCTCGAAGCGGCGCCCGGACTATGCTGCCTCACCAGCCAGTTGGTATGTCGGAATGCTCGTCCGAAGTGTCGCTGAGGCTTGCAGGTTGCCGGGCGGCACTTTTTATTTTTCCAGTTTCAGTGAAAGCCGCGTGACCCTGAAGTCGTTCTGATTTCTCAGGCCGCGCGCGAAAGAAGAAGGATATGACTGACACACTCCGCATTATTCCCCTGGGCGGCCTGGGGGAAGTCGGCAAGAACATGACGCTCTTGGAATACGGCCGCAACATCTTGATCGTAGACGCGGGGATCATGTTCCCCGAGCACGACATGTGGGGCATCGATGTGGTGATCCCCGACTACGCCTACCTGCGCGAGCGGGCGGATCAGGTGTGCGGGATCGTGATCACCCACGGCCACGAAGATCACATCGGCGGGCTGCCCTATCTGCTGGGCGACGTGCTTCCGGTCGACACGCCGATCTACGGCACGCGGCTGGCGTGTGGCCTGATTGAGGCGAAGCTGGCGGAACACAAGGGGCTGGATCGCGCGGTGCTGAAGCGCATTGCGCCCGGCGAGGGGTTTCGCGTCGGCCTGTTCGAGGTCGAGTTCCTGGCCATCAACCATTCGATCCCGGACGGGGTCGGGCTGGCGATCGACACCGAGATCGGCAAGGTGATCCACACCGGCGATTTCAAGTTCGACTACACGCCGGTGCGGGGCGGCGGCCCGAACTTCACCCGCCTGGGGCAGTTGGGCGCGCAGGGTGTGCTGGCGCTGCTCAGCGACTCCACCGGGGCGGAGCGGGCCGGCTACACCCCTTCCGAGGCCGTGATCGAGCCGGCCTTCGACCAGATCTTCCGCGAGGCGCCGGGCCGGATCATCATCGCGACCTTCGCGTCGCTGCTCAGCCGGGTGCAACAGGTCGTCGATGCCGCGCACCGCCACGGCCGCGTGGTGGCGCTGGCCGGCTATTCCATGCTGAAGACGACCGAGATCGCCCGCAACCTGGGGCATCTGGAGATCCCGCCGGGGGTGCTCGTTGACTTGAAGGACGCCCGCCGCATGGCGGACGAACGGGTCGCCATCGTCACCACCGGCAGCCAGGGCCAGCCCGAGGCCGCGCTGGCGCGCATGGCCGAAGGCACCCACCGGCAGATCGACATCAAGCCTGGCGACACCATCGTGCTCTCCTCCACGCCGATCCCCGGCAACGAGGAGGAGGTGGCCCGGGTGATCAACAAGCTGTTCGCCCGCGGCGCCGACGTGCTCTACCCGCCGCTGGCGGACGTGCACGTCTCCGGCCACGCCTCTCAGGAGGAGCAGAAGCTGATGCTCTCGCTGGTCCGGCCGCGTTTTTTCGTGCCGGTGCACGGTGAGCTGCGGCACCTGCATGCGCACGCCCGGTTGGCGCGCCAACTAGGGATCCCGGATGACGACATCTTCATTTTGGAGAACGGCTCGGTGTTGGAGTTTACCGCTAATACAGCCCGGCGGGTCGAGCCGGTCACCAGCGGCAACGTCTTTGTGGACGGGTCCGGGGTGGGCGATATCGGCCCGACGGTGATGGGCGAGCGGGAGATCCTGGCGCGGGACGGCTTCGTGATCGCGATCGTGCCGGTGAGCCTGGCGACCGACCAGGTGACCGGCCGGCCGGAGCTGGTGTCGCGCGGTTTCATCTACCGCCGCGAGAGCGGGGACCTGCTAGAGCGGGCCGCGGAGAAGGTCTGGAATGCCCTGCAAGGCAGCAGCAGCCGGAAGCGTCAGGTCATCATCGACCGGACGCAGGAAGCCCTGAGCCGCTTCTTCTACGACGAAACGCGGCGCAAGCCGATGGTGGTGGCGATCGTGACGCAGGTGTAGCAGCGTCAGGGCGGGCGATCCTCCATGTAGCGATTCAGCGCCTGCGGATTGCCCGGGTTCGGGACGATGCTATCCGCCTGGATGAACCGGCCGATGGTGCTATACTGGTCGGAAATCAAACGAGTGCATTCGAAGCCAGAACCGCAAGCTGTCATTGCGAGCGTTTTTTGCGAAGCAATCTCGATTGCCGCAATCGGGACCGACCAGTATAATCCTGTTCGGTTCTTACGCGGCCGGTCGGCGTGACCTCCTGACTGACCTGGATCTATTGGTGGTCATGCATTCGCCGCTCGACTTCGTGGGGCGGAATGTCGAACTGGCTCGTCGCTTGCACGCAGGTGTGGCGCTGGATTTGTTGGCATATACACCCCAAGAGATGGAATGGATGCGCCACCGGCCGTTTCTACGCCGTGCGCTCCAGACCGGAAAGGTCTTGTATGAGAAGAGATCCACGTGACGAAGGACAGCGCTGGCTAGAGCAGGCACACGCCGATCTAAAGTGGACCAGACACCTGAATGAACAGGGCGCATCCTATCTCGTCTGCTTCCTGGCGCAGCAGGTGGCAGAAAAGGCGTTGACGGCTTTTCTCTACGCTTGCGGCGACGAATTGGTCATCGGCCATTCAGTGCGGCAGTTGTGCAAGCGCGCCTCTGAATATGACACTCGATTTCAACCATACCTGGATGAATGGGCTGTGCTGGATAGCTACTACATTCCCACGCGCTATCCCAACGGACTTCCTGACGATATTCCGGCGCATGTCTATAATCAAAAGGCTGCCAAAGATGCGTTGGGGTTGACGGAAGCAGTGGTGGCTCAGGTCGAAGCCTGGTTTGCAGACACAGCCCCGCCCGAACAAGCATGAGCGGTACGGGCGGGCCTCAATACCTGTAGGGTTCTGCTCCGCAACCGCTACTTCCTTGCTACGGACGTCCTCCTGTTGCCGCTGGCGGGTTATCTTAGCTACGTGCTGCGACTCGAGGGCTTCGACTGGGCCACCTATGGCGTGGGCTTCCTGCTCTTGGTGGGCCTGGCCTGTGTCATCGTTCCGAGCGTCTTCCGTTGGGCGGGCGTGTATTCACGCTATTGGCGGTATGCCTCGGTGGACGAGATGTTGCTGTTGGCCGGCGCGGTCACGACCGCCGTGGTATTGGTGGGGGCCATCAGCCTGGCGGTTGTCCAGTTCCTGCCGAGCGCCGCAGCGCCATCCGCCCCTGCCGCGTTCGATTCCCCTCATCTTCCTGCTGCTGGCGCTGGTTGCCACGGCCGGCCCGCGTTTCGCCTTGCACCTATCGGCATGCGCGCTAGCGCTCAAGCGATCCAACGGCAAGAACAGCGGCGCACAGCCCCAGGTGAAGGGGTGACAGGGTGACAGGGTGACA
>PHCA01000135.1:15242-18176 GCA_002842085.1 Chloroflexi bacterium HGW-Chloroflexi-1
GCAATCTGCAATCTGCAATCTGCAATCGTCCCCATCATCGCCGACATCCGCTTCCCCGACCGCATCCGGGCCGTGTTCGAGGCGTATCGGCCGGAGAGTGTGTTTCACGCGGGCGCGCACAAGCACGTGCCGCTGATGGAGAGCAACGAGGTCGAGGCACTCACCAACCCTGTACTGAGCGCAGTCGAAGTGAACGTGCTGGGCATGCGCAACGTGGTCGAGGCCGCGGTGGCGACGGGGGCCGAGCGGTTCTTGATGATCTCCACGGACAAGGCGGTCAACCCGACCAGCGTGATGGGCGCGTCGAAGCGGGTGGCGAAGCTGGTGGTCACGCACGCGGGGCGGGAGAGGGGGAGACAAGGAGACGGGGAGACTGCCCCCCTGCCCCCCAATCCTGGGGAGGTGGCTCCCCCCAAAGTTGGGGGGCGGGGGGGGCGATCCGGACGCGGCGGTGGATGCGTTGATCGCGGCGGCGCAGCGGGGGGACGGGGGCAGCGGATAGACACGGATAAGCGGATGGGGACAGGGTGACGGGCGAGGCTGTTGTCTGCGGGGCGGCGACGGCTTCGTTGTTTTTGCGGGGTTGGTGCGGGGCCGCGGCGGCTTGTGCTTTGCGGTTTGGTGGGGTATCATTACGTGCTGTGATGCAAGTTGATAAGCAAAGCGTATGTGTCAGCCGGCAGCAGCGGTCAAGAAGGAGCATGTACCCAGGAGCGTGTAAGATGGATCAGACGACATATGAGCGATGGTGGCAACTGCATTTGCAAGTTGCCAAAGGAGAGGAGTTGGACGCAGCCGAGCAGGACATCTATGCAGCAGGGTTGCTGGATTTGAATGCTGAAGAGGAGAAGACGCCGTGGGAGAACAGCAATCTGACGATGTTGCGTAGGCTTAGAACTGAAGTGGAAAGTTTGGAAACGACCCATGCCCAGCTTCAGGCCAAGAGCCGTCGCCTGGATCGCCAGATTTGGACACTGGAAGGCGCCTATATGGTGTTGACAGGGCGTGAATTGAGCGGTTTTGTGCAACCATTGGCCGAAACGCTAAAACGGCCTTAAAAACCAAACTTTTACAAGTGAATCCCATCGGTTATGCTCATGGTGACCTTCAAGGGAGTGATCATCATGAGCGAAAATCAAGGCGAGTCTCTCACCATGCATGCGATGCTGGTCGTCTGGGGCCAATTCGGCCACTGTCTGGGCCTGATTGAGCCACTGGGTGCTGTTCCGTTGCATCAGAAGACTGTTGTGCATACGCCGCAGACCAAAGTCATCGAGTATTTGGTCGCCACCCTGGGCGGTGTTAAGCACCTGCAAGACATTAGTCGCTCGGCCCATCCGCTCGATCAGGATGACCAGGTGGCCAAAGCCTGGGGCCAACCTGACTGGGCCGATTACAGCGGCGTGAGCCGGACCCTGACTGAGTTGACCCTGGCCGAAGCCCAGCAGATCGTGCAAGTGTTGGACCAACTCAGCCAGCCCATGATAGACCAAGAAGTCCGTCTGGCCTTGCATGAGCAAGCGCGGCTGGTCTATGACGGCGACCTGACCGGGCGGCCGGTGTCCAACACCAGTACAACTTATCCCAACGCCGCCTATGGGCATATGGACGATGAGATCCGGCTGGGCTATCAGGCGGCGCTGCTGAGTTTGCGCAGTCCGACCTACGGGCGCCTCTGGCTGTCGGTGACACCCCATCCCGGCGATACCGTCTCTTGCACGCAAGCCGAAGCGTTGGTGCTGGCCGCGGAGGTCACGACCGGCATGCGGCCCCTGCGCCGTACAACCCTTTTGCAGCAACGGTTGCACGGTATTGCGCAACAAGAAGCAGTGTTGCTGGCAGATGTCCAGCAAGCCGAGCAGCAGTTGCGGGCCGTGCAGGAAGGTCTGCGAGCCATCCAAGCACAGGTTCAGCAGTGGCAGCAGCAGGTGGCCGCTCACCAGATGCCGGACCAGGGAGGCCCGCGGCCCGAACGTCCCCACAGCCAGTTGGGACAGGCCCAGGCCAAACTGGTCACTTACCAGGGACGCCAGGTCCGCCAAGAGCGTGCCGCAGCCAACGCCGAGCAACGCCTCACCAGTCAGCAGACGCGCTTAACAGTCTGCCAAGCTGAAGGAGCCGGTTTGCAAGCACGGCTGGCACAGTACGAACGAGACAATGCCACCAATGCCGCGCCGATTCAAGCTATCTTCCGCTTGGATGCGGGTTTCGGCACGCGTACCAACCTGACGCTCTTGATCGAACTGGGCTACGAAGTCTATTCCAAGCCCTACGGGACCTGGCTCCTGGCACGCCTCAAACGCCAGGGCGGCGCAGCGGCCATCTGGACCCCGGTTGGCGGAAATGCTGAGATGATCGCCTGGCCGGCGCTGGTTTTGGACGACTTTCCGTACCCGCTGGATTTGGCTCTAGAACGCTTCTACGCCGGCAGCGAACTGCGCCACAGTGTCCTGCTGCACTTCGGCACTGATGCGGTTGCCGCAGACTTGCCAGGCTGGTTTACACACTACAATGGCCGGCAAACTATCGAAGCCGGCATCAAAGAGGGCAAGGGGGTCTTTTGGCTTCACCACCTCAAGGTGCGTTCCGCAGCGGCCCTGTTTTTGCAAGAGCACTTCGTCACCTTTGCAGCCAACTACATCCGCTGGGCGGCGCTGTGGCTCACGACGCAGTGTGCGCAACTCCCGACCGGTTGGCAAGACCCAGCCCACCTGGCCGTCAAGCAGCAAGTCGCCGTCGGCGCCCATACCTCGGCTTGGATTACCTGGTTTGGGCAGGATTGCCTGTTAAGATTCACTGACCACAGCGTCTTCGCGGGTCGGTCGTTGCAGATCAAGCGCGAGTGGGCTTACCAGCCCCTCTTGCCCTTCCCGAAAAGTTGCGATTTTGAGGCGTTTTAAGCGGTTCGCCCTCTGATTGCACAAAACTTACGCT
>PHCA01000001.1:0-1473 GCA_002842085.1 Chloroflexi bacterium HGW-Chloroflexi-1
GGCCGCCCGGGCCGCCAGGCTCTATGCCCACCCGGAGGCGCTGGGCTACTATGATCGCGCGCTGCTGCTGGCCGCGGCCGACGATCCGCGGCGCTGGCCGATCCTGCTGGAGCGCGGGCGTGTCCTGCGCGACCTCAGCCGCTACGACGAGGCGCTGGCCGCGTGTCAGCAGGTCGTCGCCGGAGAGGATCGGCCGGCGGCCATCGCAGCCGCCATCGAGATCAGCGCGCTCTGCCGCACACGACGGGATTATGCGGAAGCGCGCACCTGGATGGCGCGGGTGGATCGGCTGCTGGAAGAGCTGGCGCCGGCCGACCCGGAAGGGCGCCGGGCGCAGGCGCACGCCAGACAGGCGGCGGGGGAGATCGAGCGGGAACAGGGCAACCTGGCGCGCGGCCAGGAGCTTTTCGAGCAAGGGCTGGCGCTCTTTCGCAGCCTGAACGACCGCCGCGGCGCGGCGGAATGCCTGGCCGGGCTGGGCCAGACGCACTCAGTCGGCGGCCGGCTCGAAGAGGCCCGGCGTCGCTTCGAGGAGGCCCTGGCCGCCTTCCAGGGCCTCGGCGACCGCCACTGCGAGGCCGTCTGCCTGCGAGGCCTGGGTGTGCTCGTCTGGCGACAGGGGGGTCACGCCACAGCTCAGCGGCTCTTCACCGTCAGCCTGGAGATCTGTCGCGCCATCGGCGATCGCGAAGGTGAGGCGGACGCGATCGGCAACCTGGGCCTGGTGTTCATCGCCCTGGGAAGGCTGGAAGAGGCGCGGGGCTGCTGGGAAGAGAGCGCGGCGCTGTACCGCTTACTGGGTCTGGAAAAGCAGGCCGCCCGGTGGCTGCACAACCTGGGGATTCTGTACCAGGGCCTGGGACTTTACGCCGATGCGCAGCGGTGTCTCGATGAGAGTCTGACGGTCCACCGCGCGATCGGCGCGAAGCCCAACACGGCGGCGGATTGGGGGTGGTTGGGCAAGCTCGGCCTGTTGCGCGGGGCATGGGCCGACGCCAGCCGCTGCCTGGAGGCGGCCGTGGCGCTGGATCGGGAGATGGGCGGCGGCATGGAGGCGAGCTGGCGCCTCGCCTGGCTGGCCGCGGCGTCCTGCGAGCTGGGCGACCTGGCCCGGGCGCGGGCGTGCAGCGAGGAAGCCGTCCGGCTGGCCGGAGCGCAGAGCGCGGCGCTGGGGCCGTTCGAGCTGGCCTGGTTGACGGTGATCTACCTGGCGCTGGCCGATGGCGAGGCCGCGCTGGCCTCCGCCCGCCAGGCGTTGACCGCGGCCGAAGCCACGGGCAAGGGCAGCGAGATTGGCCTGGCCGCGGCGCTGTTGGGGGCGGTACACGGCAGCGGGCAGCTCGCCGACGCCGAGGACCCCCGGCCCTACTTCGAGGCCGGCCTGCAGCAGGTGGCGGACGTGCGGCAGGCGCTGGCCGCCGCGGAACCGGCCGCGCCAACGGCTCAGGAAGGCGCGTACGAGTGCGGGGCCGT
>PHCA01000001.1:1510-38237 GCA_002842085.1 Chloroflexi bacterium HGW-Chloroflexi-1
ACATGCCAGCCGAAGGGTCAATGCGCTGCGGCGCGGCGAGTTTCTCGATGGCTTCTTCTCAGTTGACAGGTAGACGCGTCCTTGTTATACTCCAAGCCATGACACCTATGGTCGTTCGCAAGGAATCTGATGCCTTGGCCGCGTTCGCCGCACTGACTGACCATCTGCCGGGCGATTATCTGATTATTGGACCGCGCGCAAGTTACATCTACCACCATTGGCTCATGCCAATCCACAAAATGATTGACTTGCGCATTCGCCCTGCAGACCTCTCGGCCTGGCAAGCCGCGCTCACCGCGCCCTGGACCGTCTCGACTCAGATTCCCACGATCACGCAAATCCGTGCGGCGGTTCGCCTGACGCGGCTCGAACCGACGTTAACTGACACGCTCTATTATCGCCGCCGTGTCATTGATGGATTGAATTTTATCTCGCCAGAGGACTTGAGCGTGGAATTACTCGCCTGCGCGTCCACGCAAATCAGCCTATCCGAGTGCGCCGCCCTGCTCATCGCCCAGCGTGCTACGTTAGCTTGGGAATACCTCGCTGAACGTGCCGCTGCCGTGGGCCTCCTGGTTCGTTTGCAGCAGATTGTTACGGCGGTCAACCGTGAAGCCGGGTTGCCGCTTCTCCCACACGCAAGGCTGAATGTCTGTTCCGCACCAGACCGTTCCGCCGTGGTTCGCCAGGTGAAACAACTGACCGCTTATCTACCGCCAGCGCTTCGCCCATCCCATCATCCACCTATCGCCCCCGCCTCTGTCGCGGATGTCTTGCGCGGCTTACGGCTTAGTTGGAAAGCCGCCTCCTATGGACGATGAGCTGCTCGTCCGCGAACTCCGTCAGGTTCTCACCGCTTGCGAGCAGGCAGGCATTCCTCTCTTCATCATCGGTGCGTTCAGCGTCCGCGCCTATGATTGTCTCTTTCGCGTCTCTCAAGACCTCGACCTGGCTGTGACCTCTGACCATTGGCCCAAACTCAAGCCACTGCTGGAGTCGCTGGGCTATTCGGTCATTCTCGAACAGGTCTGGATTACAGCGATCAAGCCACTGGGAGAGACACGCATTGAAATCAACATTTCAAACTGTTCAAATCAATCTTCGTGTTCCTAACCAGATTGTGGTAGACCTGGATGATCTGGCGCGGCGGGAACTGGCTTCCCGGATTGACCTGGCCCGCCGGATCTTGCTGGAAGGCATTGTCCAACGCAAGCGTGAACTGGCGTTACGTCTCTACCGCGAGGGCCAGGTCACCAAGTCACGCGCGGCGGAGATCGCCGGCATCTCCTTGTGGGAGATGATGGATCTGGCCGAGCAGGCCGCGCTGCCTGCTTCTTACACTCTGCAAGAAGCCGTTGACGACGTGCGCCGGCTCGTCGCGCTCAGCGCCAATCCTGCGCCCGCGGCCTGAGTCGTTACTTTGCAACATGTCCGCTCACAATTGGGGGCCGGCCAGCGGGAACAACAGCAGGAACCAGGCCAACGCCACGAACTGGTAGACCTGGGTGAAAAGCTGCCAAAAGCCGGGCCGGGCGATGATCTCCAGCCACTCGGCCTGCGTCATCACCCCGGTCAGCATCAGCACCGTCCCGATTGTCTCCGGGATCCACGTCACGAAGCAATGATGCTTGAGGTGATTTAGCATGTCAACGCTCAAAGAAGCTCGCGCCACTGACTTAGCCGAACACGCTCTGACCGGCGAGGCTTTGCTGGAAGCTCGCTTTGACCTTCCCAGGCGCTACGCCTGGTTCAACGAACTGACCACTCAAGAGCGGTTAGACTTCTTTGCCGGCCTGCTGGCAACCCTGGTCAACCCCGTGCTTGTCCTGCCCAACGGCAAACGGCGCACCCGCCAGGCTGCCCTGGACGAGTATCTTCGTGGGTGGACGGCGACAGCGGAGATCGAATCCGGCTCGGAATTGCTGCAATCCATCCGGGCAGGCCGAGCCGATCTCCAGCACGGGCGGATCTGATCTTACGCCGAGATCTGCGACGATGTACCGCGGTGAGTTCTCGGCAGACACCATTTTCTGACCCCACCCTTTGCTTCCTCGCGCCCTGGCCTGCGGGACCCAGCCAGAGCCGAACGTGCGCCTCTGCACACCGGCGGATGTCGTCGCGGGTTGAAAGACGCTTCACCGGCGGAGCGCCAGCGGCAGATAGAGACGCCGCGGCGCACCGCCGGCCACCGCGTGGCCGCCCGCGCCGCGGTTGACCCACCGCACCGTGTCGCTGATGGTGACGGTCACGGTCGGTGGGTCGAAGCCCGCGTCGGTGATAGAGACTTCGGTCGCGGCGGATGCGCAGGCCCCCAGCTTGGTTCGGTCATTACGAATGCATCCTTCGACATCTCAGGACATGGTTGGCGAAGCAATCTCGATTGCCGCAATCTCGATTGCCGCAATCTCGATTGCCGCAATCTCCTGCATGTGGAGCATGCTCCCATGACCCTCCGTTTGTTGCCTGTGTCGTCTTGGTGTACAATGGCCGTCAGGTGAAAGAAATAGCTGCAGTGACCTTATTCAGACAGCCTGTTGACGAGGTGAGCACCATGGCCATCCTGACTCTAAGCAACATTCTCGATGATCTGCGCGTGACAGAGGAAGCTCTGCATAGATTCGAACGTCGTTACTGGCTCAGCTCGAGTGCATTCTACGACCTTTACTCGAAGGGCTTCCTGGATGACGGCTCTCATGCCGAAGATTTCTCCGAGTGGGCCGGCCACTACAAGCTTAAGCTCAAACGCGAGGCCGCACTGGAACAATTGTCGCGCCGACGCATTGAGCAATTGCAGCGCCAGTTTGCCAATCAGACCATCGAGTTGGCGCCCCAAGAGCCGGCATTGGAGTTGGCCTGATGCCTTTTCCCGCCCATGAGAACTATGAATGGTTTATCTACTCCCTGCCGGCCACTTATCCAAAGATACACTCCTCAACGCTGCGCATCTACACAAATAGCGCAACCACCTGTTTCGTTCGGGGAAGCATCTGGTTTCGGAACGGGCTAGAACTTCGCGTCTTCGAGTATCTGGATTTTGCGGATCGGGAGCTTGTAGACTACCACTACGCGGTCTTCCAGGGTGAAGAGCGCATTCGCTGGTACGACCCGCAACCCCACCCGGAGCTCCCCGAGCTGGCGCGTACCTTTCCCCACCACCGCCACGAGCCGCCGAATATCAAGCACAACCGCCGTTCGGCCCCCGGTATCAGTTTTCAAGCCCCTAACCTGCCGACCTTGATTGCGGATTGCATCGAGCTGGCGAAAGAACCTCCCGCAGAGTATTGAGAAGATACCGGTCAACTGATCTTTCAAGCCCCTCAGCGGTTCTTCATCATCACCGGCAGCCAGCTCAGCCACGGCCACTGCGCTGGGTAGTATCCCATTCGCGCCGGGTCGTAGCGAAACATCGGCCACTCCGGCGCTCTGGGCCGAATAAGGCCGGGCAGATCAAAGACGTAAACGGCGTAGTCGTAGGAGCCGACGGCCAGCTCGACGTCGCCGTCTTCGTCCATATCGGCCAGGGCCGGACCGGAGACCACGTTGTACCCGGTGCGGATCGGGAAGCCGGGCACCCGCGTGCCGTCGGCGTGCCAGGCGTAGAGCCGGTGATCGTTGGCGCCGACTGCCACCTCCATGTGGCCATCGCCGTCCACGTCCCCAATAGCGGCCGCGGAGCCGACCCCGCGCAGCTCCCCGGCGATGTGTACAGGCCAGCCGGCCACCGGCGTGCCATCCGCGTGCCAGGCGTGGACGTAGCCGTTCTCTGCCCCGACCACGATCTCCGGGCCCCGGCGGCCGTCCAGGTTCCCCACCGTCGGCTGGGCCGTTATGGCCGCGCTGACGCTCTGCGGCCAGCCGGGGAAGGGCGTGCCCTGGGACGTGAACACGTACACCTGACCCCCGTGATCGGCGACGATCACCTCGGGCCGACGGTCGGCGTCCAGGTCCGCGAGAACAGGCGAGGCGAAGACCCCCGACGGTAGCACCACCGGCCAGCCGGCCACCGGTTGGCCGTCGTGGTGCCAGGCGAAGACCCGGCCGTGATCGGCTCCTTCCCAGGTGCCGACCACCACCTCCGGATCAGTATCGCCGTCCAAGTCCCCCACGGCCGGCGAGGCGACGATCCAGCCGCCAGTGGTGATCGGCCAGCCGGGCTGCACCTGACCCCGGTGGTCCCAAACCCAGACGCGGCCGTCCTCGGCCGCGGCGATGACGTTCTTGCCCAAGACATCAGGGAAAGGGTTGAGCCTGGCGATGACCGGGGTGGCCAACACGGGCGCCTGGACCTGGATCGGCCAGCCGGGCAGGAGCACCCCGTAGCTATCCCAGGCATACACCTGTGGCTCGAAGTGTGCGCCGGAGACCCGCGCCGCGGCCACGACGTCCGGTGTCCCGTTTTCGTCTAAGCCTGCGTTGAGCCCAGTCGAAACGTCCCCTACCGCAGGTGAGGCCCAGACCTGCCCGATCTCCTGCGGCCAGCCGAAGCGCGGATGCCCGCCGTGATCCCAGACGTACACTTTGCCGTCCAGCGAGCCGATGACCAGCGAGAGGCCGGGCACTACCGGGTCGGGGACGGGGCCGTCTTTGCCCAGGTCGGCCAGCGCGGGGGAAGCCCAGATCGAGCCGGCGGTGAGCTGGGGCCAGCCGGCCTGGTCGGGCGGGTTGGTGCGGTCGGCCAGGGCCGTGCTCAAGGGCGAGAGGTTGCCGGAATCGTCCACGGCCCGCACGAAATAGCGATAGGCCTGGTCGCGGCCCAGGCCGGTCTCCAGCCAGCGGCTGGAGCGGGCCAGGAAGTCGGGGTTGAGCAGCCGGGGCCCGCCCGGCTCATCCTGATAAATCCAGTAGCCAGCCAGGTCAGGCTCGCTGTTTGGCTCCCAGGTCAGCAGCATGGCGGTGCGCTCGGGCAGGGTGCCCAGCCCCGTCGGCGCGGCCGGCGGGCTGGTGAGCTCGGAGGAGTCGTGTCGCCAGACGTTGCCGTAGCGGTCGCGGGCTTCGAGGGCGAAGGTCAGGTCGGGCTGGCCGGGCCAGTCGGCGCGCACCTTGATCACGAACCGCTCCGTAGGAACTACCGTGGTCCCGGCCAGCACGTCGCCTACGGCCACTGTGTCTCGCACCACGATAACCCAGGGGGTGAGGGAAGTCAGCCGGGCGGTCACGTCGTCGGCGTCGCCGTCCCCCACATTGCGCCAGGGCAGGCTGAGCTCGGCTCGCTCCCCCGGCTCCAGGCGGCCGTTGCCGTTCGTGTCGTAGATGCCGTTGGCCGGCCAGTGCCGCAGCTCCGGCCGGGCGACCGGCAGCTCGAAGCTGCTGACCCAACGCCCCGGCAGGGGACCATGGTAGATCGTCAGGGCCGCGTGGATGCTCTGTCCGGCCGGGAAGGCGGGGTCCACCTGCAGGGCGAAAGGTGTCAGGCTCCAGCGGGTCTCGCCGCCGGGGATTTCGCCGAAGGCAGCCGTGGCAGACGTGACCTGGACTAAATCGCTGCCGGGCCAGCGGGAGGCGAAGTCCAGCCCGTCCTCGTCGGCCCCCGCCACATGGCTCCGGAAGCGGGCGGCCGCCGGGCCATAGGTTACGAAGCCGTCGCCGGCTTCCAGGTTGTAGCCTTGCACGTTCCGCAATTCGCCCAGCGAGATCAACCAGCCGGCGAACTCGTGCGCCTCGCCGCCGCCGGCCCAGTGGACGTGCCAGCCGGACTGGTCGGTCCACACAAAGTAACCCAGGTCGGCGCCCGGGTTGTAAGGCGGCCGGCCGCTGGCCTTGTCGGCCGAAACCAGGAAGGGCACGCCGGCCGGGTGCGCGCCGGCCGCGCCGATGAATATCTGCTGCGGATCGGCCGGCCGGCCATCTATCAGGGGCAGGACACTGACGGGCGCATCCAGCTCCACGGTCAGGGTGGCCGTGACATCGGTGGCTGTGTTGACCCCCTCGTTGGTCAACGCCACGGGCAGGGTGATCGCCTCCCCCGCCTCCAGCCGGCCGTTGCCGTTGTCCGCCCCGTCGCCGACGCGGTGGTCGGCGTAGTGGAGCCACCACTGGATGGGCCGGCCGACCGGCAGACTGCCCAGGAAGGGCAGGTGGTCCGCCGCGGTGACGGTGAGGCTGATGACACCGGTGGTGCGGGGCGCCACGATGAGGGTCACGACGCCGGTAGCGTCGGTGAGGCCGGCGCTGTACGTCTCCCCATCCTTCCAGAAGGCGACGCGGGCATTGGCGACGGGCAAGATCACCGGTAGCCAGGGGTGGCTCGCCTTCACCTGCACGGCCACGGTCTGTGGGCCGGTGAACTCCAGCCACTCCGGGTTGGTCGTGACGATCAGAGGCATGGGGGTCTGGATACGGGCAACCAGCTCAGGGTCGCCCAGCAGGTTGGTGAGGAAACTGGCCATGGCGCCACTCCAGCCCTGGGTGCTGGCCAGGGCCAGGCCCACCTCGGGCGCGCCGCCGAAGATCGTCTGCCAGAAGCGGAGGTCCTGGTAGAACTGCGAAGCATAGCCCTCACGGGTGTTGCCGACGAAGGCGATGCCGCCACCCCCCGGATTGCGCAGGAAGTGTTCGGAAATGGAATCCATGTCGAAGGCATTGGGGGAACAGCCGTAGGTCCACAGGATGGAGAGGCGGTCGCGGTTGGTCAGCCCGTCCATGTCCTCCTTGCTCAGGATGCCGCCGCCGGTGTAGTAGACGCCGGCGCCCATGCCGTAGGGGTTGGAGTGGTCGAAGTGGTTGACGAGGTCGTAGCCCTGGTTCAGCCGGTGGATGGCGTTGGCCCGGTTCAATTCCTCGTCCCCGCCGGTCTCCTGGTGCTCGGCGTACAGTTTCCAGAGGGGAAAGCCGGCAGGAAAGGGGGTGGCCGCGAGCTGGTTCTTCTGTTCCTGCGCCTCGTGGTCGTGTTCATAGAAGAGGTTGGCGGCCATGAACAGGCCGGCCGGCTGAGGGGGAAAGACGCCGACCGGCCCCGAGGCCTACTCGTAGGTCAGGATCTTGTCCACGAAGACGGTCGCCTCCTCCGGCGTGCGCACGGGCGCGCGGCCGACGAAGAGGTCGGGGTAGAGGTCCATGCCGTCCCCCGGCTCACCGAAGTAGGCGTCGTGGTCAGCGTTCCAGTCGCCGTCCAGGTCGGCGTAGTAGAGGTCGGTGGGGATGGGCAGCGAGTAGCCGGCGCCGATCCAACCCTCCCGCACCGGCGCCAACGGCACGAAGTCGGCCGTTTCCACGTCGCTGGCGAGCAAGACCCAGGTGGTCCCCCAGAAAGCGTAGGCCTCCCGCAGGAAGTTGCGGATCCGCTCCGCCAGGTCTACACCGCCGTAGTTGGCGGCGATCCAACGGGTGGTGGCGATCCGGGCTGGCAGCCCCTTTTGGGTCTTCCAATGGGCCAGGGGTCGGAAGGCGGAGGCCAGGCTCTCGTCGGCGACGATGAGATAGGGGATGAGCGGATCGGTCTGCGCAGGCCGGCTGAGGACGTCAGGTTGTGGAGGGGTCAGGTCATACGGAGTGTCGTGCCACATCTTGAGCTTGCTCAGCGTGGCCGGCGGCGCGAATCGCTCGATGTCCTGGGGGTTATCGGTCACCGCCGCGAGCAAGGCGTGGTAGCGAGCCCAACTGTCGTCGGTGAGCGGGTGAGGAAGGGGCTGGGCCTGGTCGGCCGGACGCGGCGCCAGCTCAACCTGGAAGCGGACGTGAGTATGGAGCAGCAGTTGGCGCTGGGCGGGCACGTATTGCAGCGGATAGACCGCCAGGTTCACTACATGCCATCCGCCCAGGTAGCCCTCTCGCACCAGCGTCACCGGCACGCCGGGGTAGGGCGTGTTGCTGGCGTAGGTAGCCGGGTCGGGCGGGGCAACGGGACGCGTGGGCGCCCAGCCGGGGGGTTGCGGGCCGGGCGGCTGGCAGCACGGCGCGGGTGGTTGGACCGGGATGATGGCGAATGTGCCCGCCAGCGCCTGGGTGACGACTTCGCTGACGGTGAGGCCGGTCACCGTGGCGTCGGATGGGACGAGGAGCTGGACCCGGCGGAGGGGCAGATCCGGCCTACCGACCTCGGCGCTCGGCTCGGCGCCGGGGTACGTGACCCGGTCGTAGGTCACATCGGCCACAGTCTCATGGGAGAACTGGAGGTCAGCAGCGGCGAAATCGAGGGTGAAGGCAACGGATGGCAACGGATAAACGGATGACGGCGGATGATCGGGTGACGCTGCGACCGGCTGCATGTGGGGCCAGCCGGATGATCCACTTGCCAGAAGGAGTGCCAGCAGGCTCACTAACATCAGACGCTTCATGGGACACCTCCTTGCATCCCCAAACGGCCGTGGATTGCACGGTGGCAATGGGATAAGGCCGTTCCAGAAAAATAGATGTCCCAAGATCGCCGGTTTCCCTGGGAATCTCAGGAGGTTTTGGGACGAGTATTTTTCCGGAACTAACTAAGAGCAGCAGTTGCTTGATGTGCCCCCGGAGGAACACGATGAGAGGTTGGCGAACCGGAGCAATTTGATTATAGCACACGGAGGGAGGGCGCGTCAAAATTGCGAATTGGGCAACCGAACGGCGGCCACAGCTACCCTGGATTATCGAATGGTGACGTCGGGGAGCCAGGGCGCGGTGTTGGAGGTGTGATGCGCGCCAGTCCCGAAGGGTTTCCCAAAACCCTTCGGGACTTTCCTGATCCCTGCCTCCTGTCTCCTGTCCCCTGTCCCCTGTCTGGCGAACCCCGAGATGTATCCAGTGCAACGTGATGCGCACTATACATCACGTGCATCATGTGAGCTATGCATGTGTGCGATGAGGCATTTGTGAACTTGACAACGAGAGCGAAGTGTGTTATCTTATGCATAAGGTTGTAAAGTATCGTAACTACTCAGCCGCCGTGTCATTGCGAGCGTTTTTTGCGAAGCAATCTCGGATTGCCGCAATCGAGATTGCCGTAATCTCCTGGCACTGAACGCGAGGATTGCGGCAATCCCGATTGCTTCGTCGGCAAAAAACGCCTCCTCGCAATGACAGGCTGAGTAGTTACAAAGTATCGCACATGCTGCATGTGCCTACAGTGAAGGTAATGTGACGTGATGGCCGATCTGTTGACGACCAGGCAAGTCCAAGACATCCTCCAGGTGGACCGCACGACGATCTACCGGATGGTTGACGGCGGGCAACTGCCGGCGATCCGGGTCGGCAAACAGTGGCGCTTCGACCGGGCCGAGATCGAGCGTTGGCTGCATGCCCAGGCGGCCTTGCCGGCCAGCAGCGCCTCGTCCATGAATGGCCCAACGCCGGCCGCGGTGGCCAGGCCGGCCGGCCACCTCTCCGAGTTGTTGCCGCTCCAATGCAGCCAGATGATCCAGGACGCGTTTGCGGATGCGCTGGGCGTGATGATCGTGGTCACCGACATGCAGGGGCAGCCGGTCACCCAGGTGAGCAACGCCTGCGGCCTATACGACGCCGTGATGGGGGACCGGGCCGCGATTGCGCGTTGCATCGCCAACTGGCAGAAGCTCGTCGGCGCCGCGATGTTGGAGCCCAGGTTCGCGCCCAGCGACCTGGGGTTGCTGTGTGCCCGGGGCTTGATTCGCGGCGGCAACGAGCTCAAGGGGATGGTGTTTGTCGGCGGGATCGCGCCGGAGGGGTGGCCGCCGCCGGCGGAGCAAATCACGGCCATTGCGACGCACTTCGGGCTGGAACCGGGTTACGTCGCGGCCAACATCGATGCCGTGCACCGGTTGGACAAAGCGGCCCGGGACAAGGTGTTGCAGTTCGTCCAGCGCATCGCCGACATCTTCGCGCACATTCTCGAGGATCGCAACGCGCTCTACAGCCGGCTACAGGCCATCGCATCGTTGACCGTGTTGTAGGGGCGTAGCATCGCAACGGCGTGGTGCGTGGTGCGTGGTCCGTCACGCAATCCGCAATCCGCAACACTGAAGCGATTATCAATAGTCGATTGGAACAGGTACACCAAGTAGGAGAAGAACACCGATGAAGCAACTGTTGATCCTGGGAGCCGGGACCGCTGGCACGATGGTCGCCAACCGGCTCAACCATCTGCTCGATAGCGACGAGTGGAAGATCACGATCGTGGACCAGCACGAGACGCACTACTACCAGCCGGGTTTTCTGTTCATCCCGTTTGGGATGTACAGTAAGAACGACGTGATGAAGCCCAAGCGCGACTTCATCCCGGCCGGCGTCGAAATGATCATGTCGCCCATCGAGCTCATCGAGCCGGAACACAACCGGGTGCGGATCCAGAAGGACGGGCGCTACCTCAACTATGACTTCCTGGTCATCGCGACCGGCACGGGGACACGGCCGGAGGAGACCCCTGGACTGGCCGAGCACGAATGGTACAACTCGATCTACGATTTCTACACCATCGAAGGCGCGCTGGCGCTGGCGAAACATCTGCGCACGTGGCAGGGTGGCCGGCTGGCGCTCAACATTGTCGACACCCCGATCAAGTGCCCGGTGGCGCCGTTGGAGTTCATCATGCTGGCCGACTGGTTCTTCTATGAGCAGGGCATCCGGGATCGGGTGGACCTGACCCTGGTGACGCCATTGCCGGGCGCTTTTACCAAGCCGGTGGCCTCCAAGCACCTGGGCAACATCCTGGAGCAGAAGGGGATCAAGGTCGTGCCGGAGTTTTTGATCGAGCATGTCGATCCGGACGCTAAGAAGCTGGTCTCTTACGACGAGAAGGAGATCGAGTACGATCTCCTGGTCACTGTGCCGCTGAACAAGGGCAGCGACGTGATCGCCCGGTCAGAGATGGGGAATGAGCTGAACTACATCCCGGTCGACAAGCACACTTTCCTGTCGCCGAAATACCCAAACATTTTCGTCCTGGGTGATGCGGCGGACGTGCCGACCTCCAAGGCCGGCTCGGTGGCCCACTTCGCCGTGGATTGCTTCTCCGAGAATTTCCTGCGCTACATCGATGGCCTGGAGATGCTGCCGACCTTCGACGGCCATGCCAATTGCTTCATCGAATCCGGTTTCGGCAAGGGCTTGCTGATCGACTTCAACTACGATGTCGAGCCGTTGCCGGGGCGCTATCCGTTGCCCGGCGTGGGGCCATTCAAGCTCCTGCAAGAGTCGGAGATGAATCACTGGGGCAAGATGATGTTCCGTTGGATGTATTGGAATATCCTGCTCAAGGGGCAAGAGTTGCCGTTGCCGGCTCGCATGAGCATGGCCGGCAAGTGGAAATAGGAGGGACGCGATGGATCAGGCTATGCAAGAACTGAACCAGAAGATCGACCTCCTGACCGCTCAGGTTCAGTTCCTCACCGGGCAGGCTCAGATTGCCGAGCGGCAGCGCCAGGAGCGCGCTGAGCTGATGCGCGACGTGATGCCGATCGTCAACGATGCCTACCGGCTGACGGTGGACCAGTTGGAAGAGGTCGAGCAGTACGTCGACCTGGGCGATCTGCTCCGGCTGCTCAAACGGCTGCTGCACAACGGCCGCAACATCGAGCAGATGCTCGACCAGATGGAGAGCTTAATGGGCCTGGCGGAGACCATCGGGCCGTTGACCGATGCTGTCTTTGCCAAAGCCGTGGACACCCTGGCCGAGTTCGAGCACAAAGGCTATTTCACCTTCGCCCGCAACAGCCTGCAACTGATGGACGGGGTGGTGGCCGCCTTCGATGAAGGCGCGCCGGCCCACGTTTCGTTGCTGGCTTTACTGCGCCAGATGCAAGACCCCGACGTCCGCCGCGGGCTGGCGCTCACTGTGCGGGTCTTGCGTGCCGTGGGCGCGCACGTCGGCGACGGGGTGACGGGGTGACAAGGAAACAAGGAAACAAGGAAACAGGGAAACAGGGAAACAAGGAAACAAGGAGATGCCTCGCCTGTATCTTCCTCGGTTTTTCGGGGCATGCTGTAGCCGGTCTGTGACCGAGCCATCGTGGCCCGGTCACAGACCGGCCACAGCCCCGGAGGTTAGGCCCTTATATCCTTGTCTACCAACCTACCAACCTACCAACCTACCAACCTACCAACCTACCAACCTACCAATCTACCAGGCATCACGATACCAGGAGGTAACAAGAATGGCTACCCGTGTAATCGCAGGCAAGACCGTGCAGGTCAACGATGAAGGTTTTTTGACTGAGCCAGGCGAATGGACGCGCGAGATCGGCCAGGTTCTGGCTCAAGAAGAGGGTGTTGGCGAGCTGACCGACGCGCACTGGAAGGTGATCGACTTCTGCCGCCAGGACGCCAAGGATTCGGGCAAGGCGCCGACGCTGCGCCGCATCACCGGCGCGGCCGGCGTGTCCACGAAGGATATGTTCAAGCTGTTCCCCAAAGGTCCGGCCAAGAAGGTCGCTCGGATCTCCGGTTTGGGCAAGCCCGAGGGGTGTGTGTGAGAGGGGATATTGGGAAACTGGTAAATTGGTGAATTCGTAAATTGGTAAATTGGTAGGTGGTAAATTGGTAAATTGGGGGTTGGTTCTTGGTGAATGGTGCGACTCCCCATCACTGTACCAATCTACCAATCTACCAACCTACCAACCTACCAAACACCAATCAACCGCATTATCAACAGAGAGGAGACTTTCCATGTCTGACGAAAATCGCCACGTTGTATTCATCTGCTCCAAGGGTAACCTGGACATGGTCTACCCGGCCCTGGTGATGGGCTGGGCTGCGCTGGGCAACGGCATCGACGTAACGATCTTCTTCACTTTCTGGGGTATGGACATCATCACCAAGAAGCGCCAGCCCCACCTCGAGATCGCGCCGGTGGCCAATACCAGCATGAAGATGAGCCTGATGGGTCTGCCGACCGGCAACCTGGGGATCCCGAACATCTTGGGCATCTTGCCCGGCATGACCGCCTTCGCCACCAGCATCATGCACAAGAAGATCGCCGAGGTCGGCGCACCGCCGGTGGGCGAGTACCTCCAGATGCTCGTCGACGGTGGCGCCAGGCTCTACGCCTGCAAGATGTCGGTGGACATGTTCGGGCTGACGAAGGAAGACTTCGTCGACGGCGTCGAGGACATCGTCACCGCCAGCGACTTCATGGACATGAGCGAAGGCGCACAGATTATTTTCATTTAGGGTGTGGCGCTGTAGGGCGAATGCGCGTTACGAGTGCAAATAATGAGTAACGAGTAACGAGTGAACATCGACGGGCAAGGCGCGGCGGTGTAACCGCCCTGCCTTGCCCGTTACGTTTTTTCGCCAGGTTCAGCGCGTCTCGGATGCGGTACGGCACCCCATGGTCGACGGGTGCGGTGCGGAGTTTTGCGCTGCTCAGATAGTTCTGGAAAAATACTGTATTAGGATAAAAGTCTGTAAATACAATGCTGTTCCCCTCCTCGCATTACCCAACAACCACCATAACAATCAAATTTCGACTTACATTCGGCGCAGTATGGATCAGCCACAAGTATTTCACGGTTTCGATACCGCTTGAAACCGTTTTGCCAAATCTCCGTAAATGAATTCTCCAAAAGAGATCCCTCCCTGGTATCAACCGTATCTGGCTGTTCAGGACATCCTCTCACATTCCCATCAACTCCAATACAACATGCTAAAAATCCGATCGGACAAATCATTGGGCCGCCTCTAATTTTCTTCTCCCAGTCCCCTAAAAATGTCAAGTTCTCCCCAAGATAGATGCGTATTCCCTTTCTATCATTTTCCTTGATAAATCTAAACAAAGAAATCAATTGGTTGCTATCCAGCGAGACATCCGCGGCTTGTGCCCTCCCGATCGGCATGACTACGGTGAGTCTCCAAAGTTTAACCCCTAACTGTAAAAGTAAATGCCTCAACTCTCCAATTTCGGAGATATTCCGGGTAGTAACGGTTGTGGCAACGGATAGTAATGGAATCCGGAATTTGGTCAGTAGCCTGACTGCATTTACAGCCTTTGTGAAGCTTTGACAGTTGTTTCGTATGCGATTGTGTGTTTGTTCCAGGCCATCCAGACTGATTTGCACAGAATAGATATTGGCATCTTTTATTCGTTCCGCCATTGAATGATCAATCAGTAAACCATTTGTGGCTATCCCAGTTTTTAGACCTTGATGGTATGCATAAGACATAACTTCAAGTAAATCTCTCCGCAATAGTGGTTCTCCGCCTGTAACCGCAAACATATCAACTTTCAAAACTGAGAGATCATCCAGTATGTCTTTAATTTGCTCCGTTTTTAGTTCGCTAGAGTACGTCTCTTTTGTAGCACCGCAGTGGATACAACTTAGATTGCATCGGCGTGTACAATCCCAAAGAACATACCTCGGTGGTGGTTTTTTCTTGTTTGCCCAATTCCGTTCACTAAATTCGCTTAGAAAATAGTCCATCCTCAACTTTGCAAGTTCGTATCGAAGATTTGGCATTTTTCCACTTGGGAAGATTTTCTTAGGGTGCATAGTCGGGAGGAGGGCCATAGGCGATGAATGCGTTGGGTAGCCAAACACTGAAAGAGAAACAACCCAACAACCCAGGGACAATAAAAGTCAGTAATAGGCCAATCACTAAGTAGGATCGCTTTCTCGTTCGGACATATCGGACGAGAAAAAAGATCCCAATGCCTGACGATATCAGACCAAGAACGATTACTCCTACGATGATCATGATTGAGTGTAGAGATAACATTTCAAAGTACCTCCTTTTACGGGAGATTTCTCATCGCGTCCGATACTCGCACGCCGGAAAGCAACACCGGTCGCGCGCGCCGTCGAGGCTCACGCGCACAAAGCCGTCACCGCACGTGTCAGAGAGGCCGAGCCGGCGGCGGGTGTAGTCATCGGCCGCCACGGTCGCACCGGCGCGGCGTCCCAACGCCACCAGCAGGGTGAAGGCGTCGGCCAGCTCGGCCGTGGTCGGGGCCAAACCGGGATGGTCACCCTTGTAGCCCAGGAGCAGCAGGCAGCGGGCGCCCCGCCGCAACGCCTCGCCGGCCCAGCCGGTCACCTGGGCCAGGCCGCCGGCCAGCAGGAGTAGATTGATCACGGCGGCCGGGTGGTCGACCAGCGCGGTCCACGCGCCCTTGCCCGCTGAAACGCCGAAGCTATCCAGCAGACCGGCGTCGGCCAGCTCGATGATCGTGTCGGGGGCGCGGGCGTTGGTGGTCAGCCCGGCGCGCAGGCCCCGCTCGCGGGCAGCTTTCAGCAGCGCGGGCAGCGCCGGGTGCAGGGTCGGCTCCCCGCCGCCCAGCGCGACCGCTTCGACCCCTGCGTCGGCCAGCTCGTTCAGCAGCGCGGCGAATTGCGCGACCGGCATGTCCTGCTCGGCCTTGGGTTGGTCGCAGTAAGGGCAGGCGTTGTTGCAGCGGCGGGTGATCTCGACCGATGCCAGCCGCAGACGGTCAGACGGCCAGGTCGGGGCCTTCATCAGGGTTGTCCTCGGCCTCTTCTTCCTCGTCCTCGGCGGCCCACAGGCCCGGCAGCCGATCCCACGGCGACCGGTGCAACTCGTCGTAGATGTGTTGCAGCGCGGCGACGCCGTCGGCGGTGTAGAGGCCTTTGGCTTGCTCGATCAGGGCCAGAAACCGCTGTTCCATGAACGGCCGCGCCCGGCCGAAGCCCTGGCAGGCGGTCCACAGGTGATCGAACAGGGCCGCGCGCTGGTAGAGGTAGGGCAACGGCTCTTCGGCTGCGGCGCACCACTTCTCGAACTCGACACTCAGCCGGACGGCCAGCGCGGCCCAGCGCACGCGTTCGGCCGGTTCGACGCCGGCCGGATCCAACCGGGCCAGCTCGTATTCCATGACGGCTTCGGCCCGCGTATCGACCTCTTGCAGCGCCTTCTCCACCCGTTCTGCCGCGTCGCGCACCCACCGATGCCCAACCTCCGGCCAACGCGCCCGCTCGCGCAGCACTTCGCCGCCATACTCCTCTGCCAATCGCTCGCGATGTTCGGCCATCGCCTTGGGCAAGTCCGTGGACATCAGGGAGATGCCCGGTTCCTCCCAGCGGTCCCAACGGATGCCGTCGGCCAGGTCGCTGATGTACTGTTCGCGTGTCTCCGGTTCGGGACCGCCCTGGGACAGGAGTGAAGTCCAGCCCAGTTCGAATCGGCCCAGGCCGCGTTCGGCCGCCTGGGCGAGGAGCTTTTTCAGCGGCTTCTCGTCCTGCTTCATCCCCTCTCGGTTGCCGAAGATGGGCGGATAGCCGCCATCGCCCGGCAACTCCAGTCGAAAGCCGCCCCACGCCCGCTCGACTTCAGGGCCGAGCTCCCGCGCCAGGTCGCTGAGTTGGCTCTGTAAAGCGCGGGCGCGGTCGAAGTCGATATTGCGCAGGACGTTTTCCAGTTCTTCAGCCAGCGAGATCACCAGGCCGGGATCGCTGCATTCGACGAGAAGCTGACGCATGATCTAACCTCCTCTGTTCGCTCACAAAAGCCCCTTGGCTCTCACCATCTTCTCAAAGGCGCGACGCACGGTAATGAGTGTTTCGACCCGCCACATGTCCAGGCGCTCCGGATTGTCTTTCGACTGAGTAGACAACTCCCAGCCTCTCACCAGGTCGTCGAAAATCGCGCGTGACTGCTCCGGCATCAGGTGCGCCAGGCGCTCCATACGCTCGTTTTCGATGACCTCGTTCGCCGCGGCATAGCCCGCCAGGGCTTCGCGGATCGCTTCAGGTTGCAGTGTGCTCATAGGTTCAAACTCACGGATCAACCAAGTCAAAAACCTGCTTCTTGCCGTCGAAAGTGGCGACGAAGAGGCTCAGGACGTCACGACCGAGCAACATCTGACGGCGTTCGGCAGCAATGACTGTCAATGACCCGACGGTACATCCCGCCATAGTGACGTCAACGACATAAGCGGGGATCTGCGCGGGCAGCCCATCGTATCCCGCGACCTATACGTCGCTTTTCGAGATCAAGCCCAGTCCCTTGACCGTTGCTTGAGGGAGAACAGAGATACCGGCGCCTGTGTCCAGTTTGCCGACCAGCAAGACCTTTCTCCCGGAAACAGGATTGGTGACCTGCACCGTCAGGATCGCTGCCGGCGGTCGTTCACTCGCGTCGTAACGGTACATGACGCACGACCTCCGGCGACGGCACTTCGTAAACATATGGTTCGGCGCGGACTTCCTGTATGTAGACCGGCTCCCAACCCTGGGTGATCACTCGGCCCGCCAACGCGCGCTGGTCGGCATCAGCGTCCACCACGCGGCCGTCGTGAATTGCCACGAATTGCCCTGCGTGGGTGTCGAGCAACTCCGGCAGCAGCCGCTGGAACGCGGCGCGCTCAGACTGCAAATGGGCCAGTTGTTCCTCTCTCCAGGACTGGGATCGGCGCCACGACTGGAAGGCCTGATACTCCTCGGGCGCGATCAGCGCGGCAACCAGTCGCCCCTCAAGCTCCAACACTACGGGGCCGTGGGCCAACACAGTCTCGTCAAAAGGCACGCCGTAGACGGTTGGCGGCTCCTGCACGGTGATGACCCGGGCTTTCGGCGCATACTCGCCCTGGGAGGGGGCTTCCAGGGCGGCCAGCCCGGCTTCGACAGCAGCGGCTCGCCCTCGCGCTAGCTCCGCCGATTCGGCATCCCACGCGGCCGGTTGCATCTCGACACCCGTCGGGGCGGCCGGCGAGGTCATCTCGCGCTTCAACCGCTCTACCTCTTCCACGGGCACCCGGCGATAGCGGCTGCCGGGCAGCCGGATCATGCGAATCAGGCCGCGCTTTTCCCAACTGCGCAGAGTTTGCTCATGGACGCTCAACTCCTGGGCCGCGCGCTTCAGGGTCAGGTGCACTTGCGGTTTGCTCATAGCGTGTCTCCCGGTCTCATGTTGTCAACATTATACAACATTTGTCAGGATATCGCAAGGGTATCTTTTCAACAAAGCGGGGCGACTTCCGAAGGATCCTCTCAGTTTTTCGGGGCTGTGGCCGGTCTGTGACCGAGCCACCGTGGCTCGGTCACAGACCGGCCACAGCCCCCAGAGAGAGGATACGTGCGACGCACCTCACAGGTGCGTCGCACGTGAAGTGCCTATTCGCCCGCCGGCAAGAAGCCCGGCGCTGATTCGACGGGCTTGCCGCGCCAGTGTGAGCGCTCGGCGTTGTCCGGGAAGCGGCGGAGGAGGGTGGCTCCGTCGGGCAGTTGGAGCTTGTCGCCCGGCTGGAGGTTGGCCTTGTTGGCCTTCTCGACCAGTGGTTTGGCTGGCAGGCTGAAGACGCCGATCCGGTCCCCCTGTTTGTGGTAGCGGCTCTGGATGTAGGCCAGCCCCAGGATCACGCCGTCCACGTCCACGGCCGCGCTGGTGACGTAGCCGATGGCCTGCCCCTTTTTGTTGATCACCGGATCGCCGGTCTTGGGCATCCGCACCCCGCGCTCGTTCATGCGGAAACGGGCGATCTCCATCGTCCGCTGCTTTTCGCTGGCGATGTGCGCGGCCCGGCCGATGAAGTAAGGCTTATGCAGCTTGACGTAGCCGGGGAAGCCGGCGCCGACCGGCGAAATGTCGAAGTGGCCGGCCAGCTCGTGGCCGTAGAGCGGCAGGCCGGCCTCGGTCCGGGTGCTGTCGCGGGCGGCCAAACCGCACGGCTGCAGCCCGAACGGCTTGCCGGCTTCCAGCAGCGTCTCCCAGAACGCCACGGCCCGATCCGGGTGAATGAACAGCTCGTAGCCCACGTCCTCGCCGGTGTAGCCCGTTCGGGAGATTACGAGATCGAATCCGGCCAGATTACACTCGATCAGCCCGGTCTTGCGCACGCGGCCGATGCGATCCGCCAGCCGTGGGTCATCCACCATGCTCTGGAGGATGCGCAGGCTGGCCGGGCCCTGCAGCGCCAGGTCGACGCGCATGTCCGGCCCGCTTGACGGATCCTTCAGGTTGCGCAATGTGGTCGGGCGCAACACCTCGAGATCGGGCCGCTCGCGATCGATCAGCACCTCACTGCGGTTCACGGCGTTGATCCAGGCCCAATCCTTGTCCGCGTTGGACGCGTTGACCACCATCAGGTACTTGTCGCGCGCTCGCCGGTAGACCAGCAGGTCGTCGATCACCTTGCCGTCCGGGTCCAGGAAGTAGCTGTAGAAGCTCTCACCCGGCGCGTACCAGCGGACGTAGTTGGTGCAGACCAGGTCCAGGAATTCGGTGGCGTGGGGACCGCTGATTTCGAATACACCCATGTGGGCCACGTCGAACAGCCCGGCGTGTTTGCGGACCGCGTTGTGCTCGTCGAGCACGCCGGTGTACCAGACCGGCATCTCCCACCCGGCAAAGGGGATCACCCTGGTGGTGTGCGCCTTGTGCCATTCGTAGAGGGGGGTACGTTGGTAGATTGGTAGATTGGTAGATTGAGGGGTTGGCAGGTTGGTAGATTGGTAGATTGGTAGATTGGTAGATTGAACGGCGCGGACTTCGGCGAGGACGTGTTGGCCGACGAAATAGGGCTTGCGCAGCTCGAAGCGGGACGGCGCGACCCCGTACAGGTCGGCGCCGGAGGGACGTTCCTCGGTGACGTGAAAGCCCGTCGGGTCGTTCACCCCTAGCAGGCGTCCAGCCATGATCAACAAATCTACGTCAGGCTTGACCTCCGCCCACTCGTCGGGCGGAGGCGCAGCCGATGGCCGTGACATCGGCTGCCGGGTGACGGCCGCGAAGAGCCGTGAGACCATGTTCGGGCCGATCTGTGACAGATCCTCAACGATCAGCGGCCCTTCGACCTTGGCGAGGAGATCGCTCCGATCGAAGATGATGTAGCCGTCTCCCAGGCCGCGCAGCCAGGCCTTGACGCGCTCGTGGTGAACCGGCTGGGTGCGAAGGATGAAGCGGTCACGGCCGCGTTCGTCTTGCGGTAACCGCATCACTGCTACGTCGCTCATCAGCCGGCCGTCGGGATTTAGAATGAAGCCAAAACTATGCTCGCCGGGCGCTAACGCGCCCACATCGCAGGTGAGGATCTGGTTCAGGCCAGACTCGGCGCGTTCGCCGGTGACGAGGAGCAGGCCGGGGCGGAGGAGCGGCCCGGTCTGGAGACCGGCCCCAGCAGGATTGGGAAGCATATAGTAATGCGGATATCCCGTGCCCCGATTCTCGGTCTCGGCCACCCCCTTCGCCGCCAGCGCCGCGACCTCGGCCTTCACCTCCTCCAGCACGTCCAGTTCGATCTTGCCCCTGGGCAGCTCGCCCGCCAACCCCATGTAGCTGAACGGCCGGATGTTGGTCACAACCTTGTGAATCAGCCCGGCCACCTGATCCATCTCGGCTGGACCGAAGCCGCGCTGGGTGAGCCACGGCGCGCCCAGGCGGATGCCCATCGCCAGGCCGGTCTGCGTGTCGCCGGGGATGGTGTTCTTGTTGGCGACGATGCCCGCCATGTCGAGGATGCGCACGGCCGGTTCCCCGCGTAGGGGCGATCCCTTGCGGTCGCCCACGCTGTTGAGGTCCAACATGCAGAAATGGCTGTCGGTGCCGCCGTAGGCCAACCCCAGGCCGCGTTTCACCAGCCCGTCAGCCAACGCCGCGGCGTTTTCCTCGATCCCGAACATCATCCGCCGGAACGCCTTGCTCTGGGCGATCTTGAACATCACGGCCATGGCGGCGAACTTCTGCGGGTGGGGACCGCCCTGTTCGCCGGGGAAGACGGCCAGGTCAACCCGGCGGGCCAGTTCCTCGTCGGTGGTCACGATGACCGCGCCGCGCGGCCCGCAGAGGGTCTTGTGCGTGGTGAAGGTGATCACGTCGGCGATGCCGACCGGGCTGGGGAACGCGCCCGCGGCCACCATGCCGGCCGGGTGGCTGATGTCGGCCAGCAGCAGCGCGCCGACCTCGTGCGCAATGGCCGCGAACGCCTGCCAGTCGGGCGCCCAGGTATACGACGTAAAGCCGGCGATCATCATCTTGGGCCGGTGCCGCCGCGCCAGGTCGCGCAGCTCGTCGTAGTCCAGCTTGCCCGTGGTCTTGCTGACGCCGTAGGGGACGACGTGGTAGCGCTTGCCCGAGAAGTTGAACTCGGAGCCGTGGGTCAGGTGGCCGCCCTGGTAGAGATCCATGCCCATGACCGTGTCGCCGGCCTGCACCACGGTATCGTAGACGGCCAGATTGGCCGCCGCGCCGGAGAGGGGCTGGACGTTGACATAAATATCGCCGGAGCTGACGCGCTCGTTGGCGAAGGTGTCCGCGCAGCGTCGTTGTGCGAGCGTCTCGACGAAATGGACGTAGTCTACGCCTTTGTAGAAGCGCCGATCGCCGTAGCGGCGGTAGTAGGCCAGCTCGTGATCGAAGTCGAGGATGGTCTCCTCGTCCTCGCGGGTCATGCGGAGCGGGGGATAGCCCTCGGCATACACGTTGTTGAAGACCGAGCCGAGCGCCTGGCGGACGGCCTTCGGCGCGATGGACTCGGAGGGGATCATGATCAGCTTGCGCGCCTGGCGCTCCTCCTCGAAGCCGATGATGGCGTCGGTGTCAGGGTCCACCAGGCCGATCTCGGCGCCGAGAAAAGTGTTCCAGTATTCGTGGTCGGGCATGACGCCGTCACTCCTTTATGCGATGTGCGAAGCTATGTATCCTCTCAAGCGACAGCCATAATCCGGGATGGCTGTGGCCGGTCTCCTGACCGAGCCACGGTGGCTCGGTCAGGAGACCGGCCACAGCGAGCGATTCCCCGAAAAATTGAGAAGATACGAAGCTATGATAGGGGGTGTCTGTTGTCCTGGCGGTCTACCGTTTGAGGCGAACGTTCCGTCTGTCCAAAATTGGCTATACCGTACACTGGATTGGTAGGCTACGCTTCTCGAGCTCCTCGTATAACTCTCTGTAGCTCAAGCCTGATCGGCGCGCCATTCCGCGCAACGTGATGTCGCCTCGTTGGTATTGATCGTGCAATTTCCTGATCTGGGCCTCGTATCCCCTGCGCAGGAGCAAGCTAAGAATCGTTTGAGGAGTCTGACGCTTCTCAGTTGCCCGGCGCTGTGCGTAGCGCGACACCACATCATCCACCACAACCAGCATCTCTGCACTCATTTCACACCCTGCCTTTCAGTTGTTCCACCGAATGCTCGATAAACCCGGCGCGATATCGCGGCTTGAGAGCGATTAGCGCTTTTTCACCGCGTTCCGACGGCATGAATCTCTGTCTGACCATCTCGACTACGAGATCGGGCAAGAACCAGGGCCGCATCTCAAAGCGATGCAAAATGATGTACAGCAGCCGATCATCCACAATGACGTGTTCGTAGACAGATGTCTGCCGGCATAGTTTGAGAACCTCTTTGTCGCCTCTCTCCACGCCATAGGCACTCACCACACGATCGAACACGGGCTCGACCAAAGAGATGGGCGAGACGCTGATCTGATGACTCGTAATGCGCGCGTCGAGTTCGTGTGCATCCGCATAACCCTGGCCCACGCCTTGGTCAACGGTCTCCTGTTTGATCGTTGGTGGAACGACAACCTGCGCGTATGTGAGCACATCGTCTGGAAGCAGCCATCCCTGCACCGTTGTCTTGGCCGCTGCAATCAACGCGCTGGCATCAAAGATCAGTTGTCGGGACATTGGCGAAGCATCCTTTGCGATTCTAGCCGCTATTGTATCACCCGGCCGTTACTCTGGCAACCTGTACTCGCACGCCAGAAAAAAGTTGGGACCTCACCCTTTGACCCTTTCAAAAGAACCCCAGCTGGTCCTTCGCTTCCTGACTCATCCGCTCCGGGCCCCACATCGGCGTCCAGACGATGTGCACGTCGATGCGGTTCAGGTCGGGGAAAGCGCGCTGGATGCAGGTCTGCACGCCGGAGATAATCTGCGGGCCGATGGGGCAGCCGGGGCTGGTCAGGGTCATCTCGACGTCCACGGTGTTGCCCGTTTCGGGTGCCTGGATATCATAGACCAGGCCCAGATCGACGATGTTCAGACCGAGCTCGGGATCGTACACGTTCTTGCGGATCGCCTCCCGCACGCCTTCCACGGTAACGTTAGCCATGGCCTTCTCCTGACGCTCGATGACCGGCGCGGGGGGCGACCGGCTTCGTCTTGGTTTCGTCGTTCTTCCGCATCAGCCGATTCAACAAGGACAGCTCTCTCCTCACCTTTTCGTTGTCGTTAACTCCAAAAATCGGACGCGGAGAACGCGGATAGAACTTAAATCGGGGGTTCTCGTTGCGGCTTCAAGCCGCGATCAGGACATCCTCGCCCTCGACCTTCACCTCATACGTCGGCGCGGGGTCCACGGCGGGCATCTTGAGGGCCGCGCCGGTGCGCACGTCGAAGCGCGCGCCGTGCCGCGGGCAGATCAGCTCGCAGCCTTCCAGCTTCCCTTCCCCCAACGGGCCGCCATCGTGGGTGCAAACATCCTCGATAGCGAAGAACTCGCCGTCCAGGTTGACGACGACGACCTCGATGCCATCAACCTCCACGATCTTTTTCTCGCCGGGCGCGATCTCGTCGGTGCGAGCGACTTCGATGAAGTTGGTCATACGTGCTCCCCTTTTGGTGGACAGGGAAACGAGGGTACCCTGGGAAATTGGTAGATTGGTAGATTGGTAAAATGGTAGATTGGTGATTGGCATTGCCAAGCCACATCGTCACCCTGTCACCCTGTCACCCCTTCACCCTGTCACCGTGTCACCGTGTCACCGTGTCACCGCGTCACCGTGTCATCCTCCCCCAACCCCCACACCGCCGCCTTCAACGCCTTCAGCGGCAGCAACGCGCACTTGATGCGGACCGGCCCGACTTCGATGCCCAGCAGGTCGAGGATGTTATCTTTGTCCCACTCTTTTAGCTCGTCCAGCGACATGCCGATGATCTCCTCGGACATCATCGACGCGGCCGCCCGGCTGATGGCGCAACCCTGGCCCGTGAACGCGACGTCCACGACATGGTCATCCTCGATCCTGAGCTCCAGGTTGATCTCGTCGCCGCAAAATGGGTTGGTGTCGTGATACGTCAGCGTCGGGTTGTCCAGATGCCCGAAGTGCCGCGGGTGTTTGTAGTGGTCGAGGATCTCCTCTGCGTATAGGTCCATGCCGGTTCCTTATAGTATTACCCAGTAACATTCGCGTGGATCGCGAGAATCTTTGACGGCGTCATTGCGAGCGGTTTTTGCGAAGCAATCGAGATTGCCGCAATCTCCCTCATGTGTCAGAGATTGCTTTGCTTCGTGCCTCGCAACCGCACACCCCGCTCCTCGCAATGACTACCATGTTTGGTTGCGGCTGGAGGCCGCGCTATGAAGGTGTGAAGTGAACGGCTTTCCGAAAGGAGCAGTCCCTTCACACCCGTGATAGATCAATAGCTAAAGAATTCCACTACCTTGTGCAATCCGGCCACCAGCAGATCGATCTCGGCCTCGGTGTTGTAGATGTAGAAGCTGGCCCGCGCACTGGCCGGGATGCCGTAGCGTTCGTGGAGCGGTTGGGCGCAGTGGTGGCCGGCCCGGATGGCGATGCCCATCGAGTCGAGCACGCCCGCGATGTCGTGCGGGTGCACGTCCCCGAGGATAAAACTCACCAGCCCGCCCCGCTGTTCGGGGCCAGGCCCCAAGATCTTCAGCCCTTCCACCTCCGACAGCTTTTGCATGGCGTACGCGGTGATCTCCTGCTCGTGGCGGTGGACGGTGTCCATGCCGATGGCGTCCAGATAATCCACGGCCGCGCCGAAACCGATCGCTTCAGCGATGGCCGGCGTGCCCGCCTCGAACTTCCACGGCAGCTCGTTCCACGTTGACTCGCGCAGGTGGACCTCGCGGATCATGTCGCCGCCGCCCATGAACGGCGGCATGGCGTTCAGGAGCTCGCGACGGCCCCACAGCGCGCCGATGCCGGTCGGGCCCAGCATCTTGTGCGCACTGAACGCCAGGAAGTCGATGTCCAGTTCTTGCACGTTCACCGGCATGTGTGGGACGCTCTGCGCGCCATCCACCAGCACCAGGGCGCCGGCCCGATGGGCCGCCGCGGTCAGCTCCTTGACCGGGTTGATCGTGCCCAGGACGTTGGACATGGCCGTGAACGCGAAAAGCCGCGTGCGGGGGGTCAGCAGTCGGTCCGGATCGTCCAGGATCAGCGTGCCGTTGTCAGCGATGGGCACGAAGTCCAGGTCCACGCTGGTCTCGGCGGCCAGGATCTGCCAGGGCACCAGGTTGGCGTGATGTTCCATCTCGGTGAGCAGGATGCGGTCACCGCGGCGCAGGTTGGCCCGGCCCCAACTGTAGGCGACCAGGTTGATCGCCTCGGTGGCGTTGCGCGTCCAGATCACTTCTTTCGGGCAGCACGCGCCGATGAAGTCGGCGACCCTGGCGCGGGCCGCCTCGTACTGGACCGTGGCCTCCTCGCTGAGCGTGTGGACCCCGCGATGCACGTTCGCGTGGGTGGTCTCGTAGTACCGCTCCATCGCGTCCAGCACGGCCTGGGGTTTCTGAGAGCTCGCGGCGCTGTCCAGATAGACCAACGGCTTGTCGTGGACGCGGCGGTGCAGGATCGGGAAGTCGGCGCGCAGGGCGTGTACGTCCAGATATTGGGTATTGGGTATTGGGGTCATGGTTGCTGTGGGCATGACCACTCCTGATTGCGGATTGCGGATTGCGGATTGCGGATTGCGGACTACGCCGATCTCGTGATGTCTTCGATGGCCTTGCCTGCGAAGTAGCGGCGACGATGGTCGCTGAATCGCTCGCCGTCCTTGCGTTCAGTGGCAAACCCGTTTACTTTCCAATACTTGCACAGAAGACATCCGCCACGGCGATTCTTGGGTCGGTTGCGTTTGTGGTTCATCTCATTCCTCCGCCGTTATTGCGCCGATAAAGCGCCGATATTCCGCCGATAAACGGTAGCGCCGTGATTTGCGGGCCAGGTCGGCCACTTCTAGCCAGCCGGCGGCGACCCAATTCGCCAGCAGATCGCGTGCTGCCCGTGGAGAAAGCGCCAAGGCCCGCGCGATCTCAGCCGTGGTGAGCGATTCCTGGCGAGTGAACAGGCCCAACACCACACGCGCCCGCCGGTCGAATTGGCGCAGTTCCGGCAGCTCCGGCGCGCTCGGCCGATCTGCCCTGGCCTGTACTTCGGCGGCGATGTGGCGGAATGTCGCGGCCATACCGTGGACGAAATAAGCCAGCCAACCGGTGAGCTCCGCGTCCGCCCGTCCCTCGTAATAATTGTGGTGTGGATGGGTCTGCAAGGCCGCATAGTACGCCGCTAGATCGGCCGCGTAGACTTCCTCCAGGCTGTAAAAATGCCCCAAATCGTAGCCGTGCCGGTACAGGATCAAGGTCGCCAACGCGCGTGCCGTGCGACCGTTGCCATCGTAGAACGGGTGGACGGTGACGAACTGGTAATGGGTCAACCCTGCGATCACCGGGGCGGGCAGTTTCTCGCGTCCGGCGGTTGCGATCCAGGCGACCAGGCTGGCCATCAACCGGGGCACGTCGGCGGCCTCCGGCGGCAGGTAGATGATGGCGCCGGTAGCCCCGTCACGGATGACGTTCTGTCCGTCGCGATATGGGCTGGGCCTGGCCCGCGCGCCGGTGAAGATCAGCGCGTGCAGGCGACAGATCAACTCCTCGGTCATCGGTGTCTGGCGGGCTGCCCACTCCTCGACCTGGCCGAGCGCACGGTAATAGTTTTGCACCTCGCGCACGTCACGCTCGCGGCCGGGGAAGCGTCGCCCGTCCAACACCGCTTCTTGCGCCTCGGCCAACGTCAGCCGGTTACCCTCGATCCGCGTGGAATAGTGGGTGGCGCGGATGCGCGCACCCTGGCGCAGCGCCGCGGCGATGCTCGGCGGCAGCACGGTCAGTTGCACCGCCTGCCGAGCCGCCTCGATCTCCATCAAGTCCCGTACGATCGCGGGGGTGAAGGTGTAGCGGAGGTTCATGACAAATTGGGTCATGGTTGCTGTGGGCATGACCACCTCGATTTCGGGTAAGTTTTCATGGAGTGGTCAGGTATTCGTCGGGGGTAAGCACTTTGATCACGGTGCGCCCCTCGAAGTGCCTCTTGTTCCAGGTGAGAATCGCCTCTGCCCCATAGTCTTCTGCGGTAAGGAGAAGCACGGCATCCTCCCAGGTCATCTTGCGTTCATATATCCCCAACACCCGATAACTGAAGCGAGCAAACCAACTCATGGCGAGCATGATATCAATCCCCTTCGGCTCCAGCACCTTTACGCCGTACACCTCGTCGAAGTTGTAGCTCCAACGTCTTAGCTCCGCTGGGGACATACGGAAAGACGCAATGCCACACAACTCAAATAGAGAGAAGGCCGAGAAGCCCGCGTCTATGCGCGGCAAACAGTCGATCAGAGCTTGGTTGGTGGGATAGCGAACGTCGCGCTGGAAGAACCGGTCGATCACGAAGATGTCAGTATCCAGTAAGACCATACTCATCTCCTCGCATGGCGCGTTCGAATTCCTCGACAGAGCGATAAGGCATGTTTTCGGCGATGATGGACGACAGCCTGTCGAAATCGGCTCGCCTCGCCTCTGCCGTCATGTAGCGGAGATCGGGCATCTCCCTGGCGATCTCCTGCTTGACCTGTTGCCAGACGCCCCGTCCCTGGACTATCTCAGCGCGTTCAGGGAACAGGATCAAGACCTCGGCCCCCTCTCGACTCGGCGCTTCTTCCAATGGTTTGACGACTCCTCCTAGATACTCGCCTCTGACAACTGCCCACGCCATGTCACACCTCCTCAGGTGAATCCTGCGGTCTGCTGAGTCTTATTTCAACAACCCTAAGCCACCACTTCGCAATCGTCGAACGGCTTCCTTCGTCGTGTTCAGCCCCAATGTGACGCACTTGAGCCGGGTGGCGGCCATCTCGCGCCCCATCAAGTCCAGGATTGCCTCGGCCGACGTGGCCTCTACGTCAGCCACCGTCTTGCCGGTGAACATCTCGGTCACAATGGATGCCCCCGCCTGGCTGATGGTGCACCCTTCGCCCTCGAACGAAATGTCAGAGATGCGGCCGTCGCCGTCGGCCTTCAGGTAAACCGTCACCACGTCACCGCAGCCTGGGTTGACGCCCGTGGCGGTCGCCGCGGCATCCGCCAGCGCGCCGTAATGCCGCGGGTTTTCGTAATGGTCCAGGATGAAGTCAATTTGGGCTTGGCGATCCATGGCAGCAGTATATCGGTAAATTGGTAGATTGGTAAATTGGGAACGGGTAGATTGGTAAATTGGGGAGCGATAGATTGGGGAGTGGTAGATTGGTAGCTTGGGGAGCGATAGACTAGCAAGCTGGGAATTGAAACTCGGCGCCCAACGACCGACCCGTTTATCCACCAATCCACCAATCTACCAATCCACCAATCCACCAATCTACCAATCTACCAATCTACCAATCTACAACCCCACCTTCCGCGCGATCTCCGTCTCCAACTTGCTCCGCACCCCTTCCACCGGGATCCGATCGATCACTTCCTCCAGGAAGCCCTGCACGATCATGCGTTCGGCGTTGCCGCGGTCAATGCCGCGGGCCATCAGGTAGAAGATGTATTCTTCGGGAATCTGCCCCGCGGTGGCGCCGTGCGTGCAGCGCACATCGTCCGCCTCGATCTCCAGGCCGGGGATGCTGTCGGCGCGGGCCATCTTGCTCAACATCAGGTTGCGATTGGCCTGGTAGGCGTTGGTCTTCTGCGCCTGCGGATAGACCTTGACGTAGCCCTGGTAGACCGACCGCGCCCGATCCTTGAGCGCGCCCTTGAAGAGCAGGTCGCTGGTGGCGTGCGGCGACTTGTGCAACTGGTTCGTGTGGTGATCGAGATGCTGCCGGCCGCCGGGAACGTAAAGCCCCAGCAGCTCGCCGTGGCTGCCCGGGCCGTTCAGCTCCATGTTGATCCAGTTCTTGCTCAACCGGCTGCCCCACGAGCCGATGAAGTAGCGCAGCAGGCTGTCGCGGGTGAGCAGCATCCGCTGCGTGCTGAAGTTCCATGCCGTATCGGCCAGGTTTTGCAGATGCAGATAGTGCACCTGGCTGTTGACGCCGGGCAACAACTCGACGACGCTGTTGGTCATCCCGCCGGCCGCGCCCACGAAGTCCTCCACCAGCGTCACCGCCGCGCCCTCTTCGGTCACGACCAGCGTGTGGTGCATCCCCGCCAGCTTGCCCGCGCTCTGGCTGATGACGGCCTGGAGCGGCTTGTCAATGGTCACGTTGCGGGGTACATAAACAAATGTGCCGCTGTTCCAGAGCGCATAGTGCAGCGCGCTGAACTTGTTCTCGTCGGTGGCGACCGCGGTGTTGAAATGCCGCTGCACCAACTCCGGATACGCGCGACAGGCGGTGTCCAGGTCGGTGAAGATCACGCCGCGGGCGGCCAGGGCCGGGTCCAGACTGTACCGGGCCGCCGCCCCATCCACGATCGCCAGTTCACCGACGCTCTCGACCTCGGATAAGCTCTTCTCGACCTCGGCCGGCAGCGTTGCCGGATCACCTGGAGTCGAGGCTTTAGCCGGTTGGCCGCCTGATGGCTCTACTCCAGTTCCTCCGGCGAAAGGCCGGTAATCCTCCAGCCTGAAGCCGGTGAGCCGCGTTCGGCGCCACGTCTCCTCGTTGCCCGTGGGCCAGGGCATCTCCTCGAAGAATCGCCACGCCTTCTGCCGCAAATCCAGCATCCAGGTCGGCTCGACGGGGGAGGCGGCGGGGATGGGGAATGTGTGTGTTGTCATAGTTGTTTCCGTCGATGGGGAGGCGGGTAGATTGGTACATTGGTAAACTGGTAAATCGGTAAATTGGTAAACTGGTAAATTGGTAAACTGGGCTTGTACTGATGCGAAGCCAGAACCCAATCTACCAACCTACCAATCTACCAATCTACCATCACCCCACCGTCCCTTCCATCTGCAACTGAATCAGTCGATTCAACTCCACCGCGTACTCCATCGGCAGTTCCTTGACCATCGGCTCGATGAAACCGGAGACGATCATGGCGCTGGCTGCGTCCTCCGCCAGGCCGCGGCTCTGGAGATAGAAGAGCTGCTCTTCGCCGATCTTGCTGACCGACGCCTCGTGGCCGACGGTGATATCGTCCTCGTCGATCTCGATGTACGGGTAGGTGTCGGAGCGGCTGCGCTCGTCCAACAGCAGCGCGTCGCAGACCACGTTCGACCTGGCGCCGTGGCTGCCCTTGCTGACTTTCAGCAGGCCGCGATAGCTGGCGCGGCCGCCGCCCTTGCTGATGGACTTCGAGATGAGCTGGCTGCTCGTGTTCGGCGCGGCGTGCACCAGCTTGCCGCCGGTGTCCAGGTGTTGACCGGGGCCGGCAAACGCCATCGAGAGGATCTGGCCGTGCGCACCCTCGCCCAGCATGTAGACCGACGGATACTTCATGGTGGTCTTCGACCCCATGTTGGCATCAACCCATTCCATTGTCCCATTTTCATACACCAGCGATCTTTGTGTCACCAGGTTGTAGACGTTGGTAGACCAGTTCTGAATCGTTGTGTAGCGGCAACGGGCGTTCTTGCGGACGATGATCTCGATGACGCCGCTATGCAGTGAATCTGTCGAATATATTGGTGCTGTGCAACCTTCTACGTAGTGCACACTCGCGCCTTCGTCCACGATGATCAGCGTGCGCTCGAACTGCCCCATGCTCTGCGCGTTGATGCGGAAATAGGCCTGGAGCGGGATGTCGAGATGTACCCCTTTCGGCACGTAGACGAACGACCCGCCCGACCAGCACGCGGTGTTCAGCGCCGCGAAGCGCGCAGGCCGCTGTCGCTGTCCACGAAGATGACGCCTTGCTTTTCCCACTCTTGCTTAAGGGAATGGTATACAGCTTCGGAGTTGTGAACGATCAACCCTTCAGCGACGAAATTGTGCGGGCCATCCACTTCGATGTCATAGACCGGCTCGATGCCCGCCGGAATGATGCTCTTGATGCGGGCAAAGCCCACGAACTCGTTCGTGTGGTGTCGGAAGGTGGTGCCCTTGCTACTCGAATAGTCGTGGCGAAAACGTCGCTTACCCAGGCGTTCTGTTCGCTGTGGGGAGCGGCAGCCCAGGCGTTCGAATTCTCCGCTCAACTGCATTCGGTAGCCATCGACATAGCGTTCCTCGTCGTAAGGATGCTTGGACGCGAAGTGGTGGATAGCTGATGTGGGGATGCCACACGACAGAGCCAACGCTTGGACTTGCTGCAGAAGCTCGTTGTTGCCGCTGGTGATGACTACGTCATGGCTTGTTGGGTGATCGCGCACGTAGCCATCGGCATCCACATACCCGCCCAGGAACGCCAGCCGTTCGCTTTCTGGCAAGGTATGTACCCATTGCGGAATCCGTTTCGTCAGCGCACGACCGGCAAGACCGTTGACTTCCGGATAGCGCGCCAGGATCGTCGAGTACACCGTCATGCGATTGGGATCGCCATTGGTCGCCGTGATATCAAATACTGACTGGGTGACGTTCTTGAATTCTGTCCGCAGTGGCGCGTCCGTCTCAGGAATGGCGAACTCCACACGCGCCTTATCGGCGCCTTTGTGGTAATGAATGAAGCCATCGCCCACGTAGAGGCCCAACCACCACATCAGATCGGTGGAGGTAGTGGTTGGAAGCGAGACACGATTGTAGCTGCCGGTGATGTCCGGATCGTATTTGACGCCCGTCTGATTGCTTCCGACGACTTTGGTTTTGACGTTGGGCATGGTAAGGGTGTACGGCTGTCCTGCATCTGGAAGCTTCTTCGCAACGGCCACCAGGTCGCCGGGCTTCAGATCACGCAAATACTTCCACTCGCGTGTAAAGCGCCCGCGCTGCTTACCTTCCTCGCGGCGATAGGAAAGGGTCAAAAAGGGGTGGTTCGATGTGGCGCGAATCGTCTTCGTATGAACTCGCAACTCGAACACCTCGCGCTCACCCTTATCCATCTTGGCCTTGACAGGGGCTGAGATTAGCCGGTTTTGCGCTTCGTCAAAGGCAAATACGATGTCACCAGGCTCGATCTCGCGAATCGGCGTCAGGCCGCGGGCCGTGGCAACGCGTGTAGTGCCGCTCAAACACTCATACTGCGCGCCCGCGCCGGCGAGAAACTTGCGCTCCGCCTCGGGGATGCCGAGCCTGTCGAACGTCTCCTTGATGTCGGCCGGCACGTCATCCCAGCTCCCAGGTCGGGATCGGCCTGGAGAAGAAGATGTCCAGCGCGGCGTGGCGGTATTTCCGCATCCACTCCGGTTCGCGCTTCATGGCGCTGATCTGGTCCACGATGTCGTGGTCCAGTCCCTTGCGCGCCTTGAAAACGTATTTTTCCGGCTGGCTGAACCCGTATTTGTACTCGTCCTTGAGGTCGGCAAGGACCGCGCGGTCGGTGCTCGTTGCAGACATGGTTGTTGCTCCCTTGAACGGGTATTGGGTATTAGATATTGGATATTGAAACCTGGTCAGCAGTGCGCCGCCACCAATACCCAATACCTGATACCCAATACCTGATACCCGATCCCCAATCCCTACACCGGTTCCCCAAACTCCTGGCGAATCCAATCGTACCCCTTGGCTTCCAGTTCCAACGTCAGTTCCGGTCCGCCGGAAAGCACCACGCGGCCGTCGAAGAAGACGTGCACGAAATCCGGCTTGATGTAGTTCAGCAAGCGCTGGTAATGGGTAATCAGTAGCGTGCCCATCTGCGGGCCGACCAGGCTGTTGATCCCTTCGGCGACCACGCGCAGCGCGTCGATGTCCAGGCCCGAATCGGTCTCGTCCAGAATGGCGATCTTGGGTTCGAGCATGGCCATCTGCAGGATCTCCGCGCGCTTCTTCTCGCCGCCCGAGAATCCATCGTTCAGGTACCGGCGGGCGAAAGCCGCGTCGATGTGCAGCGCCTCCATCTTGTCGCTCAGCTCGTTGCGGAACTCGCGCATCGGCATCAGCTCGGAGCCGATCGGCCTGGCGCTGTCGCCCTCGGCGACGGCCTGTTTGGCCTTGTCGGTGTAGCCACGCACCGCGCTGACCGCCTGGCGCAGGAAGTTGGCCATGCTCACGCCGGGGATGGTGGTGGGGTACTGGAAGGCCAGGAACAGGCCGGCCCTGGCCCGCTCGTGCGGCTCAATCCCCAGGATGCTTCGGCCATCGAGCAGGATGTCACCGTCCGTCACCTGGTAGTGCGGGTGGCCGGCGATGGTGTAGGCCAGCGTGCTCTTGCCAGAGCCGTTCGGTCCCATCAACGCGTGTACCTCGCCCTGGCGGATCGTCAGGTTGACACCCCGCAGGATCGGCTTGCCTTCGACGTCGACGTGCAGGTCTTTGATAACAAGTTCAGCAGGCATGGAAAGTATCTCCTGGCAGTAGAGTGTCCTCTGTAATGAGTAATGAGTATACTGAACGGAAATCAAACGAGTGCATTGGAATCGAGGCTTTAGCCGGCTTTTGCGCTTGATTTCCGCCTAAAGGCTCGACTCCGTTTGCACTGCATCCATTTCCGTTCAGTATAACCAGTAACCAACAACTCGTTACTCATCACTCGTTACTCATTACTCGTTACTCATCACTGGTTCGATTCTGAACTGGCACCCATGATGCCCATCCAACGTACACGCCACCAACTCCACCGGCTGCTGCATCACCTGGGCGATCATATCTTGCTCCATGTCGCAGATCGCCCGATGCTCACGGGCCAGCTCGTAGTAGGGGCAGGTGTATTCATGGACCAGGATACCGCCCGGTCCCACGTGCACCTCGGCCAGGATGCCCCTGGCGTTGAGCAGCTCGGTGAGCTTGACCGCCCGGTCTTCGAGCGTGGAGTTGGCGATCTGCCGTCGGTACTGCTCGGCCAGCCGCTGTCCCATGCGCCCCAGCAGCGATCGGACCTTCTGCGGCCCTTCGCTGACCAGGATCTCGCGCAACAGGCTGTTGGTGAATTCATCGTAGTGTTTTGGGGACAGCGCGCGGCCCTCCGCCGTCAGCGAGTAGACGTGCCGGGGCCGCCCGCGGCCGGTGCGCTGTACCTCCTGGTCAACGTAGCCGTCGGCCATCAAACCCGTAAGCTGCTGGCGCACCGCGGTCGCAGTGACGCTCATCGCGATCTCCAGCTCCTTGATCGTCGCGATCATATCAGAGATCGGGACTTTAGTCAAATTCTTATGTGTAAATTAGCAGAAATCCAGCAGCCGGACAGTGCAAACAGGCCAAAGGATCAATAGGAGACTTCTGCGATCAGGGGAGACCTCGGGGTTGGCTCGGATCGCCTGCGTTTGCTCACAGCAAAGCGACGAACTCCGCCACGGAAAGCCCGGCCTTCCGAATCTGATCTCTCAACAGGCCAGGCCCGAGCGCCTCGTGCAGAGGGAAGGAAAGCGTATAGATGGTGCCCGGTCTGACCGGAACGACATGGCTCCCGCACTGGCGCGCTACATTCCAGCCTGCGCGCTGGAACACGCGCACCGCCTCTTCGCCGGAGATGCGCGGCAGTTTAGGCATACACCGGAACCTCAATCTCCCGAGTTGCGATCGTGAGTGGTAGCCCCTGCTCCTGACGCACCTCCAGGCAGAGCTGAATCGCCTCTTGGATATTCGTGAGCGCCGCCGTCTCGGTTTCGCCCTGGCTCATGCAGCCGGGGATCACCGGGCACTCAACGACGTACCAGCCTTCTTCGTCTTGGTACATGGTTACGGGAAGTCTCATGGTTTTCATCGGCTCGCCTCGCTTAGGATGTATCGAATCACACCCATGATAACGCCAGGCGCCAGGTTTGTCAATCAAACCACCCAAGATGGAGATCGGGCCCGGCCGCGGTTCGACAACCGGCGAACTCTGTCGTAGAATAGCCTGCGGAGGTGCGCATGGAGACATTGCAGATCGCCACACCGGCCGGGTCGGCGCTCGTGGACATCACGGGGGCGGTTCAGGGGTCGGTGGACAAGCTGAGGGTGAACGAAGGGCTGTGCGCGGTGTTCGTTCCGCACACCACGGCCGGGCTGACGCTCAACGAGAATTGGGACCCGGACGTGCAGCACGATATCTTGCTCACGCTGAACGATCTGGTGCGGCCCGACCCGCGGCACCGGCACTCGGAGGGGAACTCGCCCGCGCACATCAAGGCGGCGCTGATGGGGAACAGCCTGACCCTCATCGTCAGCGGCGGCAGGCTCCAACTCGGCACGTGGCAGGGGGTCTATCTGGCGGAGTTCGATGGACCGCGGCGGCGGCAGGTGTGGGTGAAGGTGGTGATCGGGTGACCGGGTGACCGGGTGACCGGGTGACGCCGATGCTGCGCATCGGACGGTGACACGGTGACAGGGTGACAGGGCGACAGGTGACAGGGCGATCAATGACCAATTTACCAATCTACCAATCTACCAATGCGATATGCGATACGCAAGACGAGGAGACAAGCAAATGGATCTTAACGGCAAGGTCGCGCTCGTCACCGGCGGCGCGGTGCGAGTGGGCAAGGCGATTGCGTTGGCATTGGCTGAGGCCGGTGCGGACATCGCGTTCAGCTACAACTCATCGGCAAACGCGGCTGTAGCGATGGCGGCTGAGATCGAGGCGCTGGGGCGGAGAGCGCTGGCTTTCCAGGCCGACCAATCGCAGGCACAGCAGGTGACCGCGCTGGTGGACGCCACGATCGGCCGATTCGGGCGGCTGGACGTGCTCGTGAACAGCGCGTCGCTGTGGCGGCGCACGCCCTGGGACGCGCTGGACGAGGCGGCCTGGGATCAGTTGATTGACATAAATCTTAAGGGGCCGTTCTTGTGTGCGCGGGCCGCCGCGCCCCACCTGGCTGCCCACGGCGCCGGCGCCATCGTCAACATCGTCGATCTCTCGGCCTACGTGCCGTTCCCGAACTGCTTGCCGCACTCGGTCGCCAAGGCAGGGCTACTGAATATGACCTATGCGCTGGCGATGGAGCTGGCGCCGGCGGTGCGGGTGAACGCGGTCGCACCGGGTTCGGTCTTGCCGCCGCCCGACTACACCGACCGACAGATCGCCGCGACCGCCCACCGCACGTTGCTGAAGCGGTGGGGCTCCCCGGAAGACGTCGCCCAGGCGGTCGTGTTCCTGGCGCAGGCCGACTACATCACGGGCGCGGTGCTGCCGGTGGATGGCGGGGAGCGATTGTGCGTGAGGTAGGAAGACCCGACAGGTGACCTGAAAACACCGCTTGACACCTTGTCACCGTCCGATGCGCAGCATCGGCGTCACCCTGTCACCCTGTCAAGCGCGCCCGGAAGGCCATGCAGTCACCGGCCGTAGACCTCCGGGTTGACGCAATTGGGCAGGCGTTCGCCCCGCAAGCCGGCGATCAGGTTGGCGGCGGCCATCTGGGCCATTTTGCCGCGGGTGGCGACGCTGCCGCTGGCGATGTGCGGCGCGACGATGACGTTGTCCAGGGTTAGCAGCGGGCTGTCCGCCGGGATCGGCTCCGGCTCGGTCACGTCGAGCGCCGCATAGCCGATCGTGCCCGTTCGCAACGCCTGGTAAAGCGCATCGAGGTCTACGATCGGGCCGCGCGCCGTGTTGATGAGGATGGCCGTCGGCTTCATCCTGGCCAGGGCATCCTGGTCGATAAGGTGATGGGTCTCTTCAGTCAGCGGCGTGTGGAGCGACACGAAATCGGACTCGCGCAACAGGGTATCCAGGTCCACGCAGCGGGCGCCGATCTGCGCCGCGTACGGATCGTCCCGGCACAGCGGATCGTGGTAGAGCACCCGCATATCGAAGCCCTGGGCCCGTTTCGCCATCCCCTTGCCGATCCGTCCGAAGCCGACGATGCCCAGCGTGGCGCCTGTGATGTCTCCGCCCAGCAGCAACGTCGGCCCCCAGGTCTTCCACCTGCCGGCCCGCGCGAACTTGTCCCCCTCCACGACACGCCGCGCCGCGGCCATCAGCAG
>PHCA01000136.1:0-2428 GCA_002842085.1 Chloroflexi bacterium HGW-Chloroflexi-1
CCATCGTCAAGTATCTTCTCAAAGAGTAGGGGGCTGGCGCTAGCCAGCGCTAGCCCCCCTACCCCGGATTCCCCGAAAAATTGAGAGGATACGTCAACAGGTAGCTCAGAGAATAACCTGGAATAGGTATATAGTACCATTGACCGCGCTATCTGGTTATGGTATTTTTTAGGCGACATGATTTTTGCTACCCGATTCATGAGAGGGTGATATCGAGCAGATTGTAAGCCTTCTGATGAGACCACCTCACGCAAACGATCTACGGCATGGAGACAGGGATGATACTGAGTCTTGGCATAGGTGAATCAAGCTATGTGCCTGACGCCCTCATCGGAGTGCCACAGGATCAGGTTGATCTGGATCTAATCGCAATCTGGCAGTGTTACGGTCGCGATCCGCTGCGATGGGAGGCGCTCCTGTTTTTCACCAATCATGACGGCTGGCATTCCGCGGATACGCTGGTGGCCGCATCGGGCCTGTCGCGGGTGTGGGTGGCCAAGAAGCTGGTTGAGCTGGCTAACCTCGGGCTCTTGGAAGAGATGATCATGGTCACCGGTCCGCTCTATCGGCTGGCGGACGATGGCGAGTTGTGCCGGGTGGCCAGGCGGCTGAGTAGGAAACTGATGTTGGCGGTGTCGGTACCTCATTGATACGAGGGCTGGATCGATTTAGGGGCAAAGACAGGGCCTTACAGGCCCTGTCTTTGCGTAACGGAGTGATTGGCGTTATAATCGAACCCGATATTAGGTATCTTCTCAATAGTTCGGGGCGTGCTCGCTGTGGCCGGTCTCCTGACCGTGCCACCCGTGGCACGGTCAGGAGACCGGTCACAGCAGCCCCAGATTATTGAGATGATACGATATTAGTTCCTACTAAACCTGCGGAGGCGTATGCCGTGGATATCGACTGGTTTGGCCATTCCTGTTTTCGCCTGCGTGAGTCAGGCGTGACGATCATCACTGACCCATACGACAAGAGCATCGGTTACACCATGCCGCGCACGCGGGCCGATATCGTCACTGTCAGTCACGCTGCCCCCGGTCACGCCGCGATCGGCGCGGTCAAGGGGGACTACAAGGTGTTGAACAAACCCGGGGAGTACGAGATCAAGGGCGCGTTCATCACCGGCATCCAGACCTGGTGTGGGCCGGGCGTGGGTGGGCAGGCCAAGGAAGAGAACACCGTTTTTGTCTTCGAGTTCGCCGATCTGGCCGTCTGTCATCTGGGTGACCTGGCCAAGGTCTTGACCCAGGCTCAGGTGGAGGCGATGCCCAACATCCACGTCCTGCTGGTACCGGTGGGTGGCGGTAGCGGTCTGGACGCAGACAAGGCCGCGGAGGTGATCAGCATGTTGGAGCCGAGCATCGTCATCCCGATGCACTATCAAACCCCCTACACGACCCTGGCGCTGGACCCGCTGAGCAAGTTCCTGAAGGAGATGGGCGTTGCAGAGCCGGCGCCCCAGGAGAGCTTGCGCGTCACGCGGTCGCAATTGCCCGAAGAGACCCAGGTGGTGATCCTGGAGTGCAAGCAGGGGTAAGGCATGGCGGATGGCGGATGGCGGATGGCGGATTGCGGATGGCGGATTGCGGACTGCGGATTGCGGACTGCGGATTGCGGACTGCGGACTGCGGACTGCGGATTGCGGACTGCGGATTAAGGGACGCCAGGACGCAAAGACCTTCTTGATTCCTTTGCGTCTTTGCGCCTTTGCGTTGAAAGGGCCTTTCAACGAAAGGGGTTTGGTTGTGGCGGGAGGCCGCGCTATGAGATGAGTGAGCAAGTCAAACTCCTGCTGTCGTTCAGCATCCGGGCCGGGCACGAGAACGCTTATCGGCGCTTCGTGCTGGAGGAACTCCTGCCCCAGGCGCAAGGGTTGGGATTGGCGCCCACCGACGCCTGGCACACCGCCTACGGTGACTACCCGAGCCAGTTGATCGGGTTCGTGGCCGACGATCTGGCGACGATGCGCGCAGTCAGGGACAACCCGCAGTGGCAGACTCTGGTTAAGCAACTGGAGGACCATACGCAGAAGCTGACCCAACGTGTCGCCTACTTTAGCGGCGGGTTTCAGTGGTAGCCGCTAGTGGTAGCCGCTAGTGGTAGCCGCTAGCGATAGCCGCTATCTGAACCGCCGTGCCAGCTCGGCCTCCACATCGGCCCAGGCCAGCCCTTTGGCGGCCAGTAAAACCAGGCAGTGGTAAAACAGGTCGGCCATCTCGTACACGACGCGGTCATCCCCTTCACTGAGCGCGGCCACCGCGGCCTCCACGGCCTCCTCTCCCACCTTCTGCGCGATGCGCGGCAACCCGGCCGCGAACAAACTCGCCGTGTACGAGCCCGGCAGCGGGTGGCGCTTGCGATCTTCGATGGTGTTCCATAGCGTTTGCAGAACATCAGACATGGCGCGTCCCCCTTGGTATATTGG
>PHCA01000136.1:2475-3076 GCA_002842085.1 Chloroflexi bacterium HGW-Chloroflexi-1
CTACCGTCCTGTAGAAACAACTGACCGCGCCGGTATGACAGGCCGGCCCGGCCGGTTCGACCTGTACCAGCAACGTGTCGCCATCGCAGTCGACCCACACTCCGGTGACCCGCTGCACGTTGCCCGAGGTGGCGCCCTTGTGCCACAGCTCGCCCCGGCTGCGACTCCAGAAGTGCGTCTCACCGGTCTTGATCGTCAGGCGCAGCGCCTCCCGGTTCATCCAGGCGACCATCAGCACGGCGCCGGTGCGGGCATCTTGCACCACGGCCGGGATCAGCCCGCGCTCGTCCCAGCGCAGATCGGGCCAGGTGGCTGCCTGGCTGGCTGGGGAAACTGGTAGACTGGTAGATTGGGTATCGGTCATGGGTCATTTCTCCCAGTGAGAAGATGTTGCTGGGGCCGGTTTGCAACCGTGCCTCCCCCAGGGGAAAACGGTGGCTCGGTCGCGGACCTTATCGTGAGCGGCTCTTCCGAGCTTGTCGAACGGCGGCCACAGCCAGGGATTCGTTGTTTTCTGTACTGTCCACTAACGTCTTGAACAGTCCGGTCGTGGCCTCTGTAGGCCAGCGGGACGTTTTTCTCCATTTGTGGCCGTTGGCGA
>PHCA01000136.1:3183-13414 GCA_002842085.1 Chloroflexi bacterium HGW-Chloroflexi-1
CAGGATCTCGCCGGCCCCCAGGCGCTCAGCCTCCCTGGCCCAGGCCACCACCTCCAGCCCGGTCGGCACGCGGCCGCCGTCGATGTAGACCTGCCACCGGTCCCCCATCCACTTGCCGTCGATGGCCACCACCACGCACTGGCTGCCGAACCGCGTCGCGCCGGCGGTGATCAGATCGGGGGTGCGCACGGCAGGCGAGTTGATCGACACCTTGTCCGCGCCGGCCAGCAGCAGCGCCCGCATGTCCTCCACCGTGCGGATGCCGCCGCCGACGGTGAAGGGGATGAACACACTGTCGGCCACCCGGCGCACCATATCGATGACGATGTCGCGGCGCTCGTGGCTGGCCGTGATGTCCAGGAAAACCAGCTCATCGGCCCCCTCCCGGTCATAAACCTGCGCCTGTGCCACCGGGTCGCCGGCGTCGCGCAGTCCTAAGAAGTTGATCCCCTTGACCACCCGGCCGTCCTTCACATCCAGGCAGGGGATGATGCGTTTGGCGAGCATGGACATCTCCTTGTAATGGGGGAGTATCATCTCAAGCGACAGCCATAATATGGGGATGCTGTGGCCGGTCTCCTGACCGGCCACAGCGAGCAGGAAAGGAGCGATACGTTACTCGTTACTCGTTACTGGTTTTCCTCACCACCTGCCGCCGCGATCGCTTCTCTCAACCCCATCGCCCCTGTGTACAACGCCTGCCCGACGATCACACCTTCGATCCCGTCCGCGACATGGGCGGCGAGAGCGCGAATATCGGCCAGGCCGGCCACGCCGCCACTGGCGATGACCCGCAGCTTGCTGGCCCGGGCCAGCGCGGCCGTGGCGGTCACATTGACCCCGGTCAGGGCGCCGTCCCGGGCGATGTCGGTGTAGACCACGCGCAGCACGCCCAGGTCCCGCATGCGCCGGGCCACCGTCAGCGCGTCCAAGGTTGACGTCTCCTGCCAGCCGTGGATCGCCACCTGTCCATCCCGCGCGTCGATGCCGACGACCACGCGCTCGGCCCCGAACTCGGCGACGGCCTCCCTGACGATCTCCGGCTGCCGCACCGCCACGGTACCCAACACCACCCGCGTCGCGCCCAGCGCCAGCGCGTGCGCCGCATCGGCCACGGTGCGCAGCCCGCCGCCGAACTGGATCGGGATCACTGTCGCCGCCCGGATCTCGGCCAGCCGGCGCAGGTTGATGGGCAGATCGGGCGAGAAACCCGTTTTCTCCGAGAAAACGGGTTTCTGACTTTCCAGTGCGCCGTCCAGATTGACGACGTGCAGCCACTCGGCGCCCTGCGCGGCCCAACGCCGGGCGACTGCGGCCGGGTCATCGCCATAAACCGTCTGCGCGCTCGGGTCCCCCTGGCGCAGACGCACTACCCGCCCAGCCCGTAAGTCAATAGCAGGGAAAATAACCAACGTAACAATCGCCTCCTGTTCACTCCCACCCAGCCCAGTTACCATCACCCTGTCACCCCCTCACCTTGTCACCTTGTCACCTTGTCACCCCGTCACCAATTTACCAATTTACCCCGTTACCAATTTACCCCGTCACCTTGTCACCCGGTCACCTGGTCATCAGCAAAGCCAGCCACAACACTTACAAAATTGCGCAAAATGCGCAGCCCCACCGCCTGGCTCTTCTCCGGGTGGCACTGGATGCCCCAGACATTTCCCCGGCGGACGACGGAGGCGTAAGTGATGCCGAAGTCGGTCGTCGCCACGATGTGCGCGGGATCCGCAGGCGCGCAGTAGTAGGAGTGCACGAAGTAGGCATACGCGCCATCCGACACGCCGGCAAGCAGCGGATCGGCCCCGGCGTGGCGCAACTGGTTCCAGCCGATCTGCGGCACTTTCATAGGCCGGTCGTCCGGGCCGCGCTGATCGCTGGCGAACCGCAGTACCTGCCCCGGGATGATCCCCAGGCCGGCGTGGCAGCCCATCTCCTCACTCTCGTCGAAAAGCAGTTGCATTCCCACGCAGATGCCCAGCAAAGGCGTGCCGGCGGCTACGGCATCCAACAGCGGCGCCTCGAAACCGGCCGCGCACAGATTAGCCGCCGCGTCCCCGAACGCGCCCACCCCCGGCAGCACGATCCCCGCCGCGCCGATCAACTCCGCCGGTGCTGTCACGACGCGCGCTGCCGCGCCGGCCGCTTCCAGCGCCTTGTACACGTTGCGAAGATTGCCCACACCGTAATCGATCACAGCGATATGACGATCTGGGTGATGAGTAACGAGTAACGAGTAATCGGCTCGCGTCGCATCGCCAACCATGATACCCCCCTATCCCTCGGCGCTTTACGTTTTGCCTTTCACACCAGCATCCCCTTCGTAGAGGGCGCGCCTTGCCGCCGCGGGTCGATCTGGGTGGCCGCGTCCAGCGCCCGGCCCAACGCCTTGAACAGCGCCTCCGCCTGATGGTGATCGTTCCGACCGTAGAGGACGCGCGCGTGGAGATTTAGCCGGCCGTGGAACGCGGCCGGCTCCAAGAAATGACGCACCAGGTCCGGGTCCAGCCCGCCCAACGCGGTGGTACGCCACGTTACATCAATCACGGCGTAGGGCCGGCCGCCCAGATCGACTACCACCAGGCCCAACGCCTCGTCCATCGGCACGTAGCTGTGGGCCGTGCGGACGATCCCGGCGCGGTCCCCCAACGCCCGATCCAGCGCCTGCCCCAGGCAGATCGCCACGTCCTCCACGGTGTGGTGCGCGTCCACGTGCAAATCGCCCTTCGCCTCCACCGTCAGATCGAACAGGCCGTGGTGGGCAAACAGGGTCAGCATGTGATCGAGGAAACCGATGCCGGTGTTCACGCTCGCGCGGCCACAGCCATCCACCTCCAGGGTCAAGTGGACTTCCGTCTCGCTGGTGACCCGATCAATTGTCCAAGAACGCATGAGAACCTCCGGATTGCGGATTGCGGATTGCCGTTGACCAATACCCAATACCCAATACCCAATACCCAACACCCAATACCCAATACCCAATACCCAACACCCAATACCCAATACCCAATACCCCAATACCCAATAACCCCAATACTCAATAACCCCAATAACCCAACGGACGACTCTGCGGGCTGGCCTCATACACTAACACACCACCAAACCCATCAGCAACGCGTCCGTATCCTCCGGCCGGCCGGCGCTGACGCGGATGCAGTTCTCCAGCCCCGGTTTGGCGTAGTGGCGCACCAGGATTCCCCGTTCCGCCAGCGCGGCCTGCAACGCGGCCGCGTCCCGCCCGTCTACCCGGCAGAGCACGAAGTTGGCTCGGCTGGGATAGGGTTGGAGGTGTGGCACGTGCGCGAGCTCGCGGTAGAGCCGCTCGCGCTCGCGCACCAACGCGTCCACCGCCGGCTGGATCTCGGCGCGGTGGGCCAGCGACGCCAGCCCGGCCACCGTCGCGGCCACGTTGACGTTGTACGGTTGCCTGGCCCGCCACAGGGCCGGCATGAGCCAGTCGGGGAAGATGCCGTAACCCAGCCGCAGCCCGGCGATCCCGGCCCACTTGCTGAACGTCCGCAGCACGATCAAGTTGTCATGCTTCAACACCCAGTGCGCCACCGAGTTCTCCAGCCCGGCAAACTCGACGTACGCTTCGTCCACGACCACCAGCAGCGGCAGACGCAGCAACCGGCGTAGATCGACCGGGTCCAGCAGGCCCCCGTCGGGGTTATTAGGCGAGGCGAGGAAGAGGAGCTTGGGGATTGGCGAATTGGTAGATTGGTAGATTGGTAGATTGGTAGATTGGTAGATTGGTAGATTGGTAGATTGGTAGATTGGTAAGCTGGGGACCGACTCTCCCACGGACGCGTCCATTCGCCCGGTCGCCGATCCGTCGAATCCGCACGTCGCTACGCCCAGGGTTGGTTCGCTGATTCGCTGATTCGCCCATTCGCCCATTCGCCAAACTGCTTGCTCGATAGTCTCCACATCCACCCGGAAATCGGTCAGCCGCGGCACACGGATCACCGCCGCCCCGGCCAGTCCGGCGTCGAAGCTGTACATGCCGAAGGTGGGCGGACAGTCGATGATCGCGTCGCCCGGCCCCACCGTGATGCGGCTGATCAGATCGATCAGCTCATCGGCGCCGTGGCCGGGCAGGATGTTGGCGGCCGGCACACCGGTGTAGTCGGCCAGCGCTGCGCGCAGCTCCCGCTGCTCGGGGTCGGGGTAGACGTGCAGGAACGGGTACTCGGCCAGGGCCTGACGCACGGCCGGGTGCGGACCGTACGGGTTCTCATTGGCGTCCAGCTTGACAATCTCCCCGGGCTCACGGCCCAGTTGGCGGCTGAGCACCTCGAACGGCACGATCGGCGTGTACGGCGCCATGTCCGCGATGTGCGGGAGGAGGAGGGTAGCGAATGTTGGGTCGGTCAATGGATGGCTCCTTTGGGAAGTAGACAAGGAAATAAGTAGACAAGGAAATAAGTAGACAAGGAAACAGGGGAAACAGGCCTTGTCGTATCTTCTCAATTTTCCGGATCATTGAGAGGATACCCCTTGTCTACTGGTCTACTTACCCCTTGTCTACCTCCCGCATTCCCGCGGCTGCGGCATGCGCAGTCAGCCCCTCGCCGCGCGCTAAGACTGCTGCCGAAGCCGCCAGCCGCGCGCCCGCGTCCGCGTTCAGCGCGATCAGGCTGATGCGCTTGACGAAGTCGGCCACGCTGAGCGGGCTGGCATAACGCGCGCTGCCCTCGGTGGGCATGACGTGGCTCGGCCCGGCGATGTAGTCGCCCAGCACTTCGAACGAATACTCGCCCACGAAGATGCCCCCGGCATGACGGATCTGCCCGACCAGCGCCCACGGATCGCGCACCAACAGGCAGAGGTGTTCCGGCGCGTAGGCATTGGCCAGCTCGACCGCCTCGGCCAGGTCCGCGGTGAGCACGATGCCGCCCCGGTCGGCCAGGGATGCTGCGGCGATCTCGGCCCGGCTCAGGCCCGGCAGTTGGCACGCCAGTTGCGCCGCCACCGCCTCGGCCAGCGCCCGCGAGGGGGTCAGCAGCAGCGGCGAGGCCAGGACGTCGTGCTCGGCCTGCGCCAGCAGGTCCGCGGCCGCCCAGGCGGGATCCGCGGCCTCGTCCGCGATCAGCAGTGTCTCGGTGGGGCCGTAAAAGCCGTCGATGCCGACCCGGCCGATCACCTGGCGCTTGGCCAGGGTAATGAAAAGACCACCCGCGCCGACGATCTTGTCCACCGCGGGCACGGACTCGGTGCCGTAGGCCATGGCCGCAATCGCCTGCGCGCCGCCCAGCGCGAACAGCCGGTCCACCCCCGCCCTATATGCCGCGGCCAGAATCAGCTCGGGTATGTCTGGAAACCCGGTTTCTCCGAGAAACCGGGTTTCTGAACGCGGAGAAACCGGGTTTCCGGGTGGCGTGCAAACGATCACCTGGCCTACCCCGGCCACCCGCGCCGGGATCGCCGCCATCAACAGCGAGGAGGGCAACGCCGCGGTGCCGCCCGGCACGTAGACACCGACGCGGTCCAGCGGCCGGATCAGTTGGCCCAGCGTGCCGTCCGGCCCGGCATCCACCCAAGAGTCCATGGGTTGCTTGCGATGGAATGTCGCGATCCGGTCGGCGGCCAAGTCGAGCGCGACGCGCTGATCGTCCGGCAGCCGGTCGTAGGCCGCGCGCCAGGCCGCGGAGGGAATCTCCAGGGACGGGAACGCCCCCCTATCCCCCCAATCCTGGGGGGAACTCGCCGGACCCGATCTCCCGACGCCGGAGGAGGCTGCCCCTCCCCAATTCGGGGGGGAACTCGCCGGACCCGGTCTCCCGACGCCGGAGGAGGCTGCCCCTCCCCAATTCGGGGGGGAACTCGCCGGACCCGATCTCCCGACGCCGGAGGAGGCTGCCCCTCCCCAATTCGGGGGGGAACTCGCCGGACCCGGTCTCTCGACGCCGGAGACGCCGGAGGAGGCTGCCCCTGCCCAATCCTGGGGGGAACTCGCCGGACCCGGTCTCCCGACGCCGGAGGAGGCTGCCCCTCCCCAATCCGGGGGGGAACTCGCCGCAACGCCGGGAGGAACTGACTCCCCCCAAAGTTGGGGGGGCGGGGGGGCGCCATCGATCCGCGCCGACCACTCACGCAACGCCGCGTCGCCCCGCTCACGCACATCGCGCAAGATGCGCGCCACCGCTTCGGCCGGCGCCAGCCGTTCGCCGAAGATGCGCTCGATGCCGTCCAGCACCCGCGCCGGCATGGCCTGATCCTCCCAGGGCACACGCCGCAAGATCGTGTCGCGCGCTTCCGCTGCTGCATAGATCTTGATAAGAGACATGAGATACTCCGTGAAGCGGAATGAGTTATGATCACAAATACCGGGTGAACTGCCTGGTTGCTCATTACTCATTACTCATTACTCATTACTCGTCACTCGTCACGTTCGCCGCCAACGCATCGATGAACGCCCTGATTTCCTCGCCACGCAGCCGGTAGCTGGCCCGATTAGCGATGAGCACGGCCTGGCTTTCCAGCACCACCCGCAGCTCGGTCAGGCCGTTCTCCCGCAAGGTCGTCCCGGTCTGGACCAGGTCCACGATCAGGTCGGCCAGGGCCACCAGCGGCGCCAGCTCTACGGAGCCGGACATCACGATCAGCTCCGGGGCCAGCCCACGCCGCCGGAAAAAGGCCTCGGTCAGCCGCGGAAACTTGGTGGCGACGCGCGGGCTGCGCTCCAGCCGCAGCGGCCGGTCCGGGCGGTCGGCCTTGCCGGCCACCACCAGCCGGCAGTAGCCGAAGGGCAGTCGCAACGGCTCGTAGACGTCCCGCTCGGCCTCGCGCACCACGTCCAGCCCGGCGATGCCCAGGTCGGCGGCGCCGTACTCGACGAAGATCGGCACGTCGGAGGGCCTGGCCATGATGAAGCGCAGCCGACCGTCCGGGCCTTCGATCACCAGTTTCCGGCCGTTGTCGCCGTTGGACGGCACGGCATAGCCGGCCCGAGACAGAAAAGCCAGCGCATCCCGGGTCAGCCGCCCCTTGGGCAAAGCGATGGTCAACGGTTCTGCCATCGGGTCACCTCCTCCCAATCGTCAGCCGCGAGCGCCCGCTGCCCGGTCGCGTCGCGCACGATCAACGTGTGCGCGTTATCGTGGATCACCACGCGCGGGATGCCGCGGGCCCGGGCGGATCGCCAGAGGTCATCGGGGGCCAGGCCCAATGGGTCCACCTCGACCTGCAACCCGCGCGCCCGCGCCGCGGCCGCCCAGCTCAGACAGGCCGGACACCCCGCCGCGCTCAGCAGCACGGCGGCGACCGGTTCCGCCTGGACGACCCCCTGAAGCTCGCGCGCCAGCAACACCCGATCCAGCGTCAGCGCCCAGCCCACCGCAGGCTGCGGCGGCCCGAAGTGGCCGACCAGGTCGTCGTAGCGGCCGCCCGAAACCAGGTTGAAGCCCAGGCCAGGCGCGAACCCCTCGAAGGTGATGCCGGTGTAGTAGTCCAGGTCTCGCACCTCGGCCAAGTCGTAGGTGACCACGTCGGCGACGCCGTAGGCGTCCAACAGGTCGGCCACGGTGATCAGATCGGCCAGGGCAGCGGCCATACGGGCATTCAGGCACAGCGGCCGGACGGCGGCCAAGATATCGGCCCCGCCGGTCAGTCGCGCCAGGCCCAGCAGCGCCGCCCTGGCCGCGGGCGCTACATCGCCAGCTTCCGCGAGCAGGGCGGCCAACTCCGCCTCCGCCTTGCGATCGACGGCGCGGCGCACCTGACCGGCCAGCTTCTCCGGCAGGGCCAGCGCCGCCAACAAGCCGCGGAAGAAGCCGACGTGCCCTACCGTAATGCGAAAGGTCGGCAGACCGGCGGCTCGCAGCGCGGCCACAGCCAGGGCGACCGACTCGGCATCGGCCGCCCGCCCGCCCGCGCCGATCAACTCGACCCCCACCTGGCCAAACTCGTGCTGGCGGCCGGCGCGGGGCGGCTCGTATCGGAAAACGCTGCCGACATACGCGATGCGCAGTGGCAGCGGTTGATCGTACAGCCGCGTTCCCACCACGCGGGCTGTGGGGATGGTCATGTCGGGGCGCAGCGCCAGGGTGCGGCCCTGACGGTCGAAGAAACGATACATCTCAGCGTCGATCTCGGCCCCCACATCGGTCGCCAGGGTGTCGGCGTACTCGAAGACGGGCAGGATGATCTCGCGATAGCCCCAGGCGGTCCAGGTCTGGCGCAGGGCCGCCTCCATCCCGCGCCAGGCCGCCGCGTCCGCAAACAGCAGATCACGCACGCCTTCCGGCAGGGGCCGATCGATAGAAAAAGGTTGCGCAGGCATAAGGCTCCATTCCACGCAAGTTAACGTAACGATGTGGTGGCTCCGGGGTGGCTGTGGCCGGTCTCCTGACCGAGCCACCGTGGCTCGGTCAGGAGACCGGTCACAGCGAGCGATTCCCCGAAAAATTGAGAAGATACGTCAGGAGACCGGTCACAGCAGGGCGTCCAAAGTCCAAGTCGTTACGAGTTAACAAAAAAGGACTGGTTCGATTCAACCAGTCCTTGGAGCAAGCACGAACCAGACGTCGGTCAACCCGTGCGCCTGCCCCTGAAAGCATGATGATGGCTCTGCGAATAGCGATTCTTCATCGTCCGTTTCCCTCACGAAATCATGAGGGAGTATAGCACGAGCGGTGCCGGATGTCAAATGACGATTCCCGGGATCGCGACCTGTCCAACCCGCAATCAACGCTACGAAAACACCTTTGACAGCGGACGCCGCCGCGGCTATAATGTTTTTGTATGCACGTATGCACGTATGCACGTATGCACGTATAGGCGTTTCTCAAGCGATAGCCATAATCCGGGGTGGCTGTGGTCTTCTGACCGAGCCACGGTGGCTCGGTCAGGAGACCGGCCACAGCGAGCAATTCCCACGGTGGCTCGGTCAGGAGACCGGCCACAGCGAGCACGTATACCCTTGAGGAGTAAAAAACATGGCTCGTAAGAAATCCAAACGGCGGGATTGGCGCACTATTGTGTTTTTGGTGATCTCGCTGGTGATTGTGTTGAGCATGGCGTTGGCCTACGTCATCCCCACCCTGAGCAACTGAACCTCGACCCGGCCCAGAGGACAGCTTGCCCGAATCGACGCGTGATAACACCCGACAGGGCATATGGCTGGCGATCGCCGCCGTCTGCTTTTTCTCGACCAGCCCGATCCTGGTCCTGTGGGCCGCGCCCCTCAGCCCGTTCGAGATCACGGCGGGTCGGCTGGCCAGCGGAGCGCTCGCGGTGTGGCTGCTTGCCCGGCTCAACGGCCAGCCATTATTGTCCCGGCGGCCCGACCTGCCCCGCTTCTTCGGTTTCGGTCTGATCACGGCCCTGCACTTCCTGTGCTACATCGCCTCGCTCAGCTTCACCACCATCGCGCATTCGCTGGCCATCGTCTACACGGCGCCGATCTTCGTGACGCTGTTCTCGGCGACGATGTTGGGAGAGCCGATCCCCCGGCGCAAGTGGCTGGGGGTCATCGTGGCCGTGGCGGGGATCGCGATCCTGGCCGGGCTGGAGCCGCGCCTGAACACCCGCATGATCATCGGGGACCTGCTGGCGCTGGGGTCGGCGGTCACGTTCGGGCTCTATTCGGTCGCGGGCCGGTCGCAACGCGAACGCTACGGCCTGTTCACCTATGCGGGGACGGTGTACGGGCTGGCCGCGCTGTGGATGTTGCCGTTCGCCGCGCTGAGCTTCACCCCGGCCGGGTACCAGTCGCGGTCATTGCTGGCAGTGCTGGGGGCCGGGCTGCTCCCGTTGGGAGTCGGGCATACGCTGTACAACGCGGCCCTGCGGCGGATCCACGCCACCACCGTCAACCTGATCGCGATGCAGGAGGTGACCGGCGGCGTGTTGCTCGGTGCGCTGCTGCTGAGCCAGATCCCGCAGGTCAACGAGATCGCGGGCGCGGTGGTCGCGTTGATTGGGATCGCGTTGGTGATGGTGTAGCGGTAGATCGGTAGATCGGTAGATTGGTAGATTGGTAGATTGGTAGATTGGTGGATTGGTAGGTTGGTAGATTGGTAGATTGGTAGATTGGTAGGTTGGTAGGTTGGTAGATTGGTAGATTGGTAGATTGGTAGATTGGTAGGTTGGTAGATTGGTAGATTGGTAGGTTGGTAGGTTGGTAGATTGGTAGATTGGTAGATTGGTAGGTTGGTAGATTGGTAGATTGGGCTACGCTTTCGATCCTCAGTTTACCAATTCCCAATTCCCAATTCCCAATTCC
>PHCA01000137.1:0-1002 GCA_002842085.1 Chloroflexi bacterium HGW-Chloroflexi-1
TGGGGTGGCCGCTGGGGCTGGTCGCGTGGGGCGGGTTTGTTTGGGCGATCGTGCGGGTTCTGCGCCGTAAGATGAGGAACCTGGTTGCTGAGCCGGCCCTGATCGTGATGCTGGCCTGGGCCGGGCCCTATTTCGCCACGACCGGCAGCTTTCACACGAAGTTCCTGCGCTACATGGCGCCGCTCCTGCCGTTTCTGCTCGTCTTCGGGGCCGGCGCGGCGGTCTCCGGTTATCGCTGGCTGCGCGGCCGGTGGGGCCGCCGCGGCCAGGTGATCTGGGCAGTGACCGCGCTGGCGGTTGCGGTCTTCACCGTCGGCTGGGCGCTGGCGTTCACCGGCGTCTACCGGCAGGAGCACCCCTGGCTCCAGGCATCGCGCTGGATCTACGTCAACATCCCGGCCGGCAACAAGCTGCTGACGGAGCACTGGGACGACGCCCTGCCGCTCAGGATGGACGAGGTCCCCAGTCGACCGCCGTTGCGCGAATACGAGCGGGTCGAGTTGCCGCTCTATGACCCCGATACGCCGGAGAAGTTGGACGCGCTGGTGGCGGAGTTGAGCAGCGCCGACTATCTGATCATTGCCAGCAATCGGCTCTACGTGCCGATCGGGCGGCTCTCCGGTCGCTATCCGATGACCAGCCAGTACTATCGGCTGCTGTTCGAAGGCAGGCTCGGCTATCGGCAGGTGGCGGCCTTCTCAGCCTACCCCACGCTGGGCCGGCTCGTGATCCCCGACGATCATGCGGACGAGAGCTTCACGGTCTACGACCACCCGCGGGTGTTGATCTTCGCCAACACCGAGCGGCTGAGCCCTACGCTGCTGCGCGCCCGGTTGGGCCGATATTTGCCCCAGGGGGCTCGGAAGGACTTGGCGGAGCTCAGAGGCGTGGTCGACGCGCACGGCGCCACGGCGGATGAGAATGGTGGCTTGGTCGCAGACCGGCCACAGCAAGCGATTCGTTGTTTTCCCCATTCGCTGTGCATTTTCGGGACAGGTGGCT
>PHCA01000137.1:1198-15041 GCA_002842085.1 Chloroflexi bacterium HGW-Chloroflexi-1
TTTCCCCATTCGCTGTGCATTTTCGGGACAGGTGGCTCGGTCGCAGACCGGGCACAGCAAGGGATTCGTTGTTTTCCCCATTCGCTGTGCATTTTCGGGGCAGGCCACCGTCCGCCGGGCCACGCGCGCTACCTGCCACCGACCCAGCCGCCCGCTCCCGACGCGCCCTTGACCCTGTCGCAGCCGGTGGATACGCTACCGGTCGTGGCCGATTTCCGCTGGAACCGTTTCGCCAGCGAATGGGCGCCGCCGGCGGTGATACTGTGGTATTTGGTATTGGGTATTTTTGGGTGGGCGGCGTGGCCGCTCCTCTTCCCCCTGTTCCGCGGGCTGAGCGACCGCGGCTACGGCCTGGCGCGAGCGGCCGGCTGGCTGCTCGTCGGCTGGGTGCATTGGATCGGCGTCAGCCTGGGAGGGTGGGAGAACCGGGTGGGGCCGCTGGCAGCCATCCTGGCCGGCCTGGTTGTGCTCGGGGCCATCGCCTGGCGCATCCAACGCCGGCAGATTGCCGCGTTTTGGGCTGAGCGGCGGTCGCTGCTGCTCGGCATGGAGGCGCTTTTCGCCCTGGCCTTTCTCGCGTTCGTCGGCGTCCGGTTGCTGAACCCTGACTTGTGGCAGCCCTGGAACGGCGGCGAGAAGTTCATGGAATTCGCCTTCCTGAACGCGATCCTGCGCAGCGCCCACTTCCCGCCCTACGACCCGTATTTTGCGGGCGGCGCCATCAACTACTACTACTTCGGACTCTACCTGGTGTCCCTGCCGATCAAGCTGACCGGCATTGTCCCGGAGGTCGCATTCAACCTGGCCGTGCCCGGTCTCTTCGCGCTCACTGTGTTGGGGTTGTTCAGCGTGGGGCATAGTGTGGCGGGGGGGCAACGGATTGAAGCGGATAAACGGATGGTTGCCGCAGGGAGGGCCGCCTCTGCGAATCCTGGTGATGATTCCGTTCCGCGGTCTCCGAAACCTGTCACCGTGTCACCGTGTCACCGTGTCACCGTGTCACCCCCTCACCGTCCGATGCGCAGCATCGGCGTCACCATGTCAGGTCTTGCAGTGTTGCTCGCGCTGCTCATGGGCAACCTGGCCGGGTTGGGCGAACTGTTGCGCGGTGTGATCGGCCAGGGTGGTGAGGCGCTCACCTCTGCTGACTCCCCGCTGCACTATCTCAGCGCGCTGGCGCGTGGCCTGGGGCAGGGTCTCGGCGGGGCTGTGTCTGGCTACGACTACTGGGCTCCCAGCCGGGTAATCCCCTACACCATCGATGAGTTCCCGTTTTGGTCGTTTCTCTTCGCTGATCTGCACCCGCACATGATCGCGATGCCGTTCGGGATGCTGGTGGTGGGTTTGGCGTTGAATTGGGTGCTGGAAGCAGGGGGCAGGGAGCAGGGGGCAGGGGGCAGGGAGCAGGGGGCAGGGAGCAGGGGGCAGGGGGCAGGGGGCAGGGAGCAGGGGGCAGGGGGCAGGGAGCAGGGGGCAGGGGGCGGGGAGCAGGGAGTAGGGAGCTCAGAGCCGGGCGCCAATCTGCCCACTTGCCCCTCCACCAATCTACCAATTTCCCAATCTACCAATCTACCGATTTCCCAATCTACCAATCTCCCGATTTCCCAATCTACCAATCTACCGATTTCCCAATCTACCAATCTCCCGATTTCCCAATCTACCAATCTCCCGATTTCCCAATCTACCAATCTCCCGATTTCCCAATCTACCAATCTACCACCAATCTACCAATCTACCAACCCTTGTCTCCTTGTCTACCTGTCTCCTCATCTCCCTCTCCCTCGGCGCGCTGGGGGCCATCAACACGTGGGACCTGCCGACCTACTTCTTGTTGGTAGCGGGCGCCTTCACGATTGTGGCATGGCGGCGACGGAGTTTCCGCTCGCTGGTTGGCTCGACGCTGTTGACCGGCCTGATCGGCGCGGCCGCGGTGGCCGCATATTGGCCCTTTTACGCGCATTATCAGGCGCGGGTGGGAGGCGATAGCGGACCGCTGATCGGCCGGTATCTGGGCTGGGTGCACGAGTCCAGCCCGTTGGGGCCGTGGTTGGTGGTGTGGGGCTTTTTCCTCTTCCTGGCGCTGAGTTTTGTGCTGGTGGAGTGGGTGGGCAGCGGATGGGGCAGCGGATGGAAACGGATAAACGGATGGGGCAGCCCGGCTTCTGAGCCTGCTCCGTTGGCAGGGATGGAGATCGACAGGGCGTCTACTCCCCCTTCCCTCAAAGGGAAGAGGATGGTGGGGTCAGGTCTGCTCGGCCTGGCGCTCTTGCTTTTCGCTCTCAACCGTCCTACGGCCGCGCTGGTAGTGGCGCCGCTGGGGTTGGCGCTGGCGTTCGCGTTTCGGCGCTGGGCTCCGCCCGAGGACGCATTCCTGATGTTGTTGCTGGCGCTGGGACTGGGGATTGTGACCGGGACAGAGTTGATTTATCTGCGGGATTTTCTGGATGGCGGCGACTGGTACCGCATGAACACGTTGTTCAAGTTCTCGGTGCCGGCGTGGCTGTTCCTGGGGCTGGCCGGCGGGGTGATGCTGCCGCGGGTCTGGGCGGTCGCCGGGCGGCGCCCCGCCTGGCTCCGCTGGCCGTGGCGCGGCCTGGCTTTGCTATTGCTGATCTTCGGGCTGGCGTTCCTGCCGTTGGGCATCCCCGCGCGCGTCCGTGACCGATTTCCCGGCCCGCGGCCGGCCCGCGGCACGCTGGACGGCACCGCGTTTATGACCGTCGGGCGTTACAACTGGCCTGACGCCCAACATGCAGTCGAACTGGCGTACGACTATCTTGCCATCCACTGGCTGCTGGATCACGTGACCGGCACGCCCGTGGTGGCCGAGGCGCCGGCCGGGGGGTACACCATCGCCGGCCAGAACGTGGGCTACGACTACTACCGCGCGGGCGGGCTGCGCGTCGCCAGCCTGACCGGCTTTCCCACTTTTGTGGGTCAGCACCAGTACGAGCAGCGCCCCGGCGAACAGGTGAGCGAGCGGACAAGCCTGGGGCAGACCTTCTTTCGCACTACCGACATCGCGCGGGCGCGGGAGCTGATGCGGGAACTGCGCGTGGGTTACATCTACGTGGGCGCATTGGAGCGCACCCTTTTTACAGAGGATAGTCTGCGTAAGTTCGAAGTTATGACGGACTTGGGCGACCTCGATGTGGTCTATCGAAACCCACAAGTGACGATCTACCGGGTGGCGAATAGCAAGTAGCGAGTGACAAGTTGCAGATAGCAAATGGCGCGTCCACGCCCCGGCGCTGAGGCCGGGGTATCCCACAACCAAACCAAATCGCATGGATGGCGGGGTGCACTCACAGGTGCAAAGGTTCTGAGCCGCCCACCTGTGTTTGTTGGTTCGTGGGTATGGTGCTAAAATTGGCCGTCGTCCGCTCTTTTTACGCAATACCCAATACGGAATATACACGCTATGCTCCCAATCCTATCCTGGTGGCTGGTAATCCAACTGTTCGGCCTGGCGGCGCTGCCGCTGGCGTGGCGCCTGTTCGGTCGCTTGCCCAGTCGCGGCTATCCGCTGGCCAAGGCGCTCGGCTTGCTGCTGGTTTCCTTTGGCCTGTGGCTGGGGGCCAGTTTCGGGCTGCTGTCCAACGGCCTGGGTGGGGTCCTCATCGCTGTTGCCGCGGTGGCCGGCCTGTCGTTGTGGCTCGGACGCGACGGGTTGCGGCGCGAGAGCGAGCAAGGTGGCGAGGGCGAGCACAGAGGCGTCACCCCTACGGTCGGTTGGCTGCGGGCGAATTGGCGGTTGGTGCTGACCACGGAGCTGCTATTTCTGGTCGTCTTTGTCGCGTGGACGCTGTTCCGGGCGTACAATCCCGACATCGCCGGCACCGAAAAGCCGATGGAGTTCGCGTTCATCAACGGCGTACTGAACAGCCGGCTCTTCCCCCCGCAGGATCCCTGGCTTTCCGGCTATGCCATCAGCTACTACTACTTCGGCTACGTCATGCTGGGCGTCCTGATCCGGCTGACCGGCATGGCTCCGGCCGTGGGCTTCAACCTGGGCGTGGCGCTGTGGTACGCGCTCGCGATGATCGGGGCGTTCGGGATCGTCTATGATTTGGTGGGGTTGGGAGGCAACGGATCGAAGCGGATAAGCGGATGGACTGCTCTGCCCAACGCCCCAGCGCCCCAACGCCCCAGCGCCCCTGTCCCCCTGTCCGGTCAGAGTCGAGGAATTCGATATGGATTACTGGGGGCGCTGTTTGTCGGGTTCCTGGGCAACCTGGAGGGGCTGGCGGAGCTGGCCTACAATCGGGGCCTGGCGCCGCTGCGATGGATCCAGTGGCTCGACATAAAACAATTGACCGACGCGGCGCCATCCGGTGGCTGGACCGGCGGTTTTTGGTGGTGGTGGCACGCCTCGCGCGTGATCCACGACAAGGATCTGCTGGGCAACAGCATCGAGGTCATCGATGAGTTCCCGCTCTTCAGCTTTCTGCTGGGTGACATACACCCGCACGTCCTGGGGCTGCCGTTCGTGCTGCTGGCGATCGGGCTGGCGGTGAATTTGTTGCTGGGAGCGAGGGATTGGGTATTCGGTATTGGGTATTGGGGATCGGATGCTCCTGGCTCGAAACCGGAACGCGAACGCCGTGCAGCCGGTATAATACCCAATACCCAATATCTAATACCTGATTTCTGGCGCAAACTCGGCGCAGCCACCGGCCTCGGCGTCCCCGGCATCGTTCTGTACGCTCTGGCGCTCGGCGCGCTGGCGTTCTTGAACACGTGGGATTTCCCGATCTATGTCGCACTGGTGACCCTGGCGCTGGGGGCTGGGCTGGCGTTTCGGGAGGGGATCACCTGGGGCGTGGTGGGCCGGGCCGCCAGCGGGGGCGTGATTTTCACCGCGTTGGGCTGGCTGTGCTATCTGCCGTTCTATCTCGGCTTCCAGTCGCAACTGGGTGGCATTCTGCCCAACCTGCTCTTCCCCACCCGATTCAGCCAGTACTTCCTGATGTTCGGGCCGTTCCTGGTGGTCACCGTCTTTTTCCTGACACTGGTGAGCCGCCGTGTGGCAGAGGGGCAGGGGAGCAGGGGTGCAGAGGAGACGGGGATACCAGAAAATCACCGGGTCACCGGGTCGCTCCTTCGCCGCGTCATCGCCGTCTTGCCTTGGACCGTCTTAACTCCCGGCGTGCTGATTGGGCTGCTGGTCGCGGGCATGACGGCCCTACCCACCGGCCGCGCCTACGTGCAAGCGCTGCTGGATAACCCGGCCGTGGCGGCCAACATCGGCGGACGGACACTGGGGGAACTGGTGGGGCTGGTCCTGCGCGTGCGGGCGGCCAACCCTTGGACCTACCTGCTACTGGCCGTTCTGATCGCCTGGGTCGTCGGCATGCTCTGGACGCTGCTGTCGCTCCCAGGTGGGCGCGTGCGGGGCAAGGACGACAACGCGGGAGGTGTCGGCGCTCCCCTTCCCTCGCAGGGAGGGGGCTGGGGGGTAGGTGGGCGTGTTTCAGGCAAGGCGCTTGTCACCGTCCGATGCGCAGCATCGGCGTCACCCCCTCACCCGGTCACGGACACCTTCGCCCTGCTGATGATCGGGCTGGCGCTGTTGCTGACGTTCAGCGTGGAGTTCGTTTACTTGCGCGATATGTTCGGCACGCGCATGAACACGGTGTTCAAGTTCTACTATCAGGCGTGGGTGCTGCTGGCCTTGGCCGCCGCCTATGGCTTGAGTCGACTGGCCGAACGTGCGACGCCGCTCGCGCTCAAGCTCCCCGCGCTGGCCTTGACCGGCTTGCTGGTGTTGGGCGGGCTCTATTACCCGCTGGCCGCCATCCCCAGCAAGGCCGACAACTTCCGCGGCCAGCCGACCCTGGACGGCCTGGCGTACCTGCGGCGCTACAACCCGGCCGACATGGCCGCCATCGAGTGGATCCGAGCCAACGTCCCGCCTGACGCGGTCGTGTTGGAGGCGACCGGCGGTTCCTACAGCCCGGAGGGCGCTGGACGGGTCTCCATGTCCACCGGCAACCCGACGTTGTTGGGTTGGGACTTCCACGAGAGGCAGTGGCGCGGCAAGGCCTACGACAAGCTGGTGGCTGGTCGGCCGGAGGCAATCGAGAAGCTCTACCGCACCGCGCAGCCGGCCGAATTGCCAGCGTTGCTCGATCAGTGGCACATCGACTACGTGTACGTCGGCGGGCTGGAGCGCCAGAAGTACGGAGTCGGCGACGCGGCGCTGGCGCGTTTCGACCGCGCGCTGAAGTTGGTGTATGATGTAGATGGCGTGCGGATCTACGCGCGGTGAGCGGCAAATAGCAAATGGCAGATAGCAAATGGCGAATGGCGAATGGTTGAATGGGCAGACGGAATACAGAACGAAAAACGCAACCATCGTGGAGCCGATGAAAACGCCCGCCGCATGAGGTGCCAGGCACTTTTGGAAGTGCCTGGCACCTGGAGGATCGCCGGTGATCTTCTGGTTGTGCTCAGAAAGGATGGAATGAAATGGCGAAGATGAGATTTACTTACTGGTAAGATGAAGACATGTGGCTTGGGTATCTGGAAGACTACTAGTGTGTCAAGGCTGATTTGCCGGGTGCGCCCACGCTCAGCCGAAGGCTGCACAACCCGTCAAATGACGCTTGACAGACTACTACCCTGATTACATGACACAAGGTGAAACACTGGAAGAACTTGAGGAGAATCTGAAAGATATTTACGGAGAACTTGTAAGTGGAAGCATCCTCGCTGTCCGGAGAGTGGCGGAATTGGAAGTCGCATGAAGGTGAACCTGATTCGGACTTACCTTGACGAGCAGGAGACGAAGATCTCATGATGCAGGCCGAGTTGACAATGCGATCTATTGACCGTCGCGCGGCGCTGGCCGCATGGCTGACGGTCGAGCGGGTAGCGTATGTGGGGCTGGCCTTGGTGGCCCTGGGCTTGCGCGCCTACGGGCTGGGCTGGACACCGTTGGGGCCGGCCGAGGCCGCGCAGGCGCTGCCGGCGTGGGCGGCCGTCGCGGGGCAAGCGTACACCCTGACCGGCACGAGCCCGCTGCTGGTCACCTTGCAGCGCCTGTTGTTCACCCCGCTCGGCGCGACCGACGCGCTCGCCCGCTGGTGGCCGGCGCTGTTGGGCGGGGTCCGCAGCGCCACAGGGGTACGCCAACTCAGCCGTGGAGATGGGTCACTCTTCGACTCCCCCTCTCCCGCGGGGCGAGGGAGGTGTCGGCGCTCCCCTTCCCTCGCAGGGAGGGGGTCGGGGGGTAGGTGGGCGATTTTCAGGGCAGGCTCTCGTCATGGCCGCGGTCGCGCTGGGACTCCTGTTGACGGCCAGCCCGGGCGCGTACACGGTCCTGCTGATCGGGCTGGCCGCGGCGTTGGTCTGGCGCGCGGCGTTGCCCCGCTTGTGGGCGGCCGTGCAGGCGGAGCGGCGCCGGCTCCTGCTCGGCTCCTTGCTGCCGCTGCTCCTGGCCGCGACCTTCTTCCTCAACGCGCCGGCCGGGCTGGCCGCGACCGCTGACCTGTTGGGGCGTTGGTTCAGCGGGCTGGCGCCCGGCGCGGGCGAGCTCGGGGCGTGGGACGTGCTGCGCTCCCTGTTGCTCGGGGAGCCGTTGTTGATCGGGTTCGCGGTGGCCGGCTGGGTGGCCGCGCTGCGCCGGCGGGATCGGTTCGGCGGGTTCGCGGCGCTCGCGGCCGGCCTGGCGTTGCTGGCGCCGTTGATCGGCCGCGGCCGGCGCCCCGCTGATCTGGGGCTCGTCGTGCTGGCGCTGACGCTGTCGGCTGGGCCGGCGATCGCGCGGACGCTGCGGCGGGCTTACCTGACGAGGAGGGACGAGGGCTGGCGGGGTGAGCTGGATGCCTGGCTGTTGGTGGCCCTGACCGTGGCGCTGCTGGCCGCGGCGACCATCTGTCTTCCCAGCGCTGTGACGCCGGCGAACAACGCGAGCTGGCGGCAGCTTTATGCCACGGTCGGCATTGTGACCACCGTGCTGGCGGCGGCGCTGTGGGTAGTGTACGGTGTCTGGGGCAGTTGGGGCACGGTGGCTCGGGCGCTGCCCCTGGTGCCGCTGGTGTTCGGGCTGGCGTGGGGCGTCAGCCAGATCAGTGGGCTGAACCACGATCGCGGGGCCTGGCGGCAGGCGGCCGTCCTGGCGGAGACCCCCGCGTCCGGCCTGGGTGAGTTGCAAACCGCCTTGATCGAGCTTTCTGCGCTGCAAGGCGGCGCCGCGTACGAAACCCGCGTGGACCTGGTGCTGCCCGCCACGCCCGGCGACCCGTTGGCGCCGACTCTGCGCTGGGCGTTGCGAGATTTCACGGCCCTGCGGGTAACCGCTAGCGTGCCGACCGATCCCGCGCCGATCGTGATCACGGCCGCCGAGGATCAGCCGGCGCTGAGCGACCGCTACACCGGCGCCGAATTCACGGTGCTGCAACGCTGGACGCCTGAGACCCTTGGCGACTTCGACGCCCGGCTGCGCTGGGTCCTCTACCGCGAGGCCAAGACACCCGCCGATGGGCGCAGCGTCGTGCTGTGGGTGGATCGGACGAAGCAGTGAGTCAGGGGTCAGGGGGTTGTCCGATGCGTAGCATCGGCGTCACCCCGTCACCGTCCGATGCGCAGCATCGGCGTCACCTTGTCAAGTATATCTTTGGAGTGTTGACAGATGATAGACACTGAAACCAAATCATCGAACATTCTCGACCGCGCGTTCACGACGCTGATCCGGTGGGATGGCGAAAAGCTGGCCTGGGCAGTCTTGCTGATCGTCGCCGTGCTCAGCCGGATCATCGGGCTGGGCGACCGCGCGATGAGCCACGACGAGAGCCTGCACACGGTTTATTCGTGGCAGCTTTACGACGGCCGCGGCTATCAGCATCAACCGATGATGCACGGCCCGTTGAAGTTCATCTTGAACGCGGTGATGTATTTTCTGTTCGGGGTGAACGATTGGAGCTCGCGCATCCAGGTGGCGCTGTTTGGCGTGCTGATGATCGCGCTGGTCTGGCTGATGCGCCGTTGGCTGGGCAAGGTCGGCGCGTTTCTGGCCGCGGCCATGTTCACCATCTCGCCGGCGCTACTCTATCACAGCCGCTACATCCGCGACGAAGTGATGCTCTGCGCGTTGTTAGTGCTGCTGGTGATCGCCATGTTCCGCTACCTGGAGACGCGCAGCGCCAGGTGGCTCAACTGGACCGCGGTCGCGCTGGGGCTGGCGTTCTTGACTATGGAGGCGTCGTTCATCTTCGGCGGCGTCTTCGGCATCTTCCTGGTGGTGGCGCTGGCCGCGCAGTTGTGGGCCATTCGCTGGCCCGATGAGGGACACCGCACGACCTTCCGGGCCGCGCTGACCGTCGCCGTGCCGGCGCTCGTCCTGGGCTTGCTACTCGTTATTTTCAAGCAGAAGATCGCCGGCTATGTGCTGTTGGGCATTGGTGGGGTGGCTGGGCTTGGTGTGGTGGTGCTGACCGCGACGAGCTGGCGGGGGAAGCTGCGCTTCTTTGCTGAGTTGGACTTGATCTTCCTGCTCGGCACGTTGGTCCTGCCGTTCACTGCGGCGCTGGTGCTCAAGCTGCTCGGCTGGCAGATCAGCCAGTTCAGCAATCCCGGCCAGATCACGTTCGCTCTGGTGTGGCAAGGCGCGCTGGTGGTTGGGATTCTGTTCATAGCCAGCATTGCGCTGGGGTGGTTCTGGCTGCGCGGTCGCTGGCTCGCCGCGGCCGGGCTTTTCTGGGCCATCGAGCTGCTCTTCTTCACCACATTCCTGACCAATGGCCAGGGGATCGGCACCGGCCTCATCGGCTCCCTGGGCTACTGGGTCGACCAGCAGGAGGTGATGCGCGGCGGCCAGCCCTGGTACTACTTCTTGCTGTTGGTGTCGCTCTACGAGTTTCTGCCGTTGCTGCTGGGCATTGGCGGTGTGGTGGCGTGGATCGCGGGGTGGGGGAAACGGGGAGACCAGGAGACAAGTAGACGCCGATGCTGCGCATCGGACGTAGACAAGGAAACCAGGAAACAAGGGGAGAGCGCTGTTGAGCAAGGGAGTGCTTCGCGAGGAGCAGGGGAGCGCAGGAGCAAGGGGGTGGAGGAGCGCAAACCGGCTACCAATCTACCAATCTACCAATCTACCAATTTCCCAATTTCCCAATCTACCACCCCACCCTTTTCCATCCAAACGCTCTTCGACGCCTTCCTGGTCTTCTGGGTGGCCGCGACGTGGGGCGTGTTCACCTATGTGGGCGAGAAGATGCCCTGGCACACGGTCTACTTCGCCATGTCGATGGCGCTGTTGGGCGCCTGGTGGCTGGGGCGCGTGGTCGAGGGGATCGACTGGCGCGCAGGCCGGGCAAAGGGCCTGTTCTGGCTGATCGGCATGACGCCCTTGTTCCTCTTCGTGCTGAAGGCGTTGCTGCCCACCTCGACCCACAAACCGTTCGCCGATGTCACTGTCGCCGGGCTGAGCAACTCCGCACAGTGGCTGCTGGCGCTGATCGCCGGCATGTTGCTGATTTATTTCCTGTACGATCGGTTCGTCGCGGTGGGTTGGCGACAGGGGCTGCGGGGGATAGCCGTGAGCCTGGCGGGTATCCTGGCCGTCTTCACGGTGGCGGTAGCTTTCCGGTTTGCCTTCATCAACTACGATTATCCTGTCGAACCGATGGTCTACGCGCACGCCACGCCCGATATCAAGTTGGCGATGAATCAGGTCGAGGAGATCTCCCGAAAAACGGTCGGCGACCACGCGATCAAGGTGGCCTACGACGATGACGCGACCTGGCCGCTGGAGTGGTATCTGCGCGACTACCCGAACAAGGCCTACTATGCGGCAAACCCCAGCCGGGACAACATGGACTCGCCGGTGGTGATCGTCGGCGATAAGAACATCGGCAAGGTGCGCCCGTACCTGGGCGACCGCTACTACGAGTTCAACTACCGGCTGATCTGGTGGCCCAGGGAAACCTACAAGGCTCTGAGCTGGCAACGACCACCTCGGCGCAATGGGACCCGATCCACCGCTTCAGCCTGTTCGTGCGCAAGGACGTCGCCGCGCAGGTGTGGGACTGGGGCGCGCCGACCGCGGCGGTCACGACCACCGGTGAAGTCTATCAGAACCCCTATGAGGGTGGACAGCAGATGCTGACGGCCTTGCAGCAGATCGGCGCCACGGGTGCGCCGGGCGCAGCCGCGGGGCAATTCAACTTCCCGCGGGCGGTCGCGGTGGATGCCGAGGGCAAAATCTACGTGGCGGATTCGGGCAACCACCGGGTGCAGATCTTCAACCCGGACGGCAGCTTCTTGCGCCAGTTCGGCAGCGCCTGCAAGCTGGACACGGGCGAGGGGTGCCAGGGCGATGGCCGCGGCCAGTTCAACGAGCCGTGGCGCCTTCGTCACCATGTGGGGCCGGTTCGAGTCCACGGGTGGCGAGCTGGGCGCTCCGAGCGTCTTCTACGGCCCGCGCTCACTGGTGGTCGGCCAGGATGGCAACATCTACGTGATGGACACCGGCAACAAGCGGGTGCAGCTCTTTGCGCCGGACGGGCAGTTCGTGGCTCAATACGGTGGTGGCGGCGTGATCGAGGGGCGCTTAGATGAGCCGGTTGGGCTGGCTCAGGACAGCGCCGGCAACTGGTACGTCGCCGACACCTGGAACCGCCGCATCCAGAAGTTCGACCGCAACTTCGTCTACCTGACGCAATGGTCGATCGACGGCTGGGCGAGCCAGTCTGTGGTGAACAAGCCGGCCCTGGCCGTGGATGGCGCCCGGAACATCGTCTACGCCGTGGATCCGGAGAACTACCGGGTGCTGGCGTTCAATACTGACGGCAACTTCCGGGCCACTTTCGGGTTGTACGGTAATGACGCCCAGTCCTTCACGTTGCCCACTGGCATCGCGGTGGGACTGGATGGGCGGATCTACGTCGCGGACGGGGACAGTCACCGGATCATGGTCTTTTCGCCGTTACAGTGATTTGCCAATCCGGCTCGAGATATGATAAGATAGGCAGACACGGGGTGTCTCTGCACATGATCCTGGTACGATGGTCGTGGGCGGAGGTGAGGCGCCGGGCTCTCCCTGACTGACGACGATGTCACGGGGCCAGGAGAGTCGTCTGTCGTTACGGGCTTCTTCCATATCGTTATAAGGAGGGTCTAAGCATGAACCTTAACGCACCGAAAGTGATCACATGGTGGGTTGCCGTAGTCCTCGCTGTCGTTGGCCTGATCGCTCAGTTGGTGGTAATTCCTGTCCTGAGCGGGCTGGCATTCTGGCTTGTCTTGGTCGCCGCCGTCTTGCTCATCCTGGCGACGATCCTCAAGGGGTTGTAACTCGATAGGCGCCGGTGCGGGTGGGCTCTCGCTGGTCGGCCCCGCTTGGGAAACTGCCCGCGCCGGCGCGGGCTTCTCCATTGTTCTGATGCACAAATGGAACCACGATGACGCACCAGGTGGGTGCGTCATCGTGCTTTGTGAGGTGACCTGGTCCGTAACTTTTGTCCTATCTCCACCTGTCCGCGACGTCGCTGACCGCCACAATGTTGTGATCCCCACGTTGACTTCAGCATGGGGATGGCGCGCTCACTCCCGTGAGGTATCTTCTCGATAATCCGAGGCTGTGGCCGGTCTGTGACCGAGCCACGGTGGCTCGGTCACAGACCGGCCACAGCCTCAGCGCCACAGCCTCAGCGCCACAGCCTCAGCGCCACAGCCTCAGCGCCACAGCCTCAGCGCCGCGCCACAGCCTCAGCGCCACAGCCTCAGCGCCACAGCCTCAGCGCCACAGCATACCCCGAAAAACTGAGAAGATACCCCGTGGGCGTCGAAACATCACACAAAGGACGGTTGGCATGACGCAAGATAGCAAAGATGAAAAGAAGGTTGTTCGCGGGCTGGAGGATGTGGTTGCCGCAGAGACCAGTGTCTCGTACGTGGATGGTGTTCACGGCCGGTTGTACTATCAAGGGTATGACATCCACGACATTGCCGAGGAGATGACCTTCTCGGAAGTCGTGCTGTTGCTCTGGAACGGCGGTCTGCCGACCCGCGCCGAACGGGATCGCTTCAGCTCGGAGATCGTCGCCGACATGCGCCTGCCCAGCCAGGTCGTGGACATGTTGAAGCTCACACCGCCCAACAGCCACCCGATGTCTGTGCTGCGCACCGCGGTGGGCATGTTGGCCAACTTCGACCCGGACGTCGAGGACATCTCGCCCGAGGCAAACCGGCGTAAAGCCCGCCGCCTGTTGGCGCAGATCCCGACCATCATCGCTGACCTGCACCGGATCCGCAACGGCCTGCCGTTGTTGTCCCCCGACCCGGATTACGGTGTGTCGTCGAACTTCTTGTATATGCTGCGCGGCACGCCGCCCAGTGAGCTCGAGCGCAGCGCCATGCGGCTGCTGATGGTCTTGCTTGCGGATCACGGGCTCAACGCCAGCACGTTCACGGCCCGCGTCATCACCAGCACCCTGAGTGACATGCACTCGGCGCTGGCCGGCGCCATCGGCGCGCTCAAGGGGCCGCTCCATGGCGGCGCGAACCAGCGCGTGATGGAAATGCTCCTGAATATCTCGAACGTGGACACGGTGAAGGAGTACATCGAGGGCATGTTGGAGAACCGCCAGCGCATCATGGGCTTCGGCCACCGCGTCTACCGCACCGAGGATCCGCGGGCCACGCATCTGCGCAAGTACTCGGAGATGCTGTGCGAGGCCAACGGCCAGCGGCACCTCTACGAGATTTCGCGGCGCATCGAACAGACCGTCATGGATGCCAAGGGGATCTATCCCAACGTGGACTTCTACTTGGCGACGGTGCAGCACGCGATCGGCATTCCGCCCGAGTACTACACCGCGATCTTCGCGGCCTCGCGGGC
>PHCA01000137.1:15071-18126 GCA_002842085.1 Chloroflexi bacterium HGW-Chloroflexi-1
ATCGGCCTGAAGTTCGTGCCGATCGATCAACGGTGACCGCCGCGTTTCAAGGAGGGCTGCTCATGAGCGACAACGTCTACAAATTGATCGAGATCACCGGCACGTCCACGACAGGCATCAAGGATGCGATTCAGAACGCCTGGCAAGTGACCATCAAGGTCGGCTTCAACCTGGAAGGTTAGCGTGTCTTTTCAATTCCTCGGCGGTGGACCACCCGCTGTGGCCGGTTTGTGACCTAGCCACCTGTGGCGCGTCGATAGACCGTGTCTTCTCGATAGTTCGGGGCGTGCTCGCTGTGGCCGGTCTCCTGACCGTGCCACGGGTGGCATGGTCAGGAGACCGGCCACAGCATCCCCAGATTATGGCTGTCGCTTGAGATGATACGATAGACCGATAAGAGCTTATCCAAGTGGCCGACGCCTGCAAGGCGCCGGCCACTTGTGCTTTGGGGACCTGGCCGACGAGTGTTATAATTGGTAACTACTCAGCCGCCGTGTCATTGCGAGCGTTTTTTGCGAAGCAATCTCGGATTGCCGCAATCGAGATTGCTTCGCAAAAAACGCCTCCTCGCAATGACAAGCTGAGTAGTTACCATAATTGCTGCATGAGTAATGAGGCGATGGGAATGTGTTGCCCCTTTCTGTTCAAGGAGGTATAGCATTGAAGTTACAAGAGTTCCAGTCCAAGCGCATCTTCGCCCAATATGGCGTGCCGATCCCTGATGGCGATGTGGCGACCACACCGGCTGAGGCGCGTGCGATCGCCGAACGACTGGGCGGCGGCGTGGTGGTCAAGTCGCAGGTGCTGGTCGGGGGTCGGGGCAAGGCCGGCGGGATCAGGCTGGCGAAGTCGCCGGCTGAGGCGGAGACACTGGCTGGCCGCATCTTGGGCATGGACATCAAGGGCTTGACCGTCAAGAAGGTCCTGGTGGACGCGGCAGCCGACCTCCACAAGGAGTTGTACCTGGGCGTGGTCCTGGATCGGGGGCGGCGCCGCGTGGTGATGATGGTGTCCAGCGAGGGCGGGGTGGACATCGAAGAGGTGGCCGCTCGCATGCCGGAGAAGATCATCCAGGTGGCGGTAGATCCTTGCATCGGGCTGAAGGAGTACCAGACCCGCGATCTGGCGATGGGCATCGGGCTGTCCCGAGAGCAGTGGGCCCAGTTCGCCGTGATCTGCCGGGGGCTCTATGAGGCGCTCATGGAGAGCGACGCCAGCCTGGCCGAGATCAACCCGCTGGTGGTCCAGGGGGACGGCACGCTGCTGGCGGTGGACGGCAAGATGGTGCTGGACGACAGCGCGCTCTATCGCCACCCCGATCTGGCGGCCATGCGCGACGAGGACGAGGAAACGCCCGAAGAGCGCACCGCGCGTCTGCACGGCCTGAGCTACGTCAAGCTGGACGGCCAGATCGGCTGCATGGTCAACGGCGCAGGCCTGGCGATGGCCACGATGGACATCACCAAATTCTACGGCGGCGCGCCGGCCAACTTCCTGGATATCGGCGGCGGCGCCAAGGCCGACAAGGTGGCCGCGGCGCTGCGCATCATCCTCTCCGACCCTAACGTGAAGGCGGTGCTGTTCAACATTTTCGGGGGTATCACCCGGTGCGACGAGGTCGCTCGCGGCATCCTTCAGGCGCTGGGCGAGGCGCCGACGAGCGTGCCGATGGTGGTGCGGCTGGTCGGCACGAACGACATCGAGGGTCGCGCCATCCTCAAAGAAGCGAAGATAGCGACGGCCGATACGCTGATGGAAGCGGCGCAGATGGCCGTGGTCGCGGCGCGCGGTTGAGGGGAGGAACAGCATGAGCATTCTGGTCAACAAGAACACCCGCCTGGTCGTCCAGGGTATCACCGGCCATGAGGGCGCTTTTCACACCGAGCAGATGATCGAGTACGGCACCAACGTGGTTGCCGGCGTCACACCCGGTAAGGGCGGCGGTTGGGCCGTGCGCAACGTGCCGATCTTCGATACGGTGCGCGAGGCGATGGATGCCACCGGCGCCGACACCAGCATCATCTACGTGCCGGCCCGGTTTGCGCCGGACGCCATCCTGGAGGCCGCCGACGCCGGGGTCGGGCTGGTCGTCTGCATCACCGAGGGCATCCCGGCGTTGGACATGCTCAAAGTCCGCGCCTATCTGGACCGGGTGGGCGTGCGGCTGATCGGGCCGAACTGTCCGGGTCTGATCACGCCCGGCGAGGCCAAAGTCGGCATCATGCCCGGCCACATCCACACCCGCGGCAGCGTGGGCGTGGTCAGTCGCTCGGGCACGCTGACCTACGAGGTGGTCTACGCGCTGACCGTGCGCGGCATCGGCCAGTCCACGGCGGTGGGGATCGGCGGCGACCCGATCAACGGCACCGATTTCGTGGACGTGCTGCGCCTGTTCGAGAACGACCCGGAGACGAAACAGGTGGTCATGATCGGTGAGATCGGCGGCGTCGACGAGGAGAAGGCGGCCGAGCTCATCAGCAGCCACATGACCAAGCCTGTGACGGCCTTCATCGCCGGACAGACGGCCCCTCCGGGCAAGCGGATGGGCCATGCCGGCGCCATCATCAGCGGCGGCATGGGCACGGCCGCGGATAAGATCGCGGCATTGACCAGCGCGGGCGTCCGGGTGGCGCGCCATCCGGGCGAGATCGCCGAGATGGTGGCCGAGAGGCTTCTGTGACAGGGTGACGGGGTAAATTGGTAAATTGGTAACGGGGTAAATTGGTAAATTGGTGACGGGGTGACAAGGTGACAAGGTGACACCATCCACCAATCCACCAATCCACCAATCCACCAATCCACCAATCCACCAATCCGCCAATCTACCAGGCGTTGAGACTTCTCTGCTTGCAGGAGGACTTCCGTGCCCGAACCGCCCCCCGCAGAACCTGGCCCCGAGCTCGACCTGAGCGCCTATGAAGGCCGTTGGGTCGCGCTGGTACGCGGGCAGGTGGCCGGGGTGGGGCGCACAGCCGAGGCGGCCCGCCGTGCTGCCAGGCGCACTCGCCCACGCGAAGAGCCGATCGTGGTTTGGGTGCGCCAGGCGCCGCCGCCG
>PHCA01000137.1:18145-45027 GCA_002842085.1 Chloroflexi bacterium HGW-Chloroflexi-1
TGATTCGCTGATTCGCTGATTCGCTGATTCGTTGATTCGCTGATTCGCTGATTCGCTGATTCGCTGATTCGCTGATTCGCTGATTCGCCCATCCACCAATCTACCAATGTACCAATTTCCAATCTCCAATGTCCTTTCGTTCATCCGGGCGCGTAACCAGCCGGCCTGGCTGGTGGGCGGCTACGTGCGGGATTGGCTGTTGGGACGGCCCAGCCACGACCTGGACGTGATCGTGCCGGAAGGCGGCATCTCTCTGGCCCGGGCGGTTGCGGCGGCGTTCGGCGGCCACTTCTTTGTCTTGGACGCGGCGCGCGACGTCGGCCGGGCAATCCTGTACGATGAGGTCGGCGCGTCCCTCGACGTGGACGTGGCCCGGTTGCGCACGCCGGATCTCCTGGATGACCTGGCGTTGCGCGACTTCACTATCAACGCGATCGCGCTGGACATCGGCGGCGATCCCGATGTCCAGCGCGTGGTCGATCCGTTTGACGGGCAGGTCGATCTCATGCGGGGCCTGGTGCGGGCGGTCACCGAGGGGGCGTTCCTGGATGACCCGTTGCGCATGTTGCGCGGGGTCCGGCACGTCGCCGCGCTGGGTTTTCGCATCGAGAACGCCACGGTCAACCTGATCCGGCGGGACGCGGCGCTGCTGCCGACCGTGGCCGCGGAGCGCGTGCGTGATGAGCTGCTGCGCATCATTCCGGCGCCCGGCGGTTGGCAGCACGTGCGGTTGCTGGCGCGGCTGGATCTGCTGCGCCACGTCCTGCCCGAGACCGCCGCGCTGATCGGCGTGACGCAGTCGCCGCCGCATTACCAGGACGTTTTCGATCACACCCGCGCGGTCATGGCGCACCTGGAGGGCATCTACGCGCTGTTGTGGCCCGGCTATGGCGGGGGGGACGCGTCCTACGCCCGTCCGCAGCCCGTGGCCAATGACGCGACGGTCATGGCCGACGACGCGGCCTGGGTCGAGTTGGCCGAGGGCCTTGCGCCCTATATCGCTGACCTGCGCGAGCACCTGGCCCAGCCGTTGGCATCGGGACACACCCGGCGCGACTGGCTGCCGTGGGCCGCGCTGGCGCACGATTGGGGCAAGCCGGCGATGCGTTCCGTGGAAGCCGGTGGCCGCATTCGTTTCCTGGAGCATGACCACTGGGGGACACTGCTCGCCGAAGCGCGCGGCCGGGCGCTGAAGCTGGCCGCGGACGAAAGCGCATACGTGATCCGGCTGGTGGACCAGCACATGCGACCTGGTCATCTGGCGCACGACTACCCGCCAAGCCGGCGGGCGCTCTATCGATTCTTCCGCGACGCGGACACGGCCGGCCCGGATTGCGCGCTCTTGAGCCTGGCGGATCATCTGGCGACCTACGCGGCGCAACCCGATCCTGAGCGCTGGGGGCACCGGCTGGGGACCACGCGGCTGATCCTGGAAACCTATTTCCGCGAGCGGTCCGCTCGCGTGGATCCGGCGCCGCTGTTGAACGGCTGGGATGTCATGGCCGCGTTCGGCTTATCACCGGGCCCGCGCATCGGCGAGCTACTGGAAGGGTTGCGGGAAGCCCAGGCAGTGGGCGAGGTGACGACGCGGGACCAGGCGCTGGCCTGGCTGGCGCTGCAAATCGGGGACGGCAGTTGACGATGCTCAATGTCGAAGTTGCGGTCGCGAAGACGCCGAAGTACGCCGTGCAAGAGAGCGGTGACTCGGTGGAGGTGGTCGAGAGGCCGCGCGGCGGTCTCTCGGTGGTGATGGTGGATGGCCAGCGCAGCGGCCGGAGCGCCAAAGCAATCAGTAACATCGCGGTGCGCAAGGCGGTCAGCTTGCTGGCCGAAGGCGTGCGAGATGGCGCGGCGGCTCGAGCCGCCCATGACTATCTGCGCACCCAGCGCCGCGGGCAGGTCTCGGCGGAGCTGATCATCCTTACCGTGGACCTGGAGACCCGGACGCTGGTGATCTCCCGCAACAGTCAGTGCCCGGTGCTATTGTGCCATGAGGACGCGTGGCAGGTGTTGGATGAACCGGCCGATACCGTGGGTATTCACGGTCGCACGCGCCCGGTGATCACCGAGTTGCCGCTGGCGCCGGGCCAGATCGCGGTGGCTTTCACCGACGGGGTGCTGCACGCCGGGGCGCGCCGCGGCACGAAGTTGGATCCGGTCGCCACGGTGCGCGGGCTGGCCTGTCAACCGGCCTGTTCGGCTCAGCAGTTGGCCGACGGGGTGTTGGATGCCGCATTGGCGCTGGACGATGGGCGGCCTGGTGATGACATAACGGTCGTCGTGGTACAACTCGTGACGCAGGCCGATTCGGATGGGCCGGATGTACGGCGGATGGCGGTTAGTTTTCCAGTGCCGTGAGGGAGCGAGTCGGCGAATCAGCGAGTCGGCGAATCAGCGAGCAATCTCCGCCATGGTGGGGATTGCGGCAATCCCGATTGCTTCGCAAACTACGCTCGCAATGACAGAGGGCTGAGTAGTTACAGCGAGTCGGCGAGTCGGAGATCGTAAATCGCAAATCGCAAATTACCATGTCAGTTCCACTGATCGCCATAGTCGGGGTGTGCGCGTCCGGCAAATCGATGCTGGTGGCCGCGCTGCGGGTGCGCGGGTTCAACGCCAGACAGGTGATGCAGGAGCACTCCTACGTGCCCGACATGTGGCGGCAGATCACCAAACCGGAGCTGCTGATCTACCTGGATGCCGGGTTGGCGACAATCCGCCGCCGTCGCCAGCAGCCCGACTGGCCGGCCTGGATCCTGGAACGCGAGATCGAACGCCTGCGCCATGCGCGAGCACATTGCGATCTCTATGTCAAGACCGACGATCTGACGCCGGGCGAGGTGCTGGACCGGGCGTTGGCGTTGTTGGTAGATTGGTAGATTGGTGGATTGGTGGATGGTGGATGGCGGATGGTGGATGGCGGATGGTGGGTGGTGGATGGCGGATGGTGGATGGCGGATGGTGGATGGTGGATGGTGGATGGCGGATGGTGGATGGCGGATGGTGGATGGCGGATGGTGGGTGGTGGATGGCGGATGGTGGATGGTGGATGGCGGATGGTGGATGGCGGATGGCGGATGGTGGATGGGCGAATCAGGTCATCCGTTTATCCGCTTCAATCCGTTGCCACCGTGTCGCCCCGCGCGAGCCCCTTTTTTGACAGCTTTGGTTGGGGGCGGTATAATCGCTCTGTTTGCCTGTAGTCGTGGTTTACCCGGCAAAGCCGGGCGTGACGTCATTGTTGGGCATGATGATCGATGATCTGTGGGATCCTCTCAGTCTTTCGAGGTATGCTGTGGCGCTGAGGCTGTGGCGCTGAGGCTGTGGCGCTGAGGCTGTGGCGCTGAGGCTGTGGCCGGTCTGTGACCAAGCCACCCCACAGCCCCCGGATTATTGAGAGGATACGATCTGTGCCCGTCTTGTGGCGAGAAAATGTTATCTTGATCTGATTTGTGGGAGGGGAACGCACGTCGTGTTGGCGCTCATCGCCCTGCTGGCCCTGGTGACTTTGTGGATTGACCTCCCCATTGATCACCCGAATTGGGCCAGGCAGGCGTTGTTTTGGCAACAGCCACCCGAGTACCGAGATTTGGAGATCAAGCAAGGCCTGGATTTGCAGGGCGGCACTCAGGTCTTGCTCGAGGCGAAGCCGGCAGGAGATCAGCGAATTTCGGCTGAGGACATGCAGGCGGCCAAAGTGATCGTGGAACGCCGCGTCAATGGCCTGGGCGTCACTGAGCCGCTGGTGCAGTTGCAGGGTGAAAACCGGATCATCGTCGAGCTGCCTGGCATCGACAATCCTGATCAGGCCGTGCAAACCCTCAAGAGCACCGGTCAGTTGGAGTTCGTCGAGATCGGCTCCTTCACAAACCCGCAATATCCGTTGGTCACTCAGGGCGTTTATGTCCGCACAACGACCCACGATGCGGTTTCTGATGCTGCTACGCTGGGCGCCACGCCCAATCCATACCCGGACGTCGTCTTCACGACCATTATGACCGGTCGCGACTTGAAGTCTGCCGGTGTCCAGCTTGATCGGTACGGTGCGTCGTCCATCGGTTTCGTGTTGACCGACGCCGGCGCCAAGATCTTTGCCGACTACACCGCGCAGCACGTGAACGGCATCCTGGCCATCGTGCTGGACAACGTTGTGCTGTCCGCGCCGCGCATCGACAGCGTTATCCCGGACGGCAGCGGCGAGATCACCGGCAAGTTCACCCGGGAGGAGGCGAAAAGCCTGGCCGTCCAGATGCGCTACGGCGCGCTGCCGGTGCCGTTGGAGGTCGTCAATCGACGCACCATCGGGGCCACCCTGGGCGCGGATTCGGTGCGGCGCAGCGTCACGGCCGGGATGATCGGTCTGATCACCGTGTTGCTGTTCATGATTGTCTACTATCGGTTGCCCGGGACCCTGGCGGCGATTGCGTTGGTGATCTACGCCAGCCTGAACCTGGCGTTATACAAACTGATCCCGGTGACGCTGACCTTACCAGGTATCGCCGGTTTCCTGTTGTCAACCGGCATGGCGGTGGACGCCAACATCCTCATTTTCGAGCGCATGAAAGAGGAGTTGCGTTGGGGGCGGTCGCTGAAGGCGGCCGTGGAGGCCGGTTTCAACCGGGCCTGGACCTCGATCTTCGACTCGAACCTGTCCACGCTGATTACCTGCCTGATCCTGATCCTGTTTGGCCGCACGTTCGGCGCGCAGGCCGTGATGGGCTTTGCCGTCAACCTGGGTATCGGGATATCGATCAGTATGTTCACGGCGGTCACCGTCACGCGCACATTCATGCGAGCGGTCTTGGCCACCACCGGCGGCGAATCGTTGAGCGATAAGCCCTGGCTGTTGGGCGTCTAGAGGAGCAGAGGGAAACCATGGTGCAACTTGTCGAGCGGCGAAAGTGGTACTTCCTGCTTTCTGCCTTGATTATCATCCCGGGGCTGGTCGCCATGATCTATTCGACGATCACGACCGGGTTGCCCTTCAAACTGGCCATCGACTTCACCGGTGGCGCGATCTGGGAGTTGCAGTTCGATCAAGCGGTCCAGCCGGCCGTGCTGCGCGAGGTCTTCGTGGATGCCGGTTACAGTGACACGACTGTGACCACCCTGGGTGACGGCCTGATGGCACAGGTGCGGCTCAAGTCGATCGATGAGACGGAGAAAGTCGCACTCATAAGCGCGGTCAAGGCCAGGTTCGGCGAGGACGTGGCCGAAGTGCAATTCAGCTCAGTCGGGCCTGCGATCGGTCGCGAGGTGACCCAGGCAGCCGTCTTGGCGGTGATCGCGGCTTCGCTGGCGATTCTGGCCTTTCTCGTCGTGGCTTTTCGCAAAGTGTCTCATCCGTTCCGCTACGGCGTCTCTGCCATTGCCGCCATGATCCACGATATCCTGGTGACCGCGGGGGTCTTCAGCATCTGTAGTCTGGTCTTCGGCTGGGAAGCTGATGCGCTGTTCCTGACCGCGATCTTGACGGTGATCGGTTTCTCGGTGCAAGACACCATCGTGGTGTTCGACCGCATTCGCGAGAATTCGCCCAAGTGCTGGAGACGATCCATCGTTCGCTCGCCACGCAGCTCAACGCACTGTTCGTGATGGCGGCGCTCCTGCTCTTCGGCGGCGCGACGATCAAGCAGTTCATCGCGGTGATGTTCTACGGACTGATCAGCGGCACCTATTCCTCGATCTTCAACGCGGTGCCGATCCTGGTCGGTTGGGAGGAGCGAGACCTCTTCGGGACCCGGAAACGCCAGGCGGAAGCCGCGTGATTGCGCCCCGATTTCTTTGCGCAAAATCAGGGTAGCCGTTGTCTTGGCAACGGATTGAAGCGGATAAGCGGATGATGCATCTTCTCAATCTGTAGGGGCACGGCCTTGCGCCTGCCCACGCGGGCGACCGCAAGGGATCGCCCCTACCCCGTAATATTGAGAGGATACCGGATGATGATTGTGCGAGACGTGGTATGTTCTGCGGTTCTGGCGGGGGGAGGAAGATTTGCGCGCTCTGTGGCTTGATGATGCCCGACTGCGCTACGACAGCGCCTATCCCGAGCCCACCCCACCCCCCGCCGAGGCGTTGATCCGCCTCCGGTTAGCCGGCATCTGCAACACCGATCTGGAATTGACGCGGGGTTACATGGCCTTCCGGGGCGTGCTGGGCCACGAGTTCGTGGGCGAAGTCCTCCAGGCGTCCGACCCGGACTGGGTAGGCCGCCGCGTGGTGGGGGACATCAACGCGGCGTGTTATCAGTGCGAAACTTGCCTGGCCGGCCGGCACACGCACTGTCCCAATCGCACGACGCTGGGCGTCTCCCAACGTGACGGGGTCTTCGCCGATCGCTTCTGCTTGCCTCTGCGCAATTTGTACCCGGTCCCCGCCGCAGTGCCGGATGAAGTCGCTATCTTCACCGAACCGTTGGCAGCCGCCTGCGAAATCCTCGAGCAGGTGGCGATTCACCCCACGGATCGGGTTGTGGTTCTGGGGGATGGCAAACTGGGGCTGTTGGTCGTCGCGGCCTTGCGTCTTACCGGCGCCGATCTGACGTTGGTGGGCCGGCATGCGAACAAGCTGGCCATCGCTCAGGCCTGGGGTGTGGCCGTGTGCTTGGAGGATTCAGCGGCGGCGCTCGGGCAGGCCGACGTGGTGGTGGCGTGCACCGGCAACCCAAGCGATTTCGCCAGAGCGCGCACCCTGGTGCGTCCGCGGGGTACGTTGGTCCTGAAGAGCACGTACAATGAGAAGCTGACGCTCGATTTGAGCTCGTTCGTGGTGGACGAGGTCACGCTGGTGGGTTCGCGTTGCGGGCCGTTCGAGCCGGCGCTACGGTTGCTGGAGACGGGGCTTGTAGATCCGACACCCTTGATCTCGGCCCGTTACGCGCTGGACGACAGCCTGGCTGCGTTTGTCCAGGCAGAGGCGCCCGGGGTCCTCAAGGTGTTGCTGCACCCCTGATCGTTCGTGCTGTTTCTTCAGTGGCCGCAGGTGGCGCAACTGCCGCCCCGACAGGCGGCGCAGCCGTCACCGCTCTGGCTGCTGGCGACCAGGCGACTGCCACCGCCGGCGCTCTTGCTGATGGCGGCAAAGGTCGATATCTGGCGGCGCGTGCTCAAGCTGGCGCAGCGCGGACAGGAGATGGAGCTGTCGGATTCACACATGGGCCGGAGCGCCTCAAAGAACGCCTGGCAACTCGCACATCTGTATTCGTAAAGCGGCATCGAAGCACCTCTCACTCGAACTGATTTTCGGCAACATTCTAATCCAACCGGGATAGAACGTCAAATGCCTTGTAGGACAGACCGCGTTTCAGGTCGTCGCTGGCGTGACCCTCTCGTCTCGGGACGTCGATCTGGCGCCGGATCCAGGCGTTTCTTGTGGCGCCGGATCGCGCTGGTTTGTCTGTTGGTAGTTGGCGCCCTGGGGAGCCTCGGCTTTGGGCCGCCGGTCCTGACCGATAGCAGCTATCCGCCCCTCCGTCTCGACCCGGACTCGGTCGAAGCGCTGCTGCGCACCCGGCGACACCCTGCCGTGACCGCTGTCGCGGCGACGGTGGTGGACATCGACGCGAACCGGACGCTGTACGCGCTGCGGCCTCACGAGCCGTTGCCGCCGGCCAGTACCGTCAAGGTGATGACCGCGCTGTTGACGCTGCAACGGGGCAGTCTGACCGACTCGGTGACGATTTCGGCGGGGGCCGCCAGCGCTCCGGGCAGCCGCATGGGACTGGTCGCGGGCGAAGTGCTGACCGTGGAGGAGCTGCTGTACGGGCTGCTGCTGCCTTCTGGTAACGACGCGGCTGTGGCGCTGGCGGAATACGTCGCGGGTAGCGAGACCGCGTTTGTGGCCTTGATGAATGAGGCCGCGGCGGCCTTGGACCTGACGGATACCCATTTTACCAACGCGCATGGCCTGGACGATGATGCCGGGACCGCCAGCGCCGCGGATCTGATCGTCCTGGCCCGGGCGGCGCTGGACTATCCGGCCTTTGCGCGGATCGTGGCGATGCCGCAAGCCTACGTGGCCGGCCGCACGCTGACCAACACCAACGAGTTGCTGGGTCTGTATCCCGGCGCTGACGGGGTAAAGACGGGTACAACGTCGGCCGCCGGCGAGTGCCTGATCGCCTCGGCAACGCGCGATGGCCATCGCCTGCTGGTGGTTGTGCTCGGCAGCCAGGATCGTTACGCTGATGCGGTGACATTGCTGGATTATGGGGCCACTGGTTGGCGGTGGGGGGCTGTGGCCCTGCCGGACAATGCGCTGACCTGGGAGATCGGCGCCGACGGCCGCTCCTATCGCCTGCGGGCCGCGGCGGCCCCGGACATCTTTTTGCCGGCCTGGCAGTGGCCGTTGGTGCAACCGGTGCGCCTGCTCGACGCGACCATGCCGTTGACCAGCACCTTCCCGGTAGGTCGTCTGCGCCTGATGTTGGACGGCCAGGTGCTGGCCACGACGCTGTTGACCGTGTGGCAAGGACCTTGACACTTATAGATCGAAAAAAGCTTATGCCAGAAGAACGACTTCAGAAGATCCTGGCGCGCGCCGGCCTGGGCTCGCGCCGGGCATGTGAAGAGATCATCGTCGCGGGGCGTGTCACCGTCGCCGGCCGGGTGGTCACTGAGTTGGGGGTCAAAGTGGACCCGGCCGTGGCGGAAATCCGCGTGGATGGCCGGCCGGTGGTCGGCGAGCGGCATCGTTACATCATGTTGCACAAGCCGGCCGGGTATCTGTCCGGCGCGGACCGGCGCGCCGAATACCCTTCCTGGCAGAAGCTCGTCAAGGCGCCGGAGCGGCTCTTCGCCGTCGGCCGGCTGGACCAGGACAGCGAGGGCCTGCTCCTGCTCACCAATGATGGCCGGCTCGCCCACCGGCTGACCCACCCGCGCTACGAGCATCCGAAGACCTATCTGGTGCAGGTGGCAGGGTTCCCCGACCCGCGCAAGATCCGGCGGTTGCAGCACGGCGTGATGCTGGACGATGGCCCGACCGCGCCGGCCCAGGTCATATTGCTGCGGCAAGCGCCGGAGCCGTTTGCGGCAGGCGGGCCGGCCAGCGAGTCCAACCGGCGGACCAGTTGGCTGCGGGTGACGTTGCACGAGGGCCGCCAGCGCCAACTTCGTCGCATGGTCGGCCTGTTGGGCCATCCGGCGCGGCGAGTGATTCGCGTGGGTTTGGGGCCGCTCGAATTGACCAACCTGCCCAGCGGCAAATGGCGTGATCTCACCCCGGACGAGGTGCAGGCCCTGCGCGCCGCGGCGCGCCGCGGCGCGCCGACGGATGGCCCGGTGCGCCAGCCAGAAAGGACTACTGAGCGCCAGCCGGCATCGACCCCGAGCACTATCGCGATCGACGGCCCTTCCGCTTCCGGGAAAAGCACCATCGGCGCGTTGCTGGCCGAGGAGCTGGACTACCTTTATTTCGACACGGGTGTGATGTACCGGGCTATCACGTGGGTGGCCCTGGCCCGGCAGGTTCCCATCGCCGATGAGGCGGCCGTGACCGCGTTGGCCGAGCAGGTGAAGCTGGAGGTGCTGGCGCCAACAGTGGACGACGGCCGGGACGTGACCGTGTTGGCCGACGGCGAAGACATCACCACGGCGATCCGCCAGCCGAAGGTGGAGCGGGCGGTGTCACCGGTGTCGGCCTACCGCGGCGTGCGGGCGGCGATGACGTTGCAGCAGCGGCGCATCGGGCAGGCCGGCCGTGTGGTGATGGTGGGCCGCGATATCGGCACAGTGGTCATGCCGGACGCCGATCTCAAGATCTATCTGGATGCCAGCGTGCGGGAGCGGGCGAATCGACGCTATCGGGAGCAATTGGCGCGCGGCGAGAAGTCCGATCTCGAGCAGGTGTTGGCTGAGATGAAGCGCCGCGATCACATCGACTCGAACCGCCAGCATGCGCCGTTGACCGCGGCGCCTGACGCGATCGTGGTGGACAGCACCGCACTCGACATCGATGAGGTGCTGGTCCTCGTGCGGGGGCTGCTCGAGCGCTGGGCCACGCCGAAGGCGCGCTAGCGCTAAGGACTGTCATTGCGAGCCGCCAACGGTTTTCTGGCGGCGAAGCAATCCCGCCCAGGCCATTGGGAGATTGCTTCGGGGCAGCAAACGCCTCTCGCAATGACCAGGATGTGAATCGCTGGAGAGGTTGCAGGAGGAACGGTGAACAGGAGACGCGGGATCCCGATCGGCAGGCGCTTCTGGGGCGTGGTGCTGATGTTCCTCATCCGATTGCTGTTGCGGCTGGAAGTGCGCGGCGAAGCGCAGATGCCGAAAGATGGCGCGGGGATCGTCTACTACAATCACATCCACTGGATAGACCCGTCGTTGATCAGCGGTTCGATGCGCCGTTACGCCGTGCCCCTGGCCAAGGTCGAGATCAGCCGCTGGCCACTCGTCGGCTGGATGTTGTGGGCGTACCACGTCATCTACATCACGCGCGGGGTCGTCGACCGGGCGGCGCTGAAGGCCACCTGGGACGAGCTGGCCGGGGGCCACGTCACCGTGATTTCGCCGGAAGGGACGCGCAGCGAAGACGGGCAGTTGCAGCAGGCCAAGGAGGGCCTGGCGTATATCGCTCGCCGGGCGCCCGCTGCCTGGCTGATGCCCTGTGCCGTCACCGGTACGCCAGCGTTACAGCTTGCCTTCCCGGCTATATTCCGGCGCCCGCGCGTGGCGCTCACCTACGGCCGGCCGTTCAAGTTCCGCTGGCCCGAGGGCAACATCAGCCGTGAAGCGCTGCGCGAGATGACCGACGAGGCGATGGTGCAGTTGGCCGCCGTGCTGCCGCCCGAGATGCGCGGCGCTTACACTGACGCGGACCCGAACGTGCATCGGTGGCTGGAGTTTGTGGAATAGGCGGGATGTGGTAGGAGATGGCGGATGGCGGATGGCATACTGCATACTGCATACTGCGAGTGCATACAGTGTGACCGATAGTGCATTCTGCGCGATGGATGTTCAGGCAAGCTGAGCGGGGTTGCAGCCTGAGTAGCGAAGCGTATCGAAGCCTTCGTCCTGAGCTCATCGAAGGGGGTGCGACGGAGTCGAGGGCGCCTGCTGCAGGGGCCGCGGCGCTCGAGAGGAGGTGACATAACACAAATCGAGTAAATTATTGGGAGAACAGCGCCCGGTCCCGATGGTGGCATGTCGGGATGACGAGGAGGAGGTTCCCCACCGCGAGGTGGGCGCTAAGGCGATTGCGGATTTCTGATTGCGGATTGCGGATTGGGTTTTCCGTGCCCGGCTTGCCGTGTCCGTCATCAGCGCGGTCACCGAAAATCGAACAGATCGGCGGATGCCTCCAGGGCCATAACCTGGTCTTCTTCTCCCCTCCCAACTAACCAACCTACCAATCTACCAATCCACCAATCTACCAATCTACCAATCTACCAACGGATCATCATGGACGGCCTGCGCAAGCTGGAATATCGCGGTTATGACTCGGCCGGGATCGCGGTCATCGACGGCGGTCAGTTGCAGGTGCGCAAGCGCGTGGGGAAGTTGCAGGCGCTGGCGGAGAGTTTGAAGGAAGAGCTGTTTGACGGGCATATCGGGATTGGGCATTGCCTTGCTCCTGACACGCTGATTCAACTTGCCGACGGGCGAGTGTTGCCGATTGCAGAGATAGAAGGCGAAGTCACAGTTCTTTCGCTTGACCCGACCACTCTGCAACTTGTCCCGCGACAGGCGTTCGTATTCCGTCATCACGCACCTGAAACGCTGTTGGAGATTCGCACTCCGTCGTCCAGCGTCACCTGCACGACAGAGCATCGGATGATAACAATTGATGCCGAGACGGGCGACCTGCAAGAGCGATACGCCAGCGAGATTCAGCCAGGCGACCTGTTTCTGTTTGTCAAGCGAGTTCCTGTCCATTCTGTGGCGCGTCCATTGACGTTTCCTCACGTCCAACCGCGCCGTTATTGGTCTCTCCCCGAAACGGCGGTTGGTGCGTTGCGCGATGCCACGACGACATCGGGATTGAGTCGCGCGACTCTGGCGGAACGCGCCGGAATTTCGCTTGCGACAGTCAATCATCTGCTTGCCAATGAACGCAATGCGCGGGAAAGTTACTTAGAAAGCCTGTGCAGCGTGTTAGAGTTGCCTTTTCCACCAGAAGACGCACAGCCCATACACAGCCATCACGGGAACTTCGTGCGCCTACCGGAAATTGCCACGCCTGAGCTCCTGCAAGTTCTGGGCTATTTCTGGGGCGATGGTCACGCCCATGAGCGGAGCGTGCGCTGGAAAGACCGGCGGCGCGAGGTGTTGGAGTATTATCAAACGTTAGTGGCTGACATCTTCGGTATCGCGGGGCGCATCGTCCACATTCCCAACGTACAGGCATGGCTGCTGGAAGTCAACAGCCGCGACCTTGCCTGCTGGCTGCGCGAGCACGTTGTCAACCGCCGCAAGGAATTGCTGAGCGCCATCGGACAGCAACCCGACGACGAACTGGCAGCGTTCCTCAAAGGAATTTTCGACGCGGAAGGATGCCCTGCCCGCGCCGCTGGTCAACTCTCGCTACGCATGACAGACGTAGATGTTGTGCAGAGAGCGCAGCAATGGCTTCTGCGTTTAGGTATCAGCAGTTCACTGATGATTGAACCGCCTGCACCACAACACCGTCGTTTCAAGGCTGCGGCAGGTCTATTCATCAGCAGTGCAGAGTCACTTCAGCGTTTTGCCAAGGCCATTGGATTTTCTGCTTCAGACAAACAACAGGAACTTTCGGCGATCATTCACCAGAAACGCCCCGGGTTTACCATTTCGTCGAAAGCGATTCCTTTGCGGAAGCCGCTTCTCCTTCGCCGTCTCGTGGCTAAGGGAGTTCCGTCCACCGCGCTTCGCCCTTTCAGGGGTGAAGGCTATCTGACGGAGGCGCAGGGGCAGAAACTCGTCGAACTGCTGAAAACCTATCCTGCAACCGAGAACGTGCGCACACTGCTGCAACGCTACCTGGACGGGGATGTGGTTTTTCAAGAGGTTCAAGCCGTTTGTGAAGTGCTCGCACCTGATTCGTCCGTTTACGATCTGGAAGTTCCGGGCACGCAGAATTTCATCGCCAACGGACTCATCTCACACAATTCCCGCTGGGCCACCCACGGCAAGCCCAGCGATCGTAACGCCCATCCCCACGCGGACGCGACGGGCCAGGTGGTCGTGGTGCAGAACGGCATCGTGGAGAACTTCCGGGAGCTGCGCGCCGGGCTGGAGGCCGAGGGGGTCGAGTTCAAGTCGGACACCGACACCGAGGTGATCGTCCACCTGGTCAGCCGGCACTACCAGGGCGGCCGATCGTTGGCTGAGGCGGTGCGGCTGGCGCTCGGGCAGTTGCGGGGGCCCAGCGCGGTGGTCGCGCTCTCCAGCCGGGAGCCCGGCACGCTGGTGACCGCCCGGCTGGGCAACGCGGGTGGCGTGGCCGTGGGCTACGGCGACGGCGAGATGTTCATCGCCTCCGACATGCCGGCCATCCTGGAGCACACCCGGCGCATGGTCTTCCTGGAGAACCGCCAGATGGCCGTGCTGACCCGTGACGGCGCGACCTTCAGCACGCTGGACGGGCAACCGCTCCAGCCCGAGATCCACACCATCCCCTGGGATCCCATCTCCGCGGCCAAGGGCGAGTACAAGCACTTCATGCAGAAGGAAATCTACGAGCAGGCCAACTCGCTGACCGACACGATCCGCGGCCGGGTCGACCTGGGCCGCGGCGAGGTGTACCTGGAGGAGGTCACCCTGGCCCCGGAGCGGGCGCAGGGGCTCACCCAACTGGTCAGCGTGGCCTGCGGCACGTCGTACCACTCCGAGCTGGTGGGGCAGTTTATGTTCGAGCAGTTGGCCCGGCTGCCGGTGCGCGTGGACTACGCGTCTGAGTTCCGCTACCGGGATCCCGTGATCGACGGCCGCACGCTGCTGCTGGCCATCACCCAGTCGGGGGAGACGGTGGACACCCTGGCCGCGATGGAGGAGGGCCGCGACCGGGGCTCGCACCTGGCCGTCATCGTCAACGTGATCGGCAGCCAGGCCGCGCGGGTCAGCGACAGCGTGATCTACATGCACGCCGGCCCGGAGATCGGCGTGGCATCCACCAAGGCGTTCACCGCGTCGATCGTTGACCAATACTTGCTGGCCATCCATCTGGGCATGTTGCGGGGCGCCCTGTCAGTGGAACGCTGCCGCGCGTTGCTGGACGACCTGGCGCGGCTGCCGGCGTTGGTCGGGCAACTGTTGGAGTTGTCGCGCAAGGGGATCTACGAGGAGCTGGCCCAGACCTTCTTCCAGCACACCGACTTCCTCTACCTGGGCCGCGGCATCAACTTCCCCATCGCGTTGGAGGGCGCGCTCAAGCTCAAGGAGATCAGCTACATCCACGCCGAGGGCTACCCGGCCGGCGAGATGAAGCACGGTCCCATCGCGCTGATCGATGAGCGCATGCCGGTGGTCGCCATCGCCACGCAGGACCGCGTCTACGACAAGATGCTCAGCCAGATCGAGCAGGTGAAGGCCCGGGGTGGTATCGTGATCGCGGTGGCGACCGAGGGGGATGACTTCATCACGACCAAGGCCGATCACGTCCTCTACGTGCCGCCGACGTCGGAGCTGCTGACCCCGGTGCTGTCGGTGATCCCGCTGCAACTGCTGGCGTACCACATCGCGGTCCGCCGCGGCGCGGACGTGGACCAGCCGCGCAATCTGGCCAAGAGTGTGACGGTGGAGTAGCGCGCCCCAGACCTGACAGGTTTTCGGAAACCTGTCAGGTCTTTTCCATACGATCGCGCAACTGTTTGGCGTCAACTATCGGGTGTGTTATACTCGACGAAACGCAGTACATGGGATTGACCCGCTCAGGGTGATGCGGATGTTGCGAGGGATGCGATATGGAAACAGTGTCTCGTTATCGTTTCGACCCGTTAGACCACAACTTCATGCGCTTGCGCGGGCGACTATACTGAACGGAAATGGATGCAGTGCAAACGGAGTCGAGCCTTTAGGCGGAAATCAAGCGCAAAAACCGGCTAAAGCCTCGATTCCAATGCACTCGTTCGCAGGGTCCCCCGCCCGAAGTGCTCCTGCAAGCTGCGCACCTTCAGCTCGCTTTGCCGCAGGGCGCGGATGCCGGCGACCGCGGCGGACGCGGCCGAGAGGGTGGTCAGCAGCGGGACGTTGTAGCGGATCGCCTCCCGGCGGAGCGCGACGCCGTCGCTGTACGCGTCACGGCCCAGCGGCGTGTTGACGATCAGCGCGAGTTCGCCGCGCCTGACGTAGTCGATGACGTGCGGCGAGCCCTGGCTCACCTTGTTGACCGCCTGGACCGGCAGCCCCGCGTGCGCCAGGAATCGCGCGGTGCCCCGGGTCGCGAGGAGCTGGAATCCCATGCGGTGGAAGTCGCGGGCGATCTTCGACGCGCTGCCCTTGTCGAAGTCGTTGACCGAGATCAGCACCGCGCCTTCCAGCGGCAACGCTGTCCCCGCGGCCATCTCGGCCTTGGCGAACGCGTGCCCGAAGTGCGCGGCGTGTCCCATCACCTCGCCCGTGGAGCGCATCTCAGGCCCGAGCGTGTTGATGGCCCCCGGCAGCTTCTTGAAGGGCAACACGGCCTCTTTGACGAAGAAACCGTCGATCTTGGGTTCGGTGTCGATGCCCAGCTCGGCCAGCGTCTTGCCCGCCATGATCTGTGCGGCCACGCGCGCCAGCGATAGCCCGGTGGCCTTACTCACGAACGGCACGGTGCGGGAGGCGCGCGGGTTGACCTCGAGGACGTAGGCAATGTCGTCCTTGATCGCAAACTGGACGTTCATCAGGCCGCGTACGCCTGGCGCCAGCCCCAACTGTCTCACATACTCGTGGATCGTGTTGAGGTGGTAGTAGCTGATCTTGTACGGCGGCAGGACGCAGGCGGAGTCGCCCGAGTGCACGCCGGCTTCCTCGATGTGCTGCATGACGCCGCCGATGATCACCTGCCGGCCGTCGGCCACCGCGTCCACGTCCACCTCGAAGGCGTCCTCGATGTACTGGTCGATCAGCAGGCCGCGGCCCTCGGCCGCGGCCACGGCTTCGGCCACGTAGCTCTCCAGCATCGCCTCGTCGTAGCAGATCGCCATCGCCCGGCCGCCGAGCACGTAGGATGGCCGCACCAGCACCGGGTAGCCGATCTGGCGGGCGATCTGGCGGGCTTCGGCCAGGTTGGCGGCGATCCCATTGGCCGGCTGCGGGATGTCCAGCTCGGCCAGCAGCGCGCCGAAACGGCCCCGGTCCTCCGCCAGGTCGATGGCGTCCGGCGCGGTGCCCCAGATCGGGACGCCAGCCGCCTGCAACGGTTTGGTGAGGTTCAGCGGGGTCTGTCCACCGAACTGGACGATCACGCCGGCGGGCTGTTCCGCCTCGTAGATGTCGAGCACGTCCTCCAACGTCAGCGGCTCGAAATAGAGGCGGTCGGAGGTGTCGTAGTCGGTGCTGACGGTCTCGGGGTTGCAGTTGACCATGATGGTCTCGTAGCCCAGGTCTTGCAGCGCCCAGCAGGCCTGTACGCAGCAGTAATCGAACTCGATCCCCTGGCCGATGCGGTTCGGCCCGGAGCCCAGGATCATGACCTTGCGCCGATCGGTCGGCGCGGCCTCGCTCTCCGTCTCGTAGCTACTGTAGAGATACGGCGTGTCGACCCCGAACTCAGCGGCGCACGTGTCCACCCGATGGTAGGTGGGATGGATGTCGGCCGCCAGGCGGTGCTGCCGGACCGCGCGCTCTCGAGCCGAGAGGTCGCCGGCCGGGCCATCGCCCGGCGATGACTCGCCCGGCGATGAAAGACGCGAGCGAGTACCCGGCCAGCTCGCGCTCCAGGGCAACCAGTTGGCTGACCTGCGCCACAAACCAGGGATCAAAGCCGGTCAGCCGGCAGATCTCGGGCTGGTCCCAACCGGCGGTCAGGGCCGCGTGCAGTGCGAACAGGCGCTGATGGGTGGGGATGGCGAGGAGGTGCTTCAACCTCTCCCCCAGCCCCTCCCCTGCGAGGGGAGGGGAGAGGAGAGGGGTCCCGATCTCCAGCGAACGGATCCCCTTCTGTAGCGCCTCCTTGAAGGTGCGGCCGATGGCCATGACCTCGCCCACCGACTTCATCTGCGGCCCCAGGGTCGGGTCCACGCTGGGGAATTTCTCGAAGGCCCAGCGCGGGATCTTGACCACCACGTAGTCGATGCTCGGCTCGAACGCCGCGGCCGTCACTTTGGTGATGTCGTTGGGGATCTCGTCCAGCGTGTAGCCGACGGCCAGCAGCGCGGCGATCTTGGCGATGGGGAAGCCGGTCGCCTTGGACGCCAGCGCGGACGAGCGCGAGACGCGGGGGTTCATCTCGACGACGACGACCCGCCCATCCGCCGGGTTGACGGCGAACTGCACGTTGGCGCCGCCGGTTTCCACGCCGACGGTGCTCATCACCGTCCGGGCCTGGTCACGCAGGCGCTGGTATTCCTTGTCCGTGAGGGTTTGTGCGGGCGCCACCGTGATGGAGTCGCCCGTGTGCACGCCCATCGGGTCGAGGTTTTCGATGGAGCAGACGACCACGAAGTTGTCGTTGCGGTCGCGCATCACCTCCAGCTCGAACTCCTTCCAGCCCAGGACCGACTCCTCGATAAGGACCGTGTGGACCGGGCTCTCGCGCAGCCCGAAGCGGACCTTCTCTTCGAGATCGCCGGCGTCGAAGGCGATCGCTCCGCCCGCGCCGCCCAGGGTGAACGAGGGCCGGATCAGCACCGGGTAGCGGTCGATCTCGCCCGCGATCTCCAGCGCCTCTTCGATTGAGCCGGCCAGCCCGCTGCGAGGCACATCGAGGCCGGCGCGTTGCATGGCTTCCTTGAACAGCAGGCGGTCTTCGGCCAGATGCACGGCGTTCAGTGACGCGCCAATGAGTTGGACGCCGTAGCGCGCCAGGACCCCGCGCGCGGCCAGCTCGACGGCCAGGTTCAGACCGGTCTGCCCGTCGACGGTGGGCAACAAGGCGTCGGGCCGTTCATGGACGATGATCTGTTCCAGGATCTCCGGCGTCAGCGGCTCCACGTAGGTGGCGTCGGCCAGTTCGGGGTCGGTCATGATGGTGGCCGGGTTGGAGTTCACCAGCACGACCCGATAACCCTCCCGGCGGAGTGCTTTGATGGCCTGGGTACCGGAGTAGTCGAATTCACATCCCTGGCCGATAACGATCGGCCCGGAGCCGATGACGAGGATCGTGTGAATGTCTGTGCGTTTGGGCATGGCTGTTTATCCCGTAAAGTGTTCCCCTCGTATCTTCTCGATAATTCGGGGTGGCTGTGGCCGGTCTGCGACCGAGCCACCGGTGGCTCGGTCGCAGACCGGCCACAGCGGGTAATCTACCCCTGGGAAATTGAGAAGATACTTCCCCCCTCTATGCCCGCCCGTGGCTCGGTCACAGACCGGCTCCAGCGAGCGCGTGGGCTTTTATCGTTGCATCATGGCGACAAAGCGCGCGAACAGGTAGTCGGCGTCGTGCGGGCCGGGGCTGGCTTCGGGGTGGTACTGCACCGAGAAGACGGGCCGATCGGTCAGGCGCAGCCCTTCGACCGTGTGATCGTTGAGGTTCCAGTGGGTTACGTGGACGCGCCCCGGATCCAGGCTTTCAGGATCGACGGCGTAGTTGTGGTTTTGGGCGGTGACCTCGACCCGGCCGGTGGCCTCATCCCGTACCGGCTGGTTGCCGCCATGGTGGCCGAATTTCAGCTTGTAAGTGCGTCCGCCCAATGCCAGCCCCAGCAGTTGGTGCCCCAGGCAGATGCCGAAGATGGGCAGATCGCTCGCCAGGAGCGTTTTCACGGCCGCGGCCGCGTAGGGCAGGCCGGCCGGGTCGCCGGGGCCGTTGGAGAGGAAGACGCCGTCCGGCGCCCGGGCCAGTACCTCTTCGGCGGGTGTGGTGGCCGGAACGACCGTCACGCGGCAACCGTGGTCGACGAGACGGCGCAGGATATTGTGTTTCAGGCCGAAGTCGTACGCGACGACGTGGTAGGGGTGGGCATCAGCCGGGGCGTGCGCGTTGGGCTGAAACTGGTGGAGCCCGCCTTGTTGCCAGGTGTAGGGCTCGGCGCAGGTGACCTCCCGGACGGTATCGCGGTTTTCCAGCCCTTCCCACGCCCGGGCCAGCGCGACCAGCTCGGCCGCGGGCATATCGTTCGTGGACAGCGCAGCTTTCAGCGCGCCGCGCTCCCGGATGTGGCGCGTCAGCGCCCGGGTGTCCACCTCGCTGATGCCGGGGATGCCGTGGCGGGCCAGGTAGTCCGGCAACGACTCGGCCGCCCGCCAATTGGACACCGTCGGGCTGATCTCCCGCACGACCAACGCCTGGACCTGCGGCCGGTCGCTTTCGACGTCCTCCGGGTTGACACCCACATTGCCGATGTGTGGGGTGGTCATGGTTACGATCTGGCCGCGATAGGAGGGGTCGGTGATGACCTCCTGGTAACCGGTCATCGAGGTGTTGAACACGACCTCGCCGACGACGGTTCTCTTTGCGCCGAACCGTTCGCCGTGCAGGATCGTGTTATCTTCGAGTGCGAGTATCGCGTGCATGGGCAACCTCCAGTAGTGGCAAAGGTGCTGAGCCCGTACTGCGGCAGCCCATCCGGCGGGATTTCGGGTCCCCTCTGGAAGGGTGCCGCGTATCACCGCCGAAACGCATAGGTCCCAAGGTTTCTGGGACCGCACATCGCTGGTATAATACCACAGGATGCCGGTTTTGGACCTAATCTGAGGAGAGGGATTTCGCACACCCTTCCTCTCGCAGGGAGAGCCCGCCGTGAGCCGCGACGAAGGGAGCCAGGGGACTATAGGCGTTCAGATAATCTTTCGGGGTTGGACTCGAGGCTTTAGCCGGAGATTGACCGACTGAAGCCTCTATTCCGGGTTACAGAGCCCAAATCTTTATCTGACTGACTATAGATGCACCCTCCCCTTCGTAGGGGGAGGGCCGGGGTGGGGGTCGATGTAACGAGTAACCGATGCGCATCGCTTTGATCGCCCCGTTTGGCCTGCGAGCCAAAGGCACGACGCGCGCCCGGGTGCTCCCGCTCGCGCGTGCACTGGCGCGGCGCGGCCACGATGTGGCCGTGTTCATCCCGCCCTACGACAGCCCGGAGGATTCCGACCGGCGGTGGTGGGAAGGCGGGGTCGAGGTGGTGAACGTGGCGCTGCCCGCGGGGTGTCGAAGGGCTACGGCAGGTGAAAACGTCCAAGATGCTGAAAACCTCACCCCCCTGCCCCCCTCTCCTACGAGGAGAGGGGGGTGTTGGCGCGCCCCCTCCTTTGTAGGGAGGGGGTTGGGGGGTAGGTGGGCGGTTTACAGGGTAGGCGGGGCGTTGTGCCATCTTCGTCTGACCTGGCGCCTCCTGCGAGCTGTGTGCGCCTGGCGGCCGGATGTCGTCCACGTCTTCAAGCCCAAAGGCCCGTCCGGCCTGGTTGGCGTGGTCCTCTGGACGCTGGCGCAATGTAAAAACAGGTTCGCGCGAAACCGTAGTCTCGCGCGAACCTTCACTATGTCACCGTGTCACCTCGTCATCGACTCCGACGACTGGGAAGGCCCCGGCGGCTGGAACGACGACCCGCGGGCCGGTTACTCCTGGCCGCAACGCCGCTTCTTCGCCTGGCAGGAGCGCTTCGGATTGTCCCACGCCCACGCCTGGACCGTGACCAGCGCGGGTCTGCGTGAGCGGGCGCTCGGATTCGGCGCCGACCCCGAGCGGGTCTTCGTCTTGCCCAACGGCGTAGGTGATTTCGGATTTCGGATTTCGGATTTCGGATTTGAAGAACGGCAATCGGCCATCCGCAATCCGCAATCCGCAATCCTCTACACCCGTTTCGCCGGCGTGCGCGTCGCGGACGTGGTCGCAATCTGGCGGGCGGTGCGGGCGCGGGCGCCGGACGCGACGTTGACCGTGGTGGGCCGCGGGCTGGGCGGGGAGGAGCGGGAGCTGGCCGGTCTGCCGGGGGTCGAGGTGGCGGGATGGGTCGAGCCGGAGAGCCTGCCCGCGCTATTTGCCAGGATGGCGGTTGCGGTGGTACCCTGGGCCGATACGCCGGCCAACCGGGCGCGCAGCAGCGTCAAGGTGCGGGAACTGATGGCCGCGGGCCTGCCGGTGGTGGCGTACGCGGTCGGGGAGCTGCCCGTCACGGTGGAGGGTGGGGGCGTGCTCGTGCCGGCCGGAGACGTCGAGGCGTTTGCCGCGGCTGTGGCCGAACTGCTGGCCGACCCCGAGCGAGCCCGCGCGCTGGGCGCCCGCGCCCGGGAATGGGTTTTGAGCGAGTATGCCTGGGATCGCCTGGCCGAGATCGCGCTGGAGGCGTATGCCGCGGGGGTGGGTGGTGGATAGTTGGTAGATTGGTAGATTGGGATACGCGCTGCCGGCGCCAGTTGGGCTGTGGGGAGTAGCGGCGAGCGGTAGAACCGATCTGACTCCTGTCCCCTGTCCCCTGCCTCCTGCCTCCTGCCCCCTGCCCCCTGACCCCCTCGGAGCACACACTTGAAACGCATCTGGGACAACCACATCGTTCGCTGGGCTGCGCCGTTCACCTGGATGGGGCTGATCTTTTTCCTGTCGGCGCAGTCCACGCTGCCGAATCTGACGCCGGACGTGCCGCACCTGGAAGAGGTGGGCGGGCACCTGGTGGTTTACGGGGTGCTGGCTTTGCTGTGGGCGCGTGCGTTGCGCGGCGCGGGGGTGCGCCATGCGGCGTGGTGGGCGCTCGTGATCGCGCTGGCGTATGGGGCCAGTGATGAGCTCCACCAGAGTTTCGTGCCGGGCCGGACGATGACCGTCATCGACTGGGTTGTGGATCTGCTCGGGGCGGGGCTCGCCTTGGCGGTGGCCGGCTGGGCGCGGACGCGGACGCGGGACAGATATTGATTGGGTTCAGGTGAGGCCGTTGCCATTCCCGTTTTGGCCGCCGTCGGTGGCCCCGTCGAAGGTGATCTCCACACCCTCGATCGGTAGGATCGCGATCTCCCCGAACAGGGCATCCTGCGCCGCGTTCACCTGCCGGCGCTTGATCAGCTCCAACACCGCCAGGAGCGTGACGATGATCTCCAGCCGGTGGCGGGCACGTTGCAGCAGCGACCGGAAGGTCACGGGCTTGCCGCCGGCCGTCACCCGCTTGATGAGCTGGATTTGATCCCGGATGGTCAGGATCAACGGCGCCACCACCACGCCGTCCGGGATCGGTGGCGGTAGGGCGTTGGCGAACGCGGCCTGGGCCGCCGCGAACAGGTTCCCCACGGTCATCTCGCCCTCGCCCAGCCGCCGTTCGAGCTCGGGGGGTGGGGCGATGCGAATGTAGGCGTGTTGGCCGCGCTCCTCGATGGCGCGCAGGAGATTGGCCACTTCTTTGAAACGCTTGTACTCCTGCAGTTGGCGCGCCAACGCCTCCGCGGGGTCCTCTTCCTCTTCCTCGTCCGATTGCGCCGGTTGGGGCAACAACAGGCGCGACTTGATCCACACCAGGCGGGCGGCCAGCACCAGGAAATCGGCCAGGGCGCCGGCCTGCACGCGCTCCAACGCTTGCACGTGCGCCAGGAACTGGTCGGCCACCTGGGCCAACGACACCGTGCTGATGTCGAGTTTCTCCCGTTCGATCAGTTGCAGCAACAGGTCCAGCGGCCCTTCGAAGACGGGGAGGTGGACTTCGTATGGGGTGTCACGGAGAGAAGACAGCATCGCGCCTCGACACTCGTTACTCGTTGCCCATTCACACGCTGAACGTCTTGAACCGGCGCCCGGTTTGCGCCAGGTCGTCCAGCATGCGTTTGGTGTCGGCGAAATTCACACCGGCGAGCCGCTCGACCTTGCATCCGACCCCCGTCAGGGCCTGTTCGGTCTCGTAGGACACGCCAGCGACCCCGCCGACGATGGTGACGTACTCCGCGTTCCGGGCGTCATCGGGCGAAAAACCGGCTGTGGGCCGGAAACGGGCGAAGTAATTGGCCGCGGCCTCCCAATCCTCTTTCGCCCAGGCGTCCTGGCGCTGCCAGAAGAGCATATAGTGGCCGATGCTTTTGGTCATCATCTGCATCTGGCCGGCCTGCACCCCTTTTATGCGGGTGACCAGTGTCTCCTTCCACTTTTTGCCCGCCAACCAATCACCGCCGGGGCAGGTGGTCGCGTTTTGCGGGAACTCCTTGTGTCCGCACACGTTGGCGATCGGGATGTTCAGCTTTTGCATGAGCCAGGCCACGAGATGCCCCGTGCGCTCGATCTGGAGCGGCGTGGGCGTCACCCCGGTGAAGTCCCCTGAGACACAGATGCCGATGGAGTAGTGGTTCTGCTGGTAGACCTGGTAGGAGACGGTCTCCAGCCGGTTGGTCTGATAGATCGTGCCGTCGGGCTCCACGTAGAAATGATACCCGATGCCGGGCCAGTCCTTGCTGACGTGGTACGCCGCCACCCGCTCGGGCGTGACGTTGGCCGGCGCCGCGCTGTGGTGGAGGGCGATGTGCGTGATCTTGTCCAGGGTCCGCCGGTCATATTTGAGCGTCGCGTGTACGGGCAACTTATCCACGATGTCCGTGATATCGGGCGCGGGCACCGTCGTCGGTGTGCCGGGAGTCACTCCACCGGTCTGGTATTGCTTGATCGTGGTCTCCAGCCCCTGGACCTTCTGCTTGAGGGTGGCGAGCTCCTGGTTGGCGGCCGTCAGTTGCCCGTTCAACGCCGTCTTGTCCGCGTTGAACGTTTGCGCCTGTTTTGTCAGGGTCGTTTTGTCTGTGTTCAGCGCCTGGATCTGCTGCGTCAGGGTGGCCTTTTCGGCCGTCGACGCCCGCATCTGCTCGTTCAAGGCCTGGATCTGCCGGTTCAATTCGGTCACGTTGCCGGTCCCGGAGCCGATCTGCTGGCGCAAGGCGTCCCGCTCTTGGGTCAACGCGGTGATGCTGGCTTCCGCGCGGCGCAGGGCGGCCTCCAACTGGCTGACGTGGGCGCGCAAGGCGGTCAGCGCGATGCTGTCGGTGGGCGTGGTCGGCGTGGGCGGGGGCGGGGCGCTCGATTGTACCGCGGCGATCCGCGTCAGGAGGGTCTCCTTCCACTTCCGCCCTGTCATCCACTGGGCGCCAGGGGACTGGGAGTTGATGAACTCGCTGACCCCTTTGACATTTTCGCTCGGGATGGCGTGCTCTTGCATCAGCCAGGCGCTGAGCTGCGCGGCCGCCTGGAGCTGGGCATCGGAGGGAACCTGCGCGGTGAAGTTGCCGGCCACCGCGATGTTGATCCCCTGAGCGATCCAGGGCTGATTCAGGTCGACGACCTGGTCCAGCGCGTTCGTCTGGAGGATGGCCCCGTCCCCGGTGATGAAGTATTGGTAGAGGATCGCGCCCCAACGGCTCTGATGGGCGGTTGCCACCCGCTCCACACCGACGCTGGAGTCGACGGCCGTGTGGTTGAACACCAGGTACTTGATCGTGGCCCCCGCGTCCGCGGGGGCGGTCCGCGCCTTCAGGCTGGCCGGATTGCGGGGCAGTTGCAGCGTGATGTCGGTGATGGGCGGCTGGGGCGCCTTGCCCGGCGCGCCGCCGGAGCCTTTCAGATAGGCGTCCAATTGCGCTTGCAGCACGGCGTTCCGGCCCTCGGCGTCGGTGAGCTGGGCCTGCAGGTCGAGGATCTGCGACTGGAGCGCTTCGATCTGGCTGCGCAGCGCGGCAACGGTCTGGCTGTCGGTCTGCGGGCCGGGTGTGCTGGGCTGGGTGGGGCCGGCCGGCACCGCGCGGACCCGCTCCAGGAGCTTATCCTTCCAGCGCTGCCCGGACAGCCACTGGAGCCCGGGCGAGCGGGTGACGATGAACTCGCTGACGCCGCGGAGGGCGTCCTCGGGCAGGTTGTAGGTGTACAGCAGCCAGGCGCAGAGTTGCGCCAGCGCGTCCAGTTGCGCGGCGCTGGGGATCGTTTCGTCGAAATTGCCGGCCACGTAAACGTTGACGCCGTTGTAGATCCAGTTCTGGTCGCGCGTCACCACCTCGTCCATGGGGTTGGTTTGCTGGATCTGTCCGTTTTCGGTCACGAAGTACTGGCTGACGATGCCCGGCCAGCGGGCCAATTGCGCCTGGGCAACCCGGTTCGCGCCCACCGCGGGCCGCACCGCGGTATGGTTGATGACGATGAATTGGATCTGGTCGGCCGGTCGCGTGATGAGCTCACCCGGCCTACGCGGCAGTTGCTGGGTGATGTCGGTGATCTGGGGTTCAAGGGGACCGCTGGCGCCGGCCCGGCGGGGTATTCTTCGGCGATCAGCCGCTGCCAATCCTGCGTCTTCAGCCCGCTGTCGGGGTGCACGTACACATCGCTGATCGGATAGCCCGTGAGGTCCAGGCCGTATTTGCGATAGAACGCGGCAAACGCGCCGCTGGCGGTGCGCCCTGTCTCGCCGAACTTGATGGGGCTGGTGTCGATCACCGCGGGCGTAGGGGCCGGCGTCAGTTGGGTGGGCTCGACTTGGGGCTGGCTGGGGCCGCCTGGCTGCGTTTTCGCCTGAATGGCAGCCTCCCAGTCGTATTTGTGGGCCAGGGCCTGTCGCAAATCCTGGATGACCCCGTTCTTGCCTTCGATGCCCCATTTGTCCAGGCCTTTGGGCCATCGGTAAAGGATCACTGCCCGGATGACCTGGGTGGTTGGCTGCCGGTTCCACCAGTCGATCTCGCCGTAAGCGCGCTGCACCCAACTGTTGTTTTCATCGCGCCACGCGTCGTTTTGGTCCGCCTCGGTCAGGTAGACGGGCAACGAACGCATACTGAGCGGGATGGCCCGCATGAAATCCTGGTAGGTGCGGAAGTTGTATTGCCGGTTTTGGAACGGCGGGTTCATGTACGCGTCGGTGTAGATCAGCTTGGGGTCTGATCCGTGGGTGTAGGCGTGGATCGAGATCCCGTCGCAGTTGCCAGGTCCCAGGATGGTCAGGAGGTCTTCCTGATATTTGGCCCAATCGCCGTTCGGGTTGCCGTCATAGGGGGTTTGGGGGTTCCAGGGTGCGACCGCGCCGGTGATGACTTGGTCGACCTCGTGACCGGACACGGCCTTGATGGCGGTGCGGCATTGGCGGTAGCAGTTTGCGTACAGGCCCGGCAAGATCACTTCACCCGCCTGCATCAGGCGCGGGGGGTCTTGGCCGCGGTCGTACTGGACGCCGGGGCGCTCCACGGGGAAGTTCATCTCGTTGCCGATGATCCAGATGTGGCAGCCCCGCGAGTTGCGGACGAAGTTCGCGCAGCGCCTGGCGAAATCGGCGTAGCGGCTGGAGTGCGGGATAGTGCCCTTGGGTTCGTAGCCGTGATTGAGCCGGACCAGAATGCCGAAGCCCTGGTCGGCCCAACGGCTGTAGTCGCCGCCGCGTGCGTCGTTGGGATCGCAGCCCAGCTCTTCAGTGAAGAGGATCCAGCCGAAGAACTTCTGTTCAGCTCCAGGGGGCGCCGCCAAGATGGTCTCGCCGCCGGGGTCGTGAAAGCCGTAGAGATATGGGGAATCGTTCAACAGTCGAGACATCTATTTCCTCCGGCATGTATGCTCCGGCATGTATGCTCCGGCATGTATGCTCCGGCATGTATGCCGCCCACATAGTCCCAGATGCTCGTAGTACCGGAGCGCGGGACGTGAGCACTATTCTGGCTCGGTCACAAACCTCATCGTGAGCGGCTCGGTGAGCTCGTCGGACGAGCTCGTCGAACGGCGACCAAAGCGGGGAATGTCGTAATGCAGGCTAGCGCTAGCCGTAAGTCGGGTAGATTATACACAATAATGCGTGCTTTGTCCATCGTCAAGTATCTTCTCAAAGAGTAGGGGGCTGGCGCTAGCCAGCGCTAGCCCCCCTACCCCGGATTCCCCGAAAAATTGAGAGGATACGTCAACA
>PHCA01000417.1 GCA_002842085.1 Chloroflexi bacterium HGW-Chloroflexi-1
CGGCTCGCCGCCGGTGAAGCGGACGGTCAGGCAGCCCAGGTCGGCGGCCTGCCGCAGCACGTCTTTGACAAACGCCGTGTCCATCTCGCGGGCGCGCGCGTTCGCATCGTGTTCGGGTTGGTTGATGTAACAATGGATACAGGCGTTGTTGCAGCGCTCGGTCAACTCGATGTCGAGTTGGCCGAGGAGCGGGCGTTTGTCGCGCCAGAGGTTGAATTCGTGCGGCTTGAGTTTTCGGGTGAATGTCATAGGTCGGCCTCCTGCCGCAACCGAATTGAGCGCAAATTGTACTGGTCAGCGAGATACTGCAACCAAAAAACTGGCAAAACAATGATACGAGGCCTCTTTTGCGCCGGAAATGAGCCTGAATCAACGCCCTGGCTGGTGCACCATGTCATTGACCAATACAGAATTGAGCGCAAATGCTCCTGTTTCCCCAGCGGCCATTTCGCCACGAACCCACAGGGTGCTTCGCCTATTGCACGAATTGGCACGAATGTACGAGAAGAATTGGTGAAAATTCGTGTAATTCGTGGCAAGAATAAGGAAGATTCTCGCGCCGCATACCCGCAGAAGCAGAAAGGCGCGCGCCGCGCCCTTCTGCTTCCATCCCACTGGGCGCGCGGAGTCGCGCCGCGCGCACCAAGACCTGACAGGTTTTACAAAACCTGTCAGGTCTTGGTCGCGACGAGCAGAGCCATCATCCCGAAGCACCCCTCACGGATTTCCAAGGGCCAAGGGGTAAACAGGCTACGATCCGACTGTGCTGGAACACTCCAAAGGGCTCTGGATGCACGTGAGCGGGTACGCACCCCCCTCGAGGAGTGTCTTACACTTTTGCAGCACCGCCTCCTCCGGCTTGCTCCGCACCAGGACGATCAGCTCGGGGGTCTTCCATTCTTTCTTTATCCGTTTGCTGTGCCATTGGTCTCACTCCCTTGTCTGCGAAACCCAGCACTCCAGGCCCGACAGACAGGGCCATCATGTGCGCCACACGATGGCCCTGTCACGCTTCCTTCGGCCTGGCTCCCTGGCCTGCCGTCCAGCGCAGGCCAGGGCCGGCGCTAAAAGCGCCCCAAATGCCGAGGCATTGCCCTAGCTGCCAGCTTGATTTTGACACTGGAAGTCACAAGTGTTCGCTGACGTTCCATAACAGCCAGAGAATACATTGTACTCACCTGTAGAGGACGGGATATCCTTACACGACCAGAGCACCGCTTCTTCCGGCTTGCTCCGCACCAGGACGATCAGTTCGGGCGTTACCCACATTTTCTTTTCCATGGATTCCTTCCTTTCTACTCTAAATAGCAGAGTTCAGTCAACTTCTCCACAATCGC
>PHCA01000138.1 GCA_002842085.1 Chloroflexi bacterium HGW-Chloroflexi-1
AATTAGCAGCTGTTTAGGCTACTAATTTTTTTGTTTTTCTAAATATCCAATTATTTTGGTCAATAAGCGTTGGTTTCTTCTTCTTTTTGGACAGCCTCTCAGTTTAATAAATGACGCGACCGTCATACGATTGACATTAAGGATTCGAGCAATCTCAGATTTTGATATTCCCTGCATTACCAATTCTCTGATCAATGTCTCTTTTCCTGATAACTTTAAATGACTTGCCTTTCTTCCTTTAGGCCTGCCAAGTATGACACCTTCAGCTTTTTTTCTGGCAAGTGCCTCTTTCGTTCTTTGACTGATTAGGTTTCGTTCTATCTCAGCAGAAAGGCCAAAAGCGAATGCTAGGACTTTGCTTTGGATATCCTCTCCCAGTCGATAGTTGTCTTTAATAGTCCAAACCTTACATTCTTTTGTCATACAGATGTTCAGGATTTCCATAATCATAAACAAATTCCTTCCCAGCCTGGATAGCTCTGCACAAATAATTAGATCGTCTTGTCCTACTTCTTTCAACAACTTTCCCAACGCTCTTTTGTCATAATTCTTTGTTCCGCTGATTGTTTCTTCAATCCAATTATCGATTTGTATGTTTTGTTTTTGCGCAAATTTGCAGATTTCGTAGCGTTGGTTTTCAACCGTCTGCTTATCGCTGCTGACTCGTATGTAACCGAAGTTCATGATTGCTCCTTTTTAGTTATTATAAAAAAGGAGCGTTTTTATTGAGCAACATTCTACTGTAAATAATTTCTCTATCAATAAGAGTTGGAGTATTCTTTCGAATATCGAACAACGGATTAAGGGCAAAATAGAAGAAATAGGAGTACCGCTAAAGGATTGGAATATCCAGATAAATTATGGAATTAAAACGGGTCTTAATGAAGCCTTTATTATCTCTGGAGAAAAGAAAAATGAACTTATTACTGAGGACCCAAAATCTGCCGAAATTATTCGACCTATTAATTTCGATAGGTATCCATACGATTCGCCTATCGAAATTAATAGATTGAGATGAAACAGCCTGAGTGTTATCCTTCTTATAACTTTACTCATAAAGGAAATACCATGACCACCAGCTTATTGACAAAACTAATTACAACACAGCATACCAGACTTGCCTCACAGCTTAAAACTATTCAAGATGATCTGGTGCGCTTGTCCGGGTATGTATCACAGCTTTCAGATTTACCAAATGAACAGTTGGAAAATCTGGATCTCTCAGATCAATTAACTTCGATTCACCGCTGCCTCAAACGTTTTGAAGCCCATTGTGCAGCCATCAAGATCGCACCTCTTAATGACGAGTTTGCTGAACCAGTAATGGAAGAAGCTGAATGGGTATTTCCTAAGTCAACCAGTGATTGGAACCCTGTTCGACGTGAAACAAAACATGCCAACAAACTGGTCCGACAATTGACTGAATCAATGAACAAAATTCGCGCTGACTTATGTGAGAATCAAGACCCTGGTGGAATCCCTGAAGATATCCTTCAAATCAACCAGACTTTTGGGAACGTCTTCAACGATTTCGTGTCGGACGATTTCCAAATTCACGGATAAACTACTTATTTATATTTATTTAGGAGTATCGTTGGATGGAAGTAAAAAGCCGTAGAACAAAATTACCTCATGCCGTCATCATCAATGCCCCCGGTTTATTACCGATGTTATATACCCCAAGAGAAATCTGTGAAGAACTGGGTATCGCGGAAAGCACATTACGCGACTGGTTACAAGCGGGAGTTCCCCACCAACGGGATAATCGCAATCGGATCTGGATTAATGGTGAACTCTTTGCCGGCTGGGTAAATAAACAACGCAAACCCAAAATAGCGAGTTCATTAAATGAAAATGAAGCCTTTTGTATGCGTTGTAATCAGGTATCTAAATTGATTTCTCCCCAAATACAACCCATCAAAGGAAATCTTGTCTTGATCAAAGGTACTTGCGAAAAATGTGGAAACGTTATTAACCGTGGAGCGCATCGTGATCGAACGCCAGAACTATCTCAAAATTAAAGAACATCTTAAATACCTCGAGGAAGTTTTACAGTTGAATCCTGCCTCCGTGGAACGCTACCGCTTTTATTTGCGTCATTTGCTGCTTTGGGCAGATGATCAGCATTTTCGTTATGTGCAGTCCATACGTCCGACCCTACCGTCCTATCTAGCTTTATTACCTGGCAAGGATGGAAGAGGAACTCTAGCAAGTGCTTCTCAGAAGAAAATCCTTGATTCAAGCAAACGCTTTTTTCGCTGGGCAAAAGCTACTTTTCACCGCGAAATGAATAACCTGCCTGTTTCTTGGTTTGAAACCCTGCGTCAACCTCGCCAGCCGCAAAAATCTTCTGAGAATGTCTTTGTCTCACTGGCAGAAATCCGAATATTGGTCAATACTTCAATCCCTGAAGATAATTTGGCACTCCTGCGCGACAAAGCAGCCGCTGCCATGCTTTTTCTGTCTGGGATGCGGGCCAGCGCATTTGGTACATTACCGATTTCTGCGGTCGATCTGGAAAATCTGACCCTTCGCCAATGGCCAGAGCTGGGTGTTCACACCAAGAATGGCAAGAAGGCGACTACTTTCCTTTTAAACCTTCCTGAAATACTGGAACCAGTACGTCAGTGGGACGAACTCGTACGAAAATCGCTCCCAGGTTCAAGTCCCTGGTATGCACCGATTTCGCATTCCTGGGGAGACCAATTTCTTTCACTGGAACAACCAGGAAAGACACGTTCGCAGGCACTTCAAAAGCGATTGGAATTACTTTTTTCACTGGCAGAACTTGATTTTAAATCTCCTCACAAATTCCGGCATGGACATGCCGTTTACGGATTACTGCATGCCCAAACTATGGCAGATTACAAAGCGGTCTCCATGAACCTGATGCATGAGAGCATCGAGATCACTGACAGTACTTACGCTCCCATGTTGTCATCCGATGTTCAAGATCGTATTGCGGGGCTGTCAGGAAAGGCAGTGTCCACGCCGGGTGATGAGCTTGAGTCCTTCCTTAATAAACTTGATCGAGAAAGCCAGAAACGAGCTTTGGTGTTTATTGCCGAAAGGTTGGCTCAATGAACAAGAAGTGGTTACAAACGCATGTTATCCGCTGGACTCGCTTTGCGATGCGCTTGTGCAACATCCACTTCGGCAATCTGGGCATAATGACGCACCATATCCAACGAGCCATGTCCCAGAAGCGATTGCAGCGTGAAAACATCACCTCCAGAACGCAAATATGTGATGGCAAATGTGTGCCTGAATTTATGTGGATAGGTCTTCTTGACTTCTGCACGCGCTCCCAACCGATTGATCAGCACACGCAAACTGTCTTTATTGAAAGGTCGGTCAGCATGGCTGATGAAGAGGGGTGCATCAGAATCATCTCCATCTTCCCGACTGGCAAGATACCGCCAAACCGCCTTCCTCGATACTTTGCCCAGGTAAACCGTGCGTCCTTTACCACCTTTAGCACCTCCAGCAATACCATGCCGAACAGTTACCTTTCCGGTCTTGAGATCCACATCATTGATTATCAACGAGCACAGTTCTGTCGCTCGCAAGCCGGTATCCAGCAGCATCAATACAATCGCCTGGTCTCGGTTAGCGCTCGGTCGGCGCATCACAAACTTTTTTCTCTCCTCGGTTTTCGATTCACGGGAATAGACGCATGCCTTAAGGATTCTTTCAACTTCTTCTTTGGAAAATGTTTCGACGGGATGTTTTTGAAACTTCGGAGCAGAGATTTCCTTTGCAGGATTAGGAAATTGAAATTCAACCTGAAGCCATCCGAAAAAGGATCGAAAGGTTGCCCAAACATTTCGGATCGATTTGGCGGACAATGGTTCAGTGCTTCCGTTCCAACGCCTTGGCTTGTATTCTGTTCTCAACCAGGCCATGTAAGCAGTCAGGTCGGAAGCTTGAATTTTCGAAACATCTTGATCTCCAATGTAATCGAGCCAATGACTCAAGGTGAACTCATAGGAGGTAATTGTGCGCTGGCTTAATCCCTCTGCTGTCTTAAATTTTAGGAAGCCATCGATGGATTTTGCAATTGATAACGAAGTATCCCTGTGGGACAAGCCCGGCGTACTGCGGTTCACGCCAAAGGCGAATTCCTCCATTTGAAAAGCGTCCACTCTGGTTCACTCTTAGTAGCGGGGAGCGGATTCGAACCACTGACCTCCGGGTTATGAGGGAGAAACCTGATTTCGGGAACTTTGACCGCATAACCACGCAAATCAGCCAGTTATACGTACTCCGGTTCCGTCTACCAAAACAATCTGCGGTTGGTAATAAGTCTTCGTATAGTAAGTCTTTTAGCGGGGGAAGTCAAGTACTTTATTGTTATTTTTCGGCATTTTCATTTGCAATTCAATCCCTAAAATCGTATCTACCACTCTGTAGAGGTAGTACCTGAGTTGATCTGTTAATCACAAAATCAACTGGTCTAACGGTACTGCGGTTACATCCAGTTTAAATACATCTTATCTATTTTGACTAAAAGGCAAGGAATAGAACAAGTCCCCTGCCCATCTATTCACACGCCTATTTGCCAGCAGACGAGGAAGAAACCTTCATAAGGAGGTTGTTTGGATTATTGCAAAAAAATGACTGGACATTTCTTCCAGGGTGAAATCAAGATCGGGCGAGACATAAATGGATATGACTGGAAAGTTATTGTCGATCCGACTCGATCAGAGGATGACCCTGGTCTGTTTTACGGCGGTTTATTTCGCATGGTCGATTTGCGGTTAGACCGGGATGAAAAATCGACCTGGCCAGATGGAATTGTGTTTGTACACAAGCTGACGGGTCAACGCCTGACTTTTGAAAATGGAAAGCTTTTGGATCTGACCAACAACAAAGTGCTTGTTCGAAAACCAAGAGAAAGAACCAGGAAAGGAAAACCTTTGACTAAAAAAGTTAACCAAAACTCAACTATCTGTCGGATGCGCAGGTTCATCCTATTGCGTATCAAAGACGCCACCGGTGTTTCAGGAACCGGGGTGGTCGCAGAAGGCACCGTCTTTACGGACGGAATGTCAGTCATCCATTGGCTGAGAGAACCCTATGCGATGGGCGTTTACCAGACACTCAATGACGTGATTGCCGTTCATGGACATGAGGGTGGAACGCAGCTTCACTTTATTGATGAAAACGAAATGACGCAATTACCACAAGGAGGTTCATAATGACGACCAAAATCATCACGATCAGCAACCAGAAAGGTGGGGTCGGAAAGACTACCACCGCGGTCAACCTGGCGCATTGCCTGACACGGGAGAGCAAACAAGTTTTGTTGATTGACCTTGATCCGCAGGGACAATGTGCAACCAAGTTAGGCATGGATGGCCAGATGGGTGCTTACTATTTCCTAACGACTCAACCTGCCTCCCCCAGCGAAGTTACCTTTGTCCGGCAGTGGATTCGAGAAACAGGTCGTGACGACCTAAAATTGATTCCTGGCAATTCCATGACTTCATCCGCACAGATGATTCTGTCCGTTCAGGAGCAACCTATTTCTTATATCCGTGACCTGTTAAAAACTTTCACCCGCGATCGGTTGGACTATATCGTATTTGATACCTCCCCCTCGGTGGGTGGTTTGCAGGAGCGCGCCATCTGGGCAGCCGACCTGGTGATCATCCCTACTGCAACGGAGTTTGCCTCTCTGGATTCCCTATCTAAAACAGTCAGTACGATCCAAACCCTGCGAGATAAAAAGAACTGGCATGGGGGCTTATTAGGGATTCTTCCGACTTTCTATGACAACACTCGCGAATCACGCGACTCTCTGGTGGACTTACAGGGGACCTTCCAGGATAAAGTGCTTTCCCCTATTCACCGGGCAACGGTCCTGCGTGAATGCTGGTCTGAGGGAAAAACCATCTTTGAGTATGCTCCGGAATCGAGATCAGCAGAAGAATATCAACTGTTAGCCAACCTGGTTCTGAAATATTAGAGGGTTCTATGGCAAGGCGAGATGCGTTTTCAGGATTGCGAGGACCAACTTCTTTGAATAGTGAGGTCGAGGAACAACGTCCAGATGTACCAGTTGTCCCTGAAAGGCAAGACATAAGACAGCCACTGGACTTGATCCCTACAGCGCAGCGCAGGAAGAAAAGGAACCGGAATTGGGAACAGATCCATCGAGCAGAAACGGTCACTTATCGGGGCGTTCCGCATGAGTACCATGAATGGATTGAAGAACTCGCCGAAGGTCTTTCCGTTCCCAGAGATGAAGTTGTACGAGCCTTTCTGGAGTTCGGTGTGAAGCAATATCGGTGTGGTCAGCTGACGCTCTTTGCCTATCCCAAAGCGCAACGGATGACCCTGTTCCCGGAAGGTGAGAAAAAGACATTGGCTGCTCCTTCGCAAAGTAAAGAAATCAGCGGTTGGCTGAACGAAGCTTTTCCGGTGGCGGCCAAGCGAGAGCGTGGAGCGAAAAAGAAAAAAGAAAAAAAAGATAAGGCAGTACCTCCGCGCTGGGAAATTCGGGTGACTTATCGCATTCCGATCCTATTAAAGGAAGAGGTCCGCGCTATTGCTGAGGAGCATACTTTGCCAGTCGGCGAGGTGGTCTGGTTTTTCATTGAACAGGCTTTGAAGGCATTTCGGGATGGAAACCTACCTCTTCAACCTGCTCCAAAAGTAATAGGAAAGACTTTGTTTCAGGATTGATGTTGATGCTCGCTTTCATGCCGAGAAAAACCGTATTTATTTTTTTAGGCGAACAAAAACGTCTGCGGCAATGCTGACATGACGCAGACAGCTTGCTGACAAGCCGCAGACGTTGACGCAGACGCTGCCGCAGACGTTGATTGAATAGGAAGGCTCCTGAAGCGTTTCTATTGGATGGGTTGTGGAAAACATCCTTGATGGTGACAGGGCTATTAAATCGCCTTTATTTGGATTTTTTTGAAATCGTGATTTTGTTGGTAAGGATGCTTTTATGGATGCAGCGACTGAATTCACCCCGGATAAAGCCTGGCAAGCCGCCATCGCCAACCTGCAAATGGATATGTCGCGGGCCACTTTTGAGACCTGGGTCAAGCCAGCCAGCCTTGAGGATTTCAAGGATGACACATTTGTTATTGGTTGCATGAACTCTTATGGCCGGGACTGGCTGGCGGATCGGTTAACCACCACTCTGGTTCGATTTCTAAGTGGGGTGATGAATCGGGATATCCAAGTCCGATTTATAGTCATTGACCAGGAATACGATCAAGATACTTCTGATGATAAGGATGATCTGGATTCCCCAGAAACCGACGCCGACCCGGTTGAACTGGAAATTCTATATAGCTCTGTTCGGGATACTCTTATTGAACCCGGGCGGGTGGTTCGATTGCCGGTTTATTTTCTGCGCTGGTTGCCATACGTTGATTCGCAGGTGATATTTGTGGTGATGGCCTTGTGGCAGGAATATTACCTGGCTTCCGGAGGGAGGGCTCAAAAAGGGAACAACAAAGTTTCTGCCCGGGCTGAACAGGTTTGTCAATGGGCTGGAATCAGCCGCGCACAATTCTTTCGATTGTTGCTACCTGGTAGCCCCCTGTATTGGTTCGTCAGAAAAAACGAAACCGATCATGAAGTGGACAAACGCACAGGACGGGCCAAAAAATCCTCCAACAAGTACGTTCTTTTTGATACCCCCTTAACGCCAGGGGATGCCGAAGATTTGAAATCCTTTTTGCTTGACCATGGGATCCGTGAATCGCCCGTTACTACGCTTCAGGCTGCGGTAGCCGCCGACCCTAAACAAATTTTGAGTTATCCGGTGAGACCCCCTTCGGTGACATTTAACTTTGAGAATATGCTTCCTCACCATCTGACGGTTCAGGGGGTTATTCGAGATCTGGTAGGGCGCAAGCTTACTGCAGAACTTGAACCGCTTGCTGATCAACTGGCAGACCGCTTGTTAGCTCAGGGTGAATTCATCCTGGTTAGCTGGTATTTCCTCAAAAACTGGCTGCCTGCCCTGGGGCCTGATGCAGCCATGTTTATTCTGGTCCTGCGCAATTTGTGTTACTTCAACGATGAGACTGGTGAACTACGGGATGAGGTCTGGATTGAGGGTGGCTATGAGGCAATTGCTCAACGATTGGGAATCAAGAATCCTCGCACAGTAGCCACCTGGTTGCCCGCTAAAATCGAACGCGGAAAACGCAAAGATGAACTAACTGACCGCACAGATCAGGAATTTACTCGTCGCCAGCGTCTCCAGGATCTATTGGGGCTGTTTGTGAACCGTACCGATCACCGCATGAATTCAACAGGTAGCTACGCATGGAAGTTCAAGGTGCAGCGTGTTGATCCCCTTACCCCTCAACATGAAACGGTCCGACAGGCTGCCTCCTCTCTGCTGGCAGCATCTGAAGACCAGGGTGTAGTGGATGAGCTTTTCTCTTGGCTGGGAGGCGTAACCAATGATTGTATTGAGACTGTCAAAACAGAATCAAAGGTTGTTTTGAGACTGTCAAATTTAGCCAATGGTTGTTCTGAGACTCTCACCGGTATCCTCAATGATTGTATTGAGACGCTCAACCTGGAAGGCAATGATTGTTTTGAGACTCTTTTAAAGACTCTTAAACGCTTTAAAGATTCCCAAAAAGATAAAGATACCTCCTCAACCCAAGATTCGTCGAATTTACCCGTTGATGATCCATATCTTCAATCGGTGGAGGCGGTAACGGATGCCAATGGAGATTGGTCTTTAGAAAAATTACTGGCTCGGGCTGACAAGAAAAATCGTCGAATCCTTTTGGATCAGGAAAAGGGTGCTCTCGCATTTGTTTCCTGGGTGATTCACGGTGCATCCCAGGCCAGCATTCAGAATCCTTATAGCCTGGCGATTGCCAAACTCAAAGAGAATCCCGGCATCAGCGCCGGCGGAGCCAGTGATCGATTGGCTGCTTTACTGCCCCAACAATTAGCCAGCCTGATTGAACAAGAACTTACCTTCCGGTCTCCGTCTGACCGAAACTGGCGGATGATATTTGCTCAGGCAAAGCATGATCGAATTCGTCTTCTGGCAGATTCGCTTGGGTTGATACCTGATATTCAGGAGGAATCATGGATGGGTAGTTAAGAAATCAAGCAGGCGTCGATACCCGAAAGGGTGAAAGTAATCAAAGAATTAATCAATCAAAAAACTAAAAAGGAGTTACCCACTATGGCACAAGGCAATTTTACATGGCAGCGCGGTGATATCACCGGAGATATTTACTTCGACTATTTACGTCCTCAGAATCAAGATCCGGTCCCTTACGTGCGCCTATATTTGATGATTGACGGAAGCCCGGAAGCAAAACCGGTGAAGGGACTTCGAGTCCTGGTTTATGGCACCCTGGCTGAATTGGTGTATGGTCATGTCCAAAAGGGCAGCCGAATAGGTGTAGAAGGTCATATCCAGATGCGCAGCCGGCCCAATACCACGACACCGGTTTTTGAAGTGGTGGCTGAACGGATTGAATTTATCCGCAATATCGATTATGAACGCGGGAAACAGGTGATCGCAGAATTGAAACAACGTGGAAAACGGAACGGCTCTGCGGCAAGTGACCTGGAGGCGGTCAAACTGATTCTGGAAACGGGAGAATTAGATCATGACGCAGAATGACACTGGCGACCCTGTCATCCAGATTTCCGAAGAGAAGATGCAAAAGTTCGGTTTGATCCTTATTGGAATCGCTGTCCTATTTACGATTATCGGTGGGTTTGTTTCACCGATTGATGATCAAGGAAAGCCAGTCCTTCTGCTGCCAGAAGTTAAGGCGGTGGAGGATTATCGGCAATCTGCCCAATTCTGGATTACTGAGTTGTCCATTCTGGATGGTGAGATTGCACATGTTATAGTTGACCGCACAAGGGTTCCTCCCATTGGTATGGGATTGCACGAACAGATGCTCTCGACTACACTTACCTACCTGGAAGCAGCTCGCAGTGCATTGCAATGGGTGAGTGCTCCGGAAAAGAAAAATCAGGACTCGGCGACATTAAAGTTAGAGGAAGCCCGTAAGATGAAAACGGAATTAGAGGCCAACCAATGGCTGAAATCTCATTAGAAGAGTTCCAACGGAATCAATCTGTGCGAATCTCCAGAGACATTATCGGCCAAAGTGAGGAGCACGAGCAAAAAATGCAAACCAACTGGCAGAAGTTATGGGAGACCGCCCATCAACACCTGGTTTCGCTTCTACGCTTTTTGGATAAGGATTACGATGAGGCTTGCGAAAAGTCGAATCATCCTTTGGATAAATTTACAGATGACGATCTCGCTTATTTGGTCCACATCCGGATACGGGCGATACTGGATGGTCAGAAGAAAAAAGATAATCCTGGAGAAATTGCTGAGATTCGAAATCAATTGAAGGAACTGACCCAGAAATACGCTGAGCTTGAACAAGTAAAAGCGAATTTATTGGAAACCAATAAAAGAATGCAGGCCGAAAATGTAGGTCTCAGTTCCCATCTATCTGCTCTCCGGCAAGCCCAGAAAGAGGTATCACAACCGACTATACCGGAAACCAGATCAAGTGCAGAATCTCCTGTTTTGCAAGGCAATTCGATTAGTCTTCCGACCTGGATAAAACCCTGGCAGGAATCGAAAGGCTTTGAAAAGAGTTCCATGGCTATTCTGATTATGGGTGACACCGGCAAGGCACTGCGGCCATCCATTACAAAAGTAATGGCAAAACGGCTTTCATTATCCACCGATAATAATAGTCTGGATGAAGCGGTGAGCCGGCTACTAACACAGGAAGAAAACTTACACCCAATCCTGATTGAAAGAGTTGAAGGAATACCTGAACAGGGATCCAGTTCAGGAGGCAACAATCCGGATGTGCTTCGTCTGACCGAGGATGGAAACGTGGTCTATCAATCACTAACCGGAAAGCCCCCTAAAGAAAATGAGTACGAATGGTTGATCCGTCGCCATTCTTCATCGGAGCATACTATTTTAAATATCCAGGCGGCAGAAATCCTCGCCGATGCGGGATATCTGATTAAGGGACAGGCTCAAGAGATCCAATTGTCCAATGGGGGTACGTTTATCCCAGATATTACCGCCATAAATCAATCCACCGGAGAGTTGGTATTTGTCGAGGTAGAACGGGATGTACACAAAGACCAGATGGCCAGGAAACAAAAATGGATGAACCTGTATGAGGCTTCCAATGGCAACCTATATGTTTTTTGCGATAACCTTACTGGCCAGAGGGCAATCCAAGGAGAGATTAACCTGGCCTTAGGTGGGTTGATTTACAACTCCTTTTTAACGAACCTGCATGGGTTGAGAAATGGAAAGCGTTCTGAAAAGGATGGCGGTATTTGGTTGTCTATCAGACGAGGAAAATAAAATAGGGGAACGACCTGGCAGGACGTTCCTGTCCGGTTGTTCCCCTAGAGTCTTAAGGGGGAATGAAGTGCTAAGGGTGGTTTATGTTAGATATGATCGCCAATCAGCCGGGAATCCATAATCTTCCAGGTGAAAAAACGGCCTCTTTTTTTCATTATCAGAAATAGTTTGGATAAATTCCTGCCATAACCTACGGTCTGATAGCCGCTGCATTACTAGAAAAAATGCAAAGAGCCTATTATTCTTAGTTGCATCCCAACCAAACGATTTAGCCATGATGGGCCGTAAAGGGTACTCTCGACGATATAAATATCCATAATGAGCACAATTGTTTCGAAGAACACTTAAGACATGCAACCATTGCCCAAACAGGTAATCATTTACGTTGTAAATGTTTCTAGCGATGATTTTCTTGTGCTTCTCTTGAAGATTGCCGTAGAACTTGGAGAGGGTATTGAATGATAAGAATTCAATTACGACCCAGATCGGGAATAATCCACCATAGTGAGTTCTGTGATGCTTTATTACAGGATCAGATTGGTTGCGAGAGGTTTCGTTTGAAAAATTATCCAGAATTGCTTGCCAGATCGGCTCATTTTTGTAGACGTTCTTTTGATAAAACACATCTGATCCGTAGGTAACCCCTAGGTAATGAGATACTTGTGTTCGAGTCTTAACTTCTATCGGCTCTAATATTGTTAGTATTTTATTTCGAAGCCAACTGTCGTTACCATAGATTGCCATTACTTGGGAAAATTGTGTTCCCTCGCGAAAATGATCAGGAGAATCCATCAGCTTGTGAAAGTAAATGTTAAGGCGATAATAATGGCTGGATGCGAGGAAAGTTGGAACTGTGGCTTCGCTGTCAATAATCATTCCCCTTGTCCGTAACAGAGCTATTTGATCTTGGATTGATAAAGGTGGTTTTAGTGGCATGGCAATTATCTACTTATTAAAAAAATGACCCACCTCGGTGCGCATGCTAAGCAGAGGCGTGGTGGGTACTGTTAAACTTATTATACCCGAATCAATCATATTTACAAGTGTTTCTTCGGAAAACATTTTTGTTGTATCGCTATTTGGTTGAAAGTATGATGATTTTTTCAAAATTCAAATACTCCCGATTTGATCCACCCTGGAATTTGTAGCCAGAATTAGATCTATGAAATCAAAAAAGAGAGGGTTGGAGGGTAGATGATGGAGGAGGTTGCGTCACATTGAATGCGGCGTAAACTCGGCCTTTAAAATAGATTGCGTCACAATCAACCAACCATTCTGTTCCACTCCGAAATGGAATTCTGTCCTTCCCTTTTGAACTTTGGCGTGTTTCAAAAACTTTGTAAAGAAGATGATTAACTGGTATCGTTGTGAATTTAGCAATGGTATATTTTTCTTGGCTCGGTGATTTGGTTGAATATTGGACAAATAAATGTGGTAATTGGTTTGGCTGATGAGGTAAGAGAGCTGCTTGAGGCGCTTGTGAATTTGGGCGAATTCCATAATTGCATACAACCACAAAACACTTGTGTGATGAACATTGAGCTAATTGGATGGCAATTGCGGGTTTTGATGCTGGAAATTGATGATCCAACTCAGGTAGCAAAGAAATACTAAATCCTTTCTCAGATATTACTGTTGAAATAAAATCTGATGGGATTATAAACTCCGCGGCTCCGATGTTGGCAAAACGATCTTCTAAAGCACTCAAATCTTCATTTCGATCTGCAATTTGGTTAAGAAAAGAGTAAAGGTCATTATCCTCTCGAATTATATGATGAGTGATCTCATGGAAATATGTAAAATTTTGATGTTCAGAATCAGCCCCATCCGGATCAATCCAAATAATTGGTTGGGGTCGTGAGGGGGGATTGGCAGGAATATACCCACCATAATCAAAATCCAACTTTTTTTCTTCAACTTTAATCCCTAGATATTCTGCATAGGAATCGTTAACCCCTTGGTACGAAGGTGGATTCAGACCATTGCATTGAGCCTTGATCGTTCTGATTTGTTCCACAAGGCGATATTTGGCATCCCGAAATGAATTAACCCCCATTCCTTATCGCCCCATCATGAATTTAAGAGAATAATAATACTCCCGCCATTGATCTTTAGTTTCGGGTTTTCTTTTTGCCCTTCTTTCCATTGTAAGCATCACTTCTACGACCTCAGGATCCAAATTCGGGTCTTCGGTCATCAGTTCCCTTAGACCTGGTGGATACAGGTCCCTGTTTTCCATTTTATTATCTTGACTATCCTCAAGAAGATCACTTAAATTAACCTGATAAAAATTTGCTAGTTTTTGAAGAGTCTCGAGCGAAGGTTTTGTTTTCCCGCGCTCCATATCTGATAGAAAAGATACTGATATGCCTGTTTCTTCAAACACTTTCTGCAATGTATAATCCCTTAAGTTTTTGCGAATTCCTTTGAGTTTTTCACCCAGTTCCATAATTTCCTCCAGACAGAATCCTCCCCATATATCTATATATACCCATTTTTATTATTCCTGTCAAGGCGTAATTGTGATGAATATACGCCTTGACAGGAATAATTGTGGTGTGTATAATTTACGCTGTGAACGTAATTATTTTATATTTTCTTCCTAGACGATGGAAAGAAAATGGGTAAATTGGAGAAGAATTTATATGTCAATATCTGATGTTCCTGAAAAAGTAAGAGTTTTACTTTGGGCAAAGTCAGCCGGTCGCTGTGAGTTCGACAGTTGTAATGAACCGTTGTGGCGAGATAGTTTAACGCAATTGGAAATGAATTTTGCTGAAGTAGCCCATATAATCGGAGACCGCCCTAATGGCCCTCGTGGACATCCGGTTTTTTCCCAAGTGTATTGCAATGATATCTCCAATTTGATGCTTATGTGTCGCAAACACCATCGGATGATCGATGAAATATCCGAAACTTACTCTGAGGATGTGTTGCGCCAAATGAAACAAGCCCATGAAGAACGAATAGAGATACTAACAGAATTAAAACCAGATAAAACCAGTAATGTATTGATATATAAAGGTCGCATTGGTGACTTTCAGCCAAAAATAAATTTTCGCGATACCTGGTTAGCTATGTTTCCTGAATGGTATCCTGCTAGCCGGCTACCGATCGAGTTGGGATTGAGTAATGGCGCATTTGAAGATAATGAGGAAGACTTTTGGTGGGTGGAAAATAAAAATCTTGAGCGTCAGTTTGCACAAAAAGTAACACCTCTTCTTTGTCATGATGGTGAGAGAAATCACTACTCTGTATTTGCTTTTGCTCCCCAACCCTTATTAATTAAATTAGGTTCTCTACTCTCAGATCTATATCCAGCAGAAGTCTACCAATTACACCGTGAGCCTAGTAATTGGGAGTGGCAGCCTGGCCCAGAGAGATTCGATTACTGTGTTCTTGAACCAAACACCGCATATCCACTGGTCGCTCTCAACTTGTCGTTAAGTGCAACGATTGATAGTAGTCGGATAAAAGCAACTTTAGGCAGTCAAGATTATTCCGAATGGCGAATGACAATTGCCAACCCAAACAACGATTTTTTGAAAAGTAAGGCGCAGTTACAACTATTTCGGCAGGAATTCCGGCAGTTATTAAACCAAATCAAGACTAAACATGGCGAAGAAGCCGTAATTCATATATTTCCGGCTGTGCCAATATCGATTGCTGTAGAAATCGGTAGAGTTCGGCAACCCAAAGCGGATCTTCCGTTCGTTGTTTATGATCAAAACAACAAAATAGGTGGATTTGCTCAGACCATAGTGATAGGAGATATTAAAAATGGTTAGAATTCAAAGGACTGATATCGGCTACTTATTAGACGAGATAGCACAATCTCTGGACATTTCGAATAGTCTGTTCGAGGATGCTGAGAAGAAGTATCGAGCTGTAGGATCGTGGTTGGGAGAAGGAAATTCTCCACTTGCTACATTTTCGCCCGAAATTTATCCACAGGGATCTTTCCTTTTAGGCACCGTCATAAAGCCTATAAGCGATAAAGATGAATATGACATTGATTTAGTTTTTCGGCTAAGTAAACAGTCGAATGTTCTTTAATAAACATGATAAACTGAGGGTATGCGAAAACCTAGAGACTATTACCTCAGCGAAGAAGAATTGGACGTGGT
>PHCA01000139.1:0-3711 GCA_002842085.1 Chloroflexi bacterium HGW-Chloroflexi-1
GGCTACCTGCTGAAGGAGGAAGCCCCGGGCGTCATCGTGGCCGCGGTGCGGGGGGCCATGCACGGCGAGACGCACTTCAGCCCATCCGTGGCGGCGCAGATCGCGGCCTGGGCGCGCGGCGAGCTGCCGGGTGGATTGACGGAACGGGAGCTGGAAGTACTGCAGTGGGCGGCAGGAGGGTTGAGCAACAAGGAGATTGCCCACGAGTTGGACATCAAGGAGCGCACGGTGGAATTTCACGTGGGGCACATCCTGGAGAAGCTGGGCATGAGGTCGCGCGTCGAAGCAGCGCTGTGGGCCAAGGAGCAGGGCATCGTGCCCTGACGCAACCATCCCTTTGATGCCTTAGATGGCTCCGGCAGCCTCTGTCGGGGTATTTTTGTTGGACGCTTGCGCCGTTCACAGGGCCTACCTGTGGATTTCCACAGGTTATAAGCGGCGCGATTTGTGGTAGAGTAGAAGCTGCCACCGGGGGGTCCGGTGAGAATCTCAAACTCATAGGAGGTCCACATGTACAAGCTCAGGTTGTTCTCAGTGTTCGTGTTGCTGGCGCTGCTGCTGAGCGCCGCCCTGTCCCCGGCAGTGGCCCAAGAGACAGCGCCCGTGTCGGCGGACTCTTCAGCGGTCGTGCTGGGTGTTCCGATCGAAAAAACGACCACCACGTGGGAACTTGTGAAGGGAGTTGAGCTACATCTTCACCATGGCACGGAGACTGGTGAATACGCCCTCTAGCGCCCTGGCCAGTGTTCAGACAAAGTGGCAGACATACACTGACGAGCGGTTTGGTTTCAAACTTGACTACCCTGAGGGCTGGTACATGCTTGCGCGTGACGATACACCCGGCCGTGTAGGCGCCGTGCTGAGTTTTAGCAATGTGCCCGAACTCCGATCCACAAATGAATCCTACGGAGACGACCGCATTGTGGTCAGTGTGGGGTTTTACCTGATGGAGATCGATAAGGGCGAATCCTTGTCGAAGTGGATCGATCTCTACGAAGAGAAATCCAGGGTATTTGAGGTCCCTGAGATAACCATCCTTGAACAGAAAGTGCTACCGATATCCAAGCGGCAAGGATTGTTGAAAAGAGGAATCTCACCCCTTGGCAGCTTCCAGATAGCGAATATTAAGGATGATCGGGTTGTCTGGTTCATATGGAGTAACGCCGATGCGAAGTCGCTTGACGCCTTCAGTCATATGGTAGCGTCTTTCGCTCTGGGGGATAAATCACCCAAATCCTTACAGAGTGCGTACGGACCAGAGTTCCAGCCGACAACATTGAATTCACACACATTGGCCTCTCCGCCGCAGGAGGTTGTACGGTCCAGGGGGCGAGCACTTGAGTCTTTAACTATTTTGTCTGCAGCGCAAGATCCTGCCGGGTGGCGACTGCCTTTTAGTGGCCAACGCACCATCACAACTGGTCCAGGTTGCAGGAGTACGCATCAAGGCTCAGCATCCGGCGAGGCAATTGACTATAGCATGCCTGCCGGCACATCGGTAAAAGCCACCTATGGAGGCGTTGTATCCTTCTTCGGATGGAACAATCAAGGTTATGGCAATCTCGTTAACATCGACAGTGGTCCATCTCCTACAAAGCGTCAGTATTACGCCCATCTTCAGAGTTTTGGCGTGAACTATGTGGGGGAGGCTGTCGCAACCGGCACTACGATTGGCTTCGCTGACAGCACAGGTAACTCAACTGGCAACCATCTGCACTTCGAGGCACGCGTGGTTAGCACCAATACTCGCGTCGCGGTTAGGACGCTGCCTACCACTACCTGGAGATCGGGTGATCCGAATGATCCCTGCTGGGGCACGGTGGACGACTGGGATGGTACCGCAACTGGGCCGTAACTGAGGCGGGCGGGGTCGGGTACGTGCGCGTGCCTGACCTCACCCATTCCACGCTTTCTTTGTTGAGGAGCGATTATATGGAAAAACTTAGAGCTATATTCGTTGTGTTGATTGGCTTGCTGATAGGATGTAGTTCGCCAGCAGTGCCCGTCCCGGTAAGCACAATAGAATCGGGTGCGAATATATCTGGCCAACCGCGTCCAGAGCCGACACGTGGTACGTGCCAGACCGAGACGATCCCCCTTCCAGACATATCCGGTTTTGATCCAGTGAACGGTACTGGTGCCTTGGCGTATTCAGGTGATGGGCTTAAGTTGTTTTTCCCGGAGACCGGCAACTTGGTGACAATTCACACTGACGCTAAGCCTAAACTGGCCCTAGGGGATACAGCGCTCGTGTGGTCACCAGACGCCCAACAAATCGCCTTCTTCTACGCGGTCTTGGGACTTCCTCAAGAGTGCCGTCTTGGATACCTCATGCTTGCCGATTTGTCCCAAGGTGAGGTGCGCCCCCTCACACAGGTAGCGGGGGTGTATAGCCACCCGGCTTGGTCGCCTGACGGTGCGCGTTTGGCTTTCACTGATAGGAATGGAGGCCTACACGTTTTACGCGTCAGCGATGGCACGTTGTCAACCCTGAGCCAGAATGTTCTTGGTGCTATAGCGCCAATCTGGCTAGACGACAATCACGTTGTCTATCTTCGCCACCAAAGTGGAGCGGGGCAGGACCTTAAAGCAGAGTTAGTTAGCCACCCCCTAGACGGCTCTGCGCCAAGCGTCTTGCTCGCCGATGCACCCATTCGAGACCATAGCTTTGTTGTCTCGCCCGATGGAAAACGTTTGGTATATCTTCGCGGTGCATTGTATCTAGTTGATCTCCAGAACGGCACTGAGCGGAATCTGGGCTTTGAGACGTCTTTGGAGGAATTGCTCCAATGGTCACCTAATGGTCTGTACATACTTGGACGTGGTGGACAATCTGGAATATTCCTCATACACCCCGATGCTTCACAAGCCATTAAGCAGCTCGACTTCTTCGGCAGGCCTGGAGTGAAGCAGGCGTGGGCGCCAGACGGCAACCGGTTTGCAGTGCTCATTGGTACCGAAGGTAAGTCAACCAGAATAGGTGTCTACACAGTGGCAGACGAAAATTTACGAGAATTGCCTGTCGAGGTAGATCGACCCTTTGAACTGGCTTGGAGCACTCGCTAACGCAAGCGGGATCGGTTTCGTTGTCTTGCACGCTGCACATGGCTCGGGTGCAGACCTCATCGTGAGTTTATCGAACGGCGGTCAGAGCGCCTATATTCAAAGGGGTGCAGTTGCTCTCTTTTACCACTGCTGCACCGGGCCTGCCCATCTCAGGTTTTGGGCGATTTTCCAAGGGATTTCCCCTTCGCCCAGGTCATTGTAGGCTCTCAAACGATGCAAATGTGCATCAAAACTGTATTGGCCAGATAGATGTTGCACATCACGGAGCGGGAATTCGGACGCGGACGACGCAGAGAACGCGGATAACATCTATGAACTCAGTGGCCATCCGCGCTCGTCCGCGTCCCCTCGACTTGTGCATCATGTTGTTGACCATTACAAAATATGCATCAAAACTCGGCTCTTTGATGCCTGGAGCGGGCTTTTGGGATCGCTTACTCCGGCAGGTAAAAAGGAGCGATTACGCTCCATGGAGGTCACGGCCGGGTTACGCGAGCGAGACCTGCCCGTGCGCGTGCTGGCCCTCAGCGCCTACGCGGACGAAGCCTATGTGCGCGGGATGTTGGCAGCCGGCGCGCGGGGCTACCTGTTGAAGGAGGAAGCCCCGGCAGTGATCGTGGCCGCGGTGCGGGGCGCGTCCAAAGG
>PHCA01000139.1:3721-11841 GCA_002842085.1 Chloroflexi bacterium HGW-Chloroflexi-1
GGGCTTTTTTGCTTACGCCGGGCGACACCTAAGTTGCTTACCTGTAGGAATCTACAGATCGAAACTGGTAATTTTCACAGTAGACAGGCCACCCTGTTTGTGGTAGAGTGGAGGTACCACTGGGGAGTCCGGTGAGTATCTCAAGTTGAAAGGAGTTTCGAAATGCGTAAGGTGAAGTTCGTATCGCTGTTCGTCTTGCTGGCGCTGCTGCTGAGCGTAGGCGCAGAAGTGGGGTATGCACAAGAATCAATCCCTTCAGCGGCCCAGTTTCCTCTGACCGATCCCCCTCCAATGGGCACATCACCTTCAAGCGTAGTCTCGCCAGATAAAGAACTCACTGCGCTGTGGGAAAAATACGATGGTTTGATCGGCTCTGGCGAGGTTTCGTTGGAAGAGTTACAGGAGCTGATTGCTGGCGAGAAAAGCGAGAAGGCCAAGCTCCTTGGGATTAAGATCAAGATTCAGGAGCCATCAGCCACCGCTTCCTCAAGCCTGTCAGGTAGCAAAGTGCAACCATCCGGGCTCAGCTTATGTATACGTCCGATTTGGGGGCCTGGTAAAGCGGTGTGGAATTTCCCTAACCCAGGTCAGAATGGCGCAAAGTACTCGGTACTGCCCGAAAGCAGTTACTCGCTGGTCTGGGCGCAGCCGCCACAACAGGGCGTTGATGGCCTCTACCGGGCTAGTTGGGGGGGCTGTCTTGCCTATAAGATCCCCGATAGCGCCACAGCTACTTTCCAAAGCGCAGAATCATGGGAAGTTTGTTACAATGCTTTTGCCTGTTCCGTGCTGGGGCACTGTCCGAAATGGGTGAATCCTTGCGATAATAACTCTCCCGAAGGATCTTGGCCCGATTACCCACTGTGGTAATCTGTCTGACAGACTAGAGCGGATTGTCGAAGACGCTATACCGATTGACGTATTTGGGGATGGTTCATTTTCCTTGAGGAATTGAACCATCCCCGTCTTTCGAGGAGATGTTCGGATGGAAGTACAAACCCAAAGGTCGCTGAAGATCGCTACGTGTATCTATGGTGTGCTGGTGGTATTAGTGTTTGGCAGTGTTGCTATTTCCCTGCAGGCCCATGGTGATCTGATGCTAATGAAAACGCCACACCGTTTTGAATGGATTGCCGGTGATATTATGTTGATTTTACTGGTACTTTGGGGGCTCTCTTTTATATTATCTACCTTCAAGAGAATGAGCAGGTTCTTTGGGCGTCTGGCCTTGCTTTTGTCCGTTTTTGGCAGTGTTTTGGTAGTTTGTGTGAACTTGAGAGAACAAACGAACGTTTGGCTAGGATTATCATTTGTCCTGATTCTGTTCTTTTTGCCCTCCTTGGCGATCGCACTGGTCTCTTTTAGAAAGCCTGCACAGGTCAGGGGTACTTGATCGCCAGTCGCCAGGGATGACCGGCCCCGAGGTCGCGGCCGAGATCCAACGCCGGGGGCTGCCGGTGCGCGTGCTGGCCCTCAGCTCCTACGACAGTGAGCATTACGTGCGGGGCATGTTGGCGGCCGGCGCGCGGGGCTACCTGCTGAAGGACGAGCAGCCGGACGCCATCGTGGCCGCCGTGCGCCGGGCCATGGCCGGGGAGACCACCTACAGTGCCCACATCGCGGCCAAGCTCGCGAATTGGGCGCGCGACGAGTATCCCGCCGGGCTGACTGAACGGGAGATGGATGTGTTGCGCGGCGTAGCCGAAGGGCTGAGCAACAAGGAGCTCGCGCAGCGGCTCAAGATCACCACGCGCACGGCTGAGTTCCACGTGAACAACATCCTGCACAAGTTGGGTGCGGCCTCCGCCAGGACTTTTTGTGCCTCCGATCGCATGGCGCCACGCGCTTCCTTGGTATCGGCCAGCAAAGACTGGTATTTTCCACAGGTTACAAACGGTTGGGTTTGTGGTAGGGTGGAGGCGCCATCGGGGAGCCCGATGAGAATCTCAAACTCATAGGAGGTCCACATGTACAAGCTCAGGTTGTTCTCAGTGTTCGTGTTGCTGGCACTGTTGCTGAGTGCTGCCCTGTCCCCGGCTTTGGCCCAAGAGGCAGTGCCCATGTCGGCGAACTCTTCAGCGGTCGTGCTGGATGTTCCGATCGAAAAAACGACCATCACGTGGGAACTCGTGAAGGGAGTTGGTGGCGCGCAAGACCGGCTGATGCCGGTGACGACTGTGGAGTTGATCCAGAAGGCCACCGTGAAGGCGGCCAAATCAGCTGGGATTCAACCGAAGGACAGTTACACCTTCACCATGGAGCGGAGACTGGTGGGTACGCCCTATTGGGGGTCTCGGTATTTTGTGGCAGCCGGTGGCTACACTATGTCGAACGTGACCGCACAAGAACTCCGCGTTTCCGGTGACCACCGGTATGGGTCTGGGCAGTGTAACAATCCAGCACTCAACTACACGGGCTATGCCTATAACACGACCAAGGTCGATGCGCAGCAAAACGCCATGCTGTTCAGTTCCGGCCTGTTACACTGCGTCGTCAACGGCAAACATGCGGCCAAAATAAACGATTGGTGGCCACTCTGGAAGGAAGGCCAGACAGGCCCCAACGCTACCTTCTAACCTTTTTGGTTGGACACTATTTGCGAAATTCTACGCTGCGGAGACTGGCCTGACCAATCTCTGCAGCGTGACGTCTCAGAGCGGAGTCATCTCTCATGCGCAAGCCCCTCCCCACACGCCTCGGCCTGTTGGCAGCCGTCTTCAGCCTGGTTCTCGTTGCCGTGGTGGTCGTCACCGTAGCCCTTGTACTCAGCGGCCCGCAATGTTTCAGCCCAGTTCTTTTTGGTCGCCGGGATTGTTTGCTGCTTCGCTCACCGCTGGTCTGGTTCGCGGCCGATCGGGCCGTCACGCCACCCCAACCAGAAGTGATGCAGCCGTTTGCGGTGCCACCAGGGGAGGATCCCACCGCGATCCAGGATCCCCTGCCGGACGCGCAAGTCACAGGGCTGGCGCGCGAAAACTCAGGAGGATTCATAGGCCTTCGTGGGACATGGTCTGAACTAGCCAACGACGACAATAATCTGTCCGTCGTACCTGAAGGCGAACCGTTTATCGGTGAGTTCGTAATGGGGCTCTACATGCCCGAGCCGCCGGTTTACATCGTGACCTGCCTGGTCGACTTCGTCCAGAGGCCCTGCGCGCCTGGCGCGCCGCTCACCCAGACCATTGCGCTGGACTCTGAGCAAATAGCCAGGGTGCCGATCGAGATTCATGGCCTATCCCGGGGCCTCCATGATCTGGCCGTGGTGCAGTGGGAGGATTTGGGCGCGGAACGCTATCACCCGGTGGAGCCTGATAATGGCAGACGCGGCATATTCTTCCAGGTGGCTTTGCGTAGGAGCCTGGCGGTCGGCGGTGACACGACGCCCCTGACGCCCACCTTCGAACGGCCAGCCTTGCCGCTGCACGTGTTTGGCTTGCAGGGGTTGGCTCTGAATCCATGGCTTTTGCCGTGGGAGAAGCAGTACGGAGGGCTGGAGGAGTTCTTGGACCTGCAAGCCAGCCCTGGTCAGACACTCAAGTTATACTTGCACCTGTTCAATACCTCATCCACTCGCGTAGACTATGCCCTGGCCGCGTTCCTGAATCAACAACAGGTTCCCGTCACCTATCGGCAAGTTCCACACATCCCTCTCTATGTCACTGCCAAAGCGGGCGCCTGGTACCCGCTGCCCATCGAGATCACCGCGCCCACTCAACCTGGTCGCTACGAGCTCGTGATCCTGGGTGAACCCTTTCCAACGACCAGGATCGACATGGCCCGCCCTCTTTTTGAAGGCCTGATCGACTTCTCACTCGAATTGGGCCTTTGGTCTTCCTATCGCATTTTTCTCGATGTGGGTGACGCGCCGTGAGGTATGTCCCTCCCGCCACTTTCCCTGTCCGCGCCGGAAAACTGAACCGCCAGGCTGCCAAGTCCGCACTCGGGTGCGGCGGTCGAGTTCGCGGCTGAGCCGCTCCACCAGATTGACAGTTCTTGATTACACACAAATCCCGTTGGATGGCGACGACCAGTGGGTGGCCTTTGTCGCGTTGCCTGCTGGCACGCGTGCATCGTTGCCAGCGCGGCTTGTTGCGCCCAGCGAACCGGGTATGCACGAGTTGATGGTCGTGTGGGCTTATGACCCCTATCAAATGCTGGAGGAGCCATTCGAAGGGTCCAGCAGGCACTTGACCGAATTCTTGGATCACATGGAGTCTTCTATTCGGGTTGCGATCACAGTGAGTAGACCCTGAACCACACCAAGACCCCAATTCACGCTGTGCGGTGACCGGAGGCCAAAGATTTTGTGCAATAGGCTACTCGTTCTCGTGGGATTGGTCCTGCTTCTCAGTAGTTGCAGCTTCTGGCCGATGCTCTCGCGCGTCGCGGTCGCGCCGGCGATCATCTCCCCCAACGCCGACGGCGTAGACGACGTCACCCTGATTCGCTACCGCATCGGCCGCGCGGCGAATCTATCCATCTACTTCCTGGATGGCGCTGGCCAACGCTACTATGCGCTTTATGACGGCGGGGTTCACGATCAAAACGGGCGCTACCTGGCCGCCGAGCCACCGCCAGACGGCACTTATGCGCTCTATCTGGAGGCGGAGGACAGGGTCGGCAACCGGGTTGTCGTCTCATCGACGCTGACGATCAGCGCGGGCGGGCGACCCCTGGCCGAAATCGCGGGCGGCAGCATCGACTGGCAGGGTGAGATGAACGGGAAGGTGGGCGTTCCCGTGGGAAGGCGTCTCTGTTTTACCGCGGTCGTGATCAACATCGGCCCGGTGCCGCTCCGTACCAGCGGCCCCTGGCCGGGCCAGGCATATCGTCTGACCCAGAGCTACCATGATCTGGCCGCGACATATGATGAGCCATCCTGGGCCAAACAGCGAGGGGTCTGGCGTTTCGGTATCAATTACGACACCACTGGTGTTGATTTTCCCTTCCGCTGGGCCATTGGGCGTCCAGAAGACCTGGAGCAGAGAGTGATTGACGGACAAGCGCAGTACTACCTCATGCCGGGACGCCGAGGGATGGTCTACGGCTGCATCCAGTTCGATGTCGCACCCCCGGTGGGCACAGATCATTGGTGGGGAGGCTTGATTCACGAGTCCGTACAGATCGCAGCAAACAATGTGGACACCGTCAGCGTTTTGGTGGGCAGACCATAGCCGCTAAACGAAGAGGGCGTTGCGGCGTTCTAACAGGCCTCGGCAGCCTCTGTTGGGGTCTTTTTGTTGGGTGCTTGCGCCGTTCACAGGGCCTACCTGTGGATTTCCACAGGTTACAAGCGGCGCGATTTGTGATAGAGTGGAGATGCCATCGGGGAGCCCGGTGAGTATCTCAAAGTACAGGAGGTTTGAAAATGCGTAAAGTAAGGTTCGTTTCGGTGTTTGTGGTGCTCGCCCTATTGCTAACCATAGGGCCCAGCAATAAGTCTCTTGCAGGCTCGGCCCGCGGAGAACCGGTACCACCGCAGGGTGTGCGAGCTGACGTACCGGCTCGGGTGCCGCCGGCAGAAGTGCCGGATGAGGTAAACAAGGTTGGCGTGAGCGAAACTGTGGGGGAAAGCTCGGCCTCGATCTCGTCTATGCCAGAGGGGCTCGTCCCGCGACGCATCCCCAAGGAGCAGGCGCCAAAGTCTGTCAAAAAAGTTGAATCCACGGAGACGGTAGCGACATCGTTCGCCGGCACCGTCGCAGAGGGCGCAACAGCCCCCCGCGCTCCTGGCACGGTGACGCTCAGCTATGGCTTCTACTGGTACCAGTACAGTTCCAACTACGTGGCCGTGGCCGCGTACGCTCGGACGCAAACCGATTTTTGTGCGACCAGAGTTTACGTCAAGCCCCACCTCTATCGCGATGTGGAGCATGATGGCACCTGGGAGTACATGGACGACGACACAAAAGAGCAGACAGGAACGTGTGTCACCGATTCTGGAGCAGCACTGACCGACTACTGGACAGCGCCCAATAACACCAATTGGAAGAACTATTCTTCACACTACGTTGACTGGAATGGCGGCGGAGAAGGTTGGGAGAGGACGACGTATGATTCCTTCCCGTGAGGACATCTCGAGCCGTTGCTGTCGTAATGAAAGGTAAACAGGCGAGGTACTTCACGATGCAGGATATTCTCGATGTGGCCAGGTCTGTTCCGCCGTGTCCAACATGCGACCAGACAGGAAGGTAAGCTCACTTGCTAGCAGCCTGTCGGAGAGAGCAATGGTGAGGGGCGTAGGCGCCCAAACTACCCTCGTTTTGGGCCAAATCTCGCCTGTTTTGCCTGTTTTTGCATCAAAGAGTAGACATAAGGGCGACATCTGTTTCCTCTCCGACAGGCTGCTAGCATCCAATCAGGGTCTTACTGCTCGCTCCGGTCTCATGGTGCGCGCTGTCGCGATCTTGCTTCTGACGGGCATCTCACTACGGGTGTGGCGGCTGTGCCTTCAAGCCGATGCTTTCTGGCGCTCAGCTAGCCCCGTCGTCAATTTCCCCCAACGCTGACGGCATAGAGGATGTTGCCCTGATACGCTACCGTATCGGTCGTCTCTGTTACGTTGCCATCTATTTCGTTGATAGCGCCGGCGCACGGCACTTCTTTCGTAACCACCAGCGCCGTTCGCCGGGGAACTACGAAGTCTATTGGGGTGGGATGATCGATGACCCGCAAGTGCATCGAGAAGACGGAGCAGAGCAACTCGTGACCAGTCGGGTCTTGCCCAATGGGGTCTACGGCTGGGTTATCGAGGCAGTAGATGATCGCAATCGGCGCCAAGAGGCGCGCGGCACAGTCACTTTGCAGCAGGCTGATACCGAACTGCCGGTGGTACATGACCTGAGCGTCACCCCGCCGATATGCAGCCCCAATGAGGACGGCCTGGACGACCACGTCATGATCACTTATGACCTCGCCAAGACCATCCCCCAGCCGAAGGTTTACCTGCTTGATCTTGCTGCCCCTCAGTTCCGATATCCGGTAAGACAAATCACAGCCGACTCCACAGCCGTACTACTACCTCTTGCCGGATCGGCGCGGCCTGGTATCGGGCTGCATCCAGTTTGACACCTTGCCACCTCTCGGCGCTGATCGCTGGTGGGGCGGTCTTGTGCAGGAAACGATTCAAGTACCTGCCCAGAACGTGAACCCCATTTCGGTGCTGGTAGGGAGGCCTTGAGCGCCCCGCCGCCCACATCGCGGCCAAGCTCGCGAATTGGGCGTGCGGCGAGTATCCCGCCGGGCTGACTGAACGGGAGATGGATGTGTTGCGCGGCGTAGCCGGAGGGCTGAGCAACAAGGAGCTCGCGCAGCGGCTCAAGATCACCACGCGCACGGCTGAGTTCCACGTGAACAACATCCTGCACAAGTTGGGTGCGGCCTCAGCAAAGACTGGTATTTTCCACAGGTTACAAGCGGCGCGATTTGTGGTAGACTGGAGGCGTCATCGGGAAGTCCGGTGAGTGTGAAGATGACGAGGAGGCTTGTATGGAACGATAAGGACGATACGCTATTCCACGAGGCAACCTTTCAGGAGGCAAGGCGGAGTTTCCCTTTGCGTGCTTCCGTAGTCGAAAACGTGTGTAAGTCTAGAAACGTAACAAAACGAGGAGGATTCTAAAATGGTAACCGTTCAGGTGGGTATGACCACAACTGGTTGTAGTCATGCCAATGTTCAGCACAATATGTAGTGTGCATCCAGTATACCAAGAGCGATTCAACGGACGGGGTAGCTGTGCCGGAGCAGTTCAGACCACTACATGTTGTGGTTTGTGTACCTTCTAATCCGCTATGTCGTATCTGAACGGTTACCTAAAATGAAAGCAAAGTTGGTTTCGATGTTCGTTAGGGTAGCTCCACATTCAACCGTGGTCACGTACACCACTGAGCAACAAGCAATTTGATAGCCTTTGACGGACGCCCTCGCCGCTTTGGGGGTCTCCACGGCGGCGGAGGTACTCGAAAAGACAACTCAACGATGACAAATCTCCAAAAGTGTGGTAGAGTAATGTTTGTCGCCGGTAATCCCAGCGAGTATCAAACAAGGAGAATGATTATGAAAACCCACAAGTCTAGAGTAATCTGGGTCAGCTTGATATGTATAGTGTTAGTGCTCCTAG
>PHCA01000140.1 GCA_002842085.1 Chloroflexi bacterium HGW-Chloroflexi-1
TTAATCGATCACGTGGTTGTCGAGAAGGACGCTATCGTGATCAAGCACATCATCCCAACGGATGAAGATTGTCGATTGTTACCAGGACGCAGATGTGCGCAGATTCACGCAGATCAGAAGATAAAATTATTGTAACTACTCAGCCTGTCATTGCGAGGAGCGTCCTGAGCGGAGCCCGCCGTCGTTTGGCGGGCGAAGTCGAAGGATGCGGTTGCGAGGTACGAAGCAAAGCAATCTCCGCCATGGTGGGGATTGCGGCAATCCCGATTGCTTCGCAAACTGCGCTCGCAATGACAGAGGGCTGAGTAGTTACAAATTATTTGATAAATCAGCGTTGATCAGCGCGCATCAGCGGGATCAGCGTTCTATATTGTCCGTTGCTGTTGTACGTCTGGGGAAGCTCAAACCTGGACATCACTTTCGATCCGATTGTTGTTTTGGCTTTTTCGCGGCATCATGTTATACTTAATCCCGATGTGCGCGACCATGCGGGTGTAGCTCAGGGGTAGAGCGTCTGCCTTCCAAGTAGAATGCCGTGGGTTCGAATCCCATCACCCGCTCCTCGTGGGCCCAAGTGGAGGGCATAGCCTCGATACGACTGCCTGTCAAGGGCTGCCTGGGGAGTAATTCCCAGGTGAAATCTGCCAAATTCGGGGAAGCCTAAGCCATTGCGTAAGGTAATCCCGAGCCAAGCCTCTGAATGAGGAAGGTGTAGAGACTAGATGGCAGGCGCCCCAGCCAATGGGGTGAAGGGATAGTCCAGCTCACAAACCCGAAAGGGGCAGCGAAAGCTGTAGTGGGATGCATAACCGGTTGGTCCTGGGTTCGAATCCCGGGGGGCCCACTTTTTCGTATCCGCAATTCTTCGGATCATCTCGATAATCCGGGGGCTGTGGCCGGTCTGTGACCGAACCACCGTGGCTCGGTCACAGACCGGCCACAGCCTGCCCCGAAAAGAGGAACATGTCTTCAGACACGCTGGTGTGCCACCCGGTCACCCCCGACCGCTGGGAAGACCTGGAGCGGCTGTTCGGGGCGCACGGCGCGTATGCGGGCTGCTGGTGCATGTGGTGGCGGCTGGCGCGGGCCGAGTTCGGCCGCCAGACAGCGGAGCAGCGCAAGGCGGGGTTGCAGGCGCTGGTCGATTCGGGCCAGGCGCCCGGCATCCTGGGATACGTGAATGGCGATCCGGTCGCCTGGGTCTCCATCGGCCCGCGCAAGGATTATCCACCCCTCGAGCGCTCCCGCACGCTGAAACGCATCGACGATCAGCCCGTCTGGTCGATTGTCTGCTTCTTCGTGGCGAAACCGTATCGCGGCCAGGGGCTAATGGTCAGACTGCTGCAGGGGGCCGTGGCCTATGCGATCGAGCAAGGCGCGCGGATCGTCGAGGGCTACCCGGTCGATCCGGGCGAAAAGCGGGTGAGCGGCGAGACAGAAGGCTTCATGGGGCTGGCTGCCGCGTTCCGCCAGGCGGGGTTCGTGGAAGTGGCCCGCCCCTCAGCGACCCGGCCGATCATGCGCTACTATGTCGAAGAAGATTAGGGCTAAGGACTAAATAACTTACTCATCTGCTCCGGCAAATGAAGGGGGGACTTGCGCAAGTTATTTAATTCTCAGTCCTTAGGGCGTGATGTCGCGCTGTAACCCGGCCATGGGTCGGGACATCTCACCCTTGGCCTCAACCTCAATACTCGTAGCAACTGCCCCCGATGAACTCCCGCAGCAACGAATCGGGCGGGATGGCCGATTCGTCCGTCACCGCTGTGACCTGACTCAATAGCTGGTGGACGCGTCCGGCGCGGGTGAAGGCATCCAGCCGCAGCGGGTCGGCCCGATAGAGCTCGACCCAGCGCTCGAAGTGGCTGAATAACCTGGCCTTCATGACCGGCAGCTCGTACGGCAGGCCGCTGTTGACGATGTAGTCGGTCTGGTTGGCGTAGGGGATGATGTTGCGCAGCTCGCTGCTGCGGACATAGTGCCAGTGCTCCAGCGTCTGTTGCGGATCGTAGGCGCGGTGCGTGGCGTCCCGCTCCATCCGGCGCATCAGCCGCAGATCGGTCCACCGCACGAACTCACCCTCAGCATCCTGCATCTGCAACAACGGCTCGATGTAGAGCTTGAACTTCCGTCCGTCCTCGACCCCGGCGGTCATATCGGCGAACAGGCCGTGCAGGCTGTCGATCAGGATGATGTCGTGCGGGCCGATCTGCATCGGCGTGTAGTCATCGTGGCGCCGGCCGGTCTTGAAGTCGTAAAACGGGATCATGACCCGCTCGCCAGCGACCAACCGGCTCAACTGGTCGTTGATCAACGGCAGGTCGAGGGCCTGAGGCGTCTCGAAGTCGTAGTCGCCGTACTCGTCCTTCGGGTGAAGCTCCAGGTCGAAGAAGTAGTGGTCCACCGTCAGCGGTACCAGGTTGAGGCCCATCTTGGTCAGCATGTGGGCCAGCTTGGTGGTGGTCGTGGTCTTGCCCGAGGAGGAGGGGCCGGCGACGATGACCAGCTTCAACGCGGCGCGACGCTCGCCGATCATCTCCGCCGCGGTGGTGATGTCCTCGTTATAGGCCCGGTCGGTCTCGCGCACGATGTCGGGGAACTCGCCGCGGCCGATGCGGGCGTTGAGGCGCGCCACCGTGTGCAGGTCGTGGTCAACGGCCCAGCTCAACACCTCCCAGATCTTCCGCCAGGGGACGTTCTCGGCCGATTGGGCCGAACGCTCGGCGCGTTCGCGGCGGCGTCTTGCCCGCTCGTCGCGGTATAGGATGTAGACCTTGGCGGTCCGGGCGTGGCCGTTTTCGATCAGCACTTTCTCGACGACATCCTGGATCTCTTCCACGGTGGGGATGTGGTCGGGCGGCGCGGTCGCTTCCAGCAGCGCCACGACCTGGTCGGCCAGGCCGGCCGCGACGGACCGGTCGCGGCCGCCGACCGCCACCGCGGCGCGATAGATGGCGTTGGTGATGCGCTCACGGTTGAAGGGTACCACCGCGCCGGTGCGTTTGATGACGTGCGTGATCCGAGTCATATCAACCTCCTGGAGATAGTAGCACGGCGGCGCACGCTCGTCAAAATAGAAGATACCCGGTTTCTCAAAGACACCGGGTGCTAGAGGCTCACCCTCAAAACCAGCGCAGCCCTCGCGGATAGTGACTCTTGACCCGGCCATCCACCCGTTTGCCCCAACCGAGCGAGAACCCATCGACCGCGACCAGGATCCAGCCATCCTCGCCGGCGCCGGGCAGCGTCTCCCCGCGCAGGTAAGCCAGGACCTCAGCGCCGCCGGACGGCAGATCCAGCACCCGGCGTGCATCGCTCGGCCACAGCCCCAGCGCCAGGGCATGGCTCGGCTCGAAACGATTCTTCTTGAACGTCTCCAGCCACCAACCCGGATGGATGAAGCGCAGCCCGATCAAATCGGGTAGGTCGTCGGGCAACGCGTACAGATATGAGCCAACCAGGGCCAATCGCGCCTCTGCCGGGGTTGAAGTCAAAGTCTCGCGGCAGAAGTCGTCGTAGAGCCCCAGAAGCGGTTTGGGAACCTGCACGAAGCGCCAGCCAGAACGTTCGACGGGCGCACGTTCAACGTCTGAACGTTTTTGCAGCACCGCTACGAAATGCCCTGCACCCGGCCCGGTGTGCGGCCATAAACGCACTGCCCGGCCCAGCCCGGGTACGCGCTCGCCCTCCGTCAGCCAATCGGGGCGGCCGGGGCCGAAGCCGGGCAGGCGGACCGGGTCGATCAGCTCGAATTCAGGGTGGTCACGCAAGAAGCGGGCGATCGTCCCCTCGTTCTCCTCGGGCGCAAAGGTGCACGTCGAATAAACCAGCCGGCCGCCGGGCCGCACCAGGCGCGCGGCGTCCGCCAGGATCGACGACTGGCGCAGCGCGCAGCCCTGGACCAGCTCGGGCGCCCACTCGACCCGCGCGGCCTCGCCCTTGCGCTCGCTTATGCGCTCGCTCATGCGCATCATCCCTTCGCCCGAGCAGGGCGCATCCAGCAAGACGCGGTCGAAGAAACCCTCGAAGCGTTCCGCCAGCCGTTCGGGGGTCTCGTTGGTGATGACAGCGTTGTGTGCGCCCCAGCGTTCCAGATTCTCGGCCAGCGCCCAGACGCGCTTGCCGTGGATCTCGTTGGCGACGAGCAGGCCGTCATCTCCCATCGACGCGGCGATGTGGGTCGCCTTGCCGCCCGGCGCGGCCGCCAGATCCAGCACGCGCTCGCCGGGTTGCGGATCGAGCAGCGCGGCCGGGATCATGGCCGAGGGATCCTGGAGATAGTAGAGGCCGGCCGCGTGGTAGGGGTGCTTGCCCGGTTGCGCGTCCTCCGGGACCAGGTAAGCGTCCGGGGACCAGGCCACCGGAGCCAGATCGAACGGGGCCAACGCCCGAAAACGGCCCGGCGTCAGCTTCAGCGTGTTCACCCGCAGGCCACCGCCCCGCGCCGCGGCGTAGCTCGCCCGGAAAGCCGCGTACTCGTCGCCGAGCAGCCGCGCCATGCGGTCCAGGAAGGCTTGAGGGAGCGGCGGTTGGATGTTTGGGGGCATGTGTTTTCGGATTGCGTGCTGCGTATTCCGTGTGATGACAGCAGAACTTTGCCAAACAGCAACCGCTCCGCTTACTTCCGGGCCACAAAGATCAGTTCGCCCGGGTACTTCGACCCGTATGGGCTCCGGTCGTAATCGGCGTACAACGCCTCTACCTCGAAACCGCAGCGTGCCAGCAGATGCTCGGCCTCGAAGCGGAACAGGTAGCGCATCGGAAAAGCGTGCACCCGGCGCTCCTGCCGCCCGTCCGGGTAGGTCACGTAGTAGGTCAGCTCGGTGTCCTGGATCTGGTTGAAGTAGTCGCGGGCCGCGATCCGCGCGCGGCGGAGCACCCGCCGGCCGTCTGGCATGATGATCCCCGGCTCGTCCCCGAACTCGTCCAACCGCGCTGCGTCGGCCAGGTAGGGCAGCGACGGGTTGAACAGGTCGAGCGCCAGGCGGCCGCCCGGTTTCAGGTGGCGATGGATGGTCTTCAGGCAAGCGATCTGGTCCGCGACAGTGATCAGGTGCTGAAAGGGGCGAAACGGAATCGTGACCAGCGCGAATTGGCGGCCCAGGTCGAAGGCTCGCATGTCGTCCTCGACCAACTCGACCCGCGCCTGCACTTCTGCCGGCTCCTGCGCCAGCTTTTCCCGACACGCCGCCAGCATCAAGGGCGCCAGGTCCAGCCCGACGATCTCGAACCCGGCCCGCGCCGTGGGAATCAGCACCCGGCCGGTGCCACAGCCGACCTCCAGCACCGGGCCGCCCGACTCCTGGGCCATCTCGACGAAGAAGGCCACGTCCTGTCGCTCCCGGTATGGCTCGACGTGATCGTAGAACTCCGCGGTGAATTGGTATGCCGTGTAACCGCCGGCGCGATCGTTCATCTCTCCCTACCCCCTTTCGGCGACAACCAACTCCTTCAACTCCCGTTTCGGCACATGGTGCACACCCGCCTCATCCCGCCAATACTTGATGTCCCCATCCGGCCCAACCGGATCGACGACGACGGTCTCTTTGGGCGCCCCCAGGGCCAGGACGAGCAGGATCTGATACCGCGCGGGGATGTTCAGAGCGGCCCGCAGCAGGTCATGTTTCACCGAGCCGATGATGCAGCCGCCCAGGCCGCGCTCGGTCGCGCCCAGCATGATGCTCTGGGCCGCGATGCCGTGATCCACGCCGAACGCCCGGCTGATCGCCGTGTCGCCCAAGATGACGATGTAGGCCGCCGGCCGCTCGCCTTCTTCTGGACCCGGCCAATCCTTCAGGTAGCCCGCCCAGGCCAGGGTCGGGTAGATCGCGGCGTTGGTCTCCCGATCGCAAACGAGCACGAACTTGAGCGGCTGCCGGTTGGCGCCCGACGCGGACAGCCGCGCCAGAGCGACGAGCTCTCGCAGCGTGGCCATCCGGATAGTGACGTCTTGATGAAAACGGCGATAGCTGCGGGTCTTGAACACCAGGTCTTTGAGCATGATTCCCCTCCATAGTTGAACGTGTTGTGTATCCTCTCGATAATCCGGGGCTGTGGCCGGTCTGTGACCGAGCCACGGTGGGGAACTAGCCCAGACCTGACAGGTTTTCGAGGTCACTTTTCAACATACATCCACCTCTGATGAGACCGAATCCGGCTTGAAACGCTACTTCGGGAAACACTTATCCATTTGCTCCGGCAAATGACTGGGGATTCGCCCAAGTTATTTAATCCTCAGTCCTTAGAGGACCAGTTTCACCGTCCTCATGTGGTTGACAATGCAAGTCAGAACGCGTATAATCTTATTTACGATTTTCCGATTCCCATGCAGAGGCGTCCGATGAAGTCCATCTACATCAGCGATGAGCTCCACCGCCGGGCCAGGCTGCGGGCCGCCGAAACGGGCGTGCCGTTGAAGCAGTTGGTCGCGCAGTGGGTCGAGCAGGGATTGAGCCGCGCTGCCCCGCAAACGCAGCCACCCGAGCCGCCAGCCCAGCTTCGGGAGCCGGTCGCCGCCTACGAAACGCCGGTCGCCATGCGAACAGCCCTGCCCGAAGCAGACGCCGAGCGGTCCCGGTCCGAGGCGTTGATCGACGACCTGGAGCGCCGCGGCCTGCTCGTGCGCGGGGAGCGGCTGCGCGAGCAAACTTGGGCTTCCTATCTGGCTATCCGTCGAGAACTGGGGTTATCCGGTCTTCCTTCACCCGAGCCGCCAGATCTGCAAGAGATCCGCGCGAGTTTTAGACGGCAACGCGAGCTGTACCCTGATGTGCCTACCGTTACCGAACTCATCATCCAGATGCGCGAGGAGGAATAGCTGTGATCCTCCTCTACCTCGACGCCAGCGCCTGGTCCAAGCGTTACACAGAAGAAGATGGCCGGCAGGTTGTGGATCTCCTCATCGAAGAAGCCGCTGCGCACAGCGAGATCCGCCTGATTTCGAGCGTCCTCAGCTATGCGGAGGTGATCTCCGCCATTGTGCGGTTTCGCAATCGGACGGCCTTGCCTGATGAGCGATTCGAAGACAGCGTCAAGCGAGTTGGCATCGATGAAGCCGGGTTCCTGCTGCTGCCGCTTCCCGAAGACGCGTTTCGCTCCGGCACGGCGCTGATCGTGCGCCACAATCTGAACGCGACCGACGCGGCGCTGCTTTGGACGCTCCACGACTTGCAGCAGGCGAGCCAGACCACAGGACCGGGCATGAGAATCTGGCTCGTCGCCGCCGACAAGCGGTTTCTGCACGCGGCCGCGGCGGAGGGGCTGGCGTGTCTCGATCCCGAAGTCAGCTCCCCGCGGGAGGTACGCGAGCTACTCGCTCACTGGGCCGGCCGCTGAGCCAGCCGCCTCCCGCAACCCCCGCCACACCCGCTCGGCCGTCAATGGGAAATCATCGAAGCGCACGCCAACCGCATCGTAAACCGCGGCGGCGACCGCCGGCGCCACCGGCAAATAGGGCATCTCTCCCATACCACGCGCACCGTAAGGGCCGTTGGGGTCGGGGACATCGACGATGATGGACGCCAGTTGCTCCGGGATGTCCAGCACGGTGGGGATCAGGTACGTGCTCAGCTTGTCGGTCAGCACCTTGCCCTGGTCGGTGCGAAAATCCTCCAGGAGCGCATAGCCCACCGCCTGCACCACCCCACCCTCGATCTGGCCGACCACCTGTTGGGGGTTGACGGCCTGGCCCACATCGTCCGCGCTGATGAATTGTTCGATGCGCACCTGCCCGGTCTCGATGTCCACAGCCACCCGGACCGCCTGGGCCACGTAACCGTAAGCAAAATTGGGCCGCCCCTGGCCGGTCTCGTGATCGATCGTCGTGGTCTTGGGCGCCAGATACTTGAAGTCGCCCACGGCCGGGCGATCCTCGTTGCGCCAGGCAACCAACGCCTGCGCCGCCGCACCGCGCACGGCGTTGCCCCCCATGTAGGTCAGCCGCGAAGCAGAGGCACTGCCGGCATTCTGCATCGTCGCGGTGTCAGAGGCCACCACCTTGACCCGCTCGAACGGCGCCCCCAGCGTCTCGGCAGCGATCTGTGCCATGGCGGTGTGATGACCCTGGCCCACATCCGCGCCGGCGATGTAGAGTGTGGCTTCCTCGATCTCCGTGCCGCCCCGCAGCTCGATCCGCGCGTGGGAATTCTCCTGATAGCCGAAGCTGAAGCCGACGTTTTTGAAGCCGCAGGCGAAGCCAAGGCCGCGTTTTATCGGGCATTGGGTATTGGGTATTGGGTATTGGGTGTCGTCATTTGCCATTTGCCATTTGCCATCTGCTGGCTTGTGCCAATGCCCGTCCGCGTCCTGCGTCCAGCCGGCCGCCTGCGCCGCGGCAATGATGGTCTGGGTGAGGCCGACGCCGCCGGGGATGGGTTGGCCGGTGGGAAGCGGGGTCGCATCGGTAAGGACGTTTTTGAGCCGCAGCTCGACCGGGTCGATGCCCAGCGCCTCGGCCAGTTTGTCCATCTGGCCTTCGGCCTCGAAGTGGCCCTGAGGCCCGCCGAACCCGCGGAAGGCCGCGCCAGGCACGTGGTTGGTGTAGACGGCGTAAGTATCCACCGACACGTTGGGGATGTAGTACGGCCCGGTGCAGGTCAGAGTGGTGTTGCCGAGCACTTTGTTGCTGGTATAGCAGTACGCGCCGCCGTCCGCAATCACCTTGACCTCCGCGGCGACCAACGTGCCGTCCTGCCGGGCGCCCCAGCGCGCCCACAGCTTCATGGCGTGGCGTTTGCCGTGGCCGATGATCGACTCCGCGCGGCTCCAGATCGTCTTGACCGGGCGCCGGATCCCGCGCTGGGCCAGCCGCCAGGCCACCAACGCCAGCGTGATCTGCACCGACATGTCCTCGCGGCCGCCGAACGCGCCGCCGATCGCGGGATAGATCACCCGCACCTGGTCGACCGGGATATCCAGGGCGTGCGCGATCTCTTTCCGGTCCTCGTGGACCCACTGGCCGGCCACCTCGACCGTGACGCGGCCCGCCGCGTCGATGTAGGCCACGCCGGCCTCGGGCTGCAGGTAGACGTGCTCCTGGACCGGGGTGAGGTAGACACCCTCCACCACCACATCGGCCTCCGTCAGCGCCGCTTCCACGTCCCCCGAGCGGATGTGATAGCTGCAGGTGACGTTGTCCGGGCAGTCCGGGTGGAGCTGGTATGCGCCGGGTTGCATCGCGGCCTCGGGATCGAGCACCAACGGCAGGTCTTCCCATTCGACCTTGATCAGCTTGAGCGCGGCGCGTGCCTGGGCCTCGGTCTCGGCCACGACCAGCGCGACCTGATCACCCACGAAACGGGCCACGTCGCCGCCCGCTTTGGCCGAGCCCGGTCCGCAGAGCACCGGCCGATCGGGCCGCTGCATGCCGTACTCGTTCACCGGCACATCCTTAGCGGTGAATACCGCGACCACACCCGGCGCGGCCGCGGCCGCGGCCGTGTCGATGGCCAGGACGCGCGCATGCGGCCGCCCGGCGAACAGCGTCGCCATGTGGAGCATGTCCGGATACGTGATATCGCCCGGGTAAAGCGCCTTGCCGGTCACCTTTGCCGGCGCGTCGACCCGGGGTTTGCTCCTGCCGACGGTTTGGTAGGTCATGGTGTCACCTGCCGAGGGTTGGTTGGTACATTGGTAGATTGGGAAATTGGTAGATTGGTAGATTGGTCAGTTTGAACTCTGACAATGCTTGATCCACCGTCCCCTGGCTCCTCCCTCCAGGGCGGGGAGTTATTCCACCACCGGTACCGGCGCCGCGTCGGTGATCTCGGCGATCACCTGGGCCGGGGTGCGGCCGCGCAGGCGCACTTGCGGGCTGATGTGCACGCGATGGGTCAGCACCGCTGGGCAGAGGCGCTGCACGTCGCTGGGAATCACGAAATCCCGCCCGCGCAGCGCGGCCAACGCCTGGCTGGCCCGGAAAAGCGCCAGCGTGCCGCGCGGCGAGACCCCCAACGCCACCGACGGATGCACCCGCGTGGTGCGCGTCACCTGGCCGATGTAGTGGCGCACGTCCGCGCTGACGTGGATCTCCCGGACCTGCGCCTGCAACGCCAACACGTCCGCGGTGGTGGCCACCGGCCCCAAATCCGCCAACGGGTCAGACCGCTGGTAGCGCAACAGGATCTCGTCCTCCTCAGCCGCGCTGGGGTAGCCCATCCTGACCTGCATCAGGAAGCGGTCGACCTGGGCCTCGGGCAGCGGGAAGGTGCCCTCCAGCTCGATGGGGTTCTGCGTGGCCAGCACCAGGAACGGCCTGGGCAGCGGATAGGTCGTCCCGTCCGCGGTCACCTGGCGCTCCTGCATCGCCTCCAGCAGCGCGGACTGGGTGCGCGGGGTGGCGCGGTTGATCTCGTCGGCCAGCAGGATCATGCTGAATACCGGGCCGGGCCGGAACTCGAACTCCTGGCGTTTCTGGTTGTAGTAGTTGATGCCGGTGACGTCGCTGGGCAGCAGGTCGGGCGTGAACTGGATGCGGGCGAAGGAGCAGTCCAGGCTGCGCGCCAATGCTTTGGCCAGCGTGGTCTTGCCGATGCCGGGCACGTCCTCCAGCAGCGCGTGCCCCTCGACCAACAGCGTGACCAGCAGCAGCTCGGTCACGTCGGCCTTGCCGATGATGACCCGGGCCACGTTGGCCTGGATGGCCGCGGCGAATTGGGTGAAGTTCATGGGTGGTCCTCTGGTTGTGTGAGCGTGCGAACAGGGCGTATTATAACGAGTAATGGTAACTACTCAGCCGCCGTGTCATTGCGAGCGTTTTTTGCGAAGCAATCTCGATTGCCTCGTCGGCAAAAAACGCCTCCTCGCAATGACAGGCTGAGTAGTTACGAGTAATGAGTAATGAGTGAGCTTTACTGTGACGAATGACTCGTTACTCATTACTCGTTAAGCCCTTACCGCGCCAACTGCGGCACGATCGCGCCGAACAAGGCGTACAACGCTAACAACGGCAGCGCGACATAAGGCAGGGCAAACAGAAGCGCGTCCAACTGCCGCGGCAACCAGGGCCGGATCACCAGCCCGGCCGCTGCGAGCACGGTCAGCGCCAGAGGCCACTTGGGCAGGCCGTGACCGCTCAGCACGCCCCACGCGACCAGCCCAAAACCCAGCACTACTAACCCGGCGGCCAGCAAGCGGCTCGTGCGCGGCCGCAGCGCTTCCTCCCACCCCAATGCAAACGCCACCGCGATCGGGATCAGCGCGGTGAATAGATAGCGCCCCTGGTGCTGCACGAACTGGACGTTGTACCAGGCGTAAACCAGCAGCGTCAGCAGGGCGGAGCTGGCGAGCAAGAGGATTGCGGATTGGG
>PHCA01000141.1:0-5742 GCA_002842085.1 Chloroflexi bacterium HGW-Chloroflexi-1
CGTTTCCTGGCGATCGCGGCTGGTCACGATGCCCAGCGGGTAGCGTGCGGCCAGGTTGCGCAATATCTCAGGGCTGCCCGCCACGATCAGGAAATCCTGCGGCTGTCGGATGCCGCGCCTGCGGTGGATCTGACCTTTTAACCTGAAGAGCCAACGGTTCAGGCGCAGCCGATCCAGCAGCGTGACGAAGCCGTTGACGAATACTTCGCTGAACATCAACCAGCGGCGCACCAACCGGGTCAAGTTTTGAGCCGGGAATAGTCGATGCAGGAGGTGCAGCCGCTGGACCAGGTTCTCCACCATCCGGTCGTCGGTCTCGATCAGCGTGCCGTCCAGGTCGAAAAGCACGGCGCGCACTGGCCGCCCGCGCGCCAGCTCAGCCCAGAACACCTCCTGGCTGGGGGGCGTCGCGGGTGTGGGGAAAGGCTCTTCGTCCAACAGCTTGCGGATGGCGTAGCCGATCAGCAGGCGCAGGGAGGCGATGGTGGGCGCGGCTAGCAGGATGCCCAGGACGCCGCCCAACTGCGCCCCGGCCAGCGCGCCGACGATCACCACCGCCGGGTGCAGCGCGACCCGGCTGCCGATCACGCGCGGCAACAGGTACAGGTTTTCGAGCTGCGAGAGCAGGATGTAGGCCAGCGCGACGATTACGGCGAACCACAGATTGGGCAGCGGCGCCCACGTCGAGCCCAGGATCAGTGCGATCAAGATGCCGGGCATGGCCGCGATCACCGGGCCGACGCCGGGGATGAATTCCAGGAACCCTGACAACAGGCCGAGGGCCGGCGCATTGCGAACGCCGAGGATCGTCATCGTCAGCCAAACGATGAGGCCCATGGCCATGCCCAGGATCAACTGGCCCCGCACGAATGCGTCCCAGATCTTCGTCAGCTCGGTCCAGAGGTGGCGCGTTTCCGGCCACAACGGTTCCGGAATGCATGTGACCACGAATCGGCCGATCAGCGGCGCATCCTTCACGATGTAGAAACTGACCACCAGAGCGAAAAGGCCCCAGATCACGATGCTTACCGCGCTCCAGACCACGACCGCTGCACCGCTGGCGAAGGGGAACAACAGGCTTTGGAGGTTTTGGATGCTACTGACGCTCGGTTCTAACAGCCCGCGTAGGGTTTGGCTGATCGGTTCGTAGAACGATCCCAGATCGATCGTAAGAGCGGGCGTGATCTCGATCGGCTCCGGAGAAACGGCCACCAGGGCCTGGATCACGTTGATCAGCGTGCTGCCGAAGGAGCGGGCCAGCGTCACCAGGCGCGGCACGATCAGCGCGGGGGTGGTGAGGATGATGAGCACGACCAGAACCTGGACGACCACTGCGACCGGCGTTCGTGGCCAACCAGTGCGGCGCAAGATCCAGTTGACCGGAAATGATACCAGGTAGGCGAGCAGGAACGCCAGGACCAGCGGCGTCAGCAACAGATGCACGCGGAATAACAACCAGATAGCCGCGATCAAGCCGCCGACGACCACGATTTGTTTGATGAACGGGCTCCAGCGACTGCTCATAGATGTCCTAACCTGGGCAAGCCGGAACCAAGAAGATGACAATCCGGCCTACAGAGTTTTTGCACAAGAAGCAAGGATTTGGTGGGTGAGGCCTCATCAGTGCAGGAGGCCGGCTCGTCCCAGAGGCCAATAGCGCAAGACCGCGTGGCCCAATACCTGGTCGATCTCTACCGGGCCGAACATGCGCGAGTCCCGGCTGTCACTGCGATTGTCTCCCATGACAAAGATGTGCAACGGCGGCGCCAACCACGACTGTCCGTCTCCCCAGGTGTCCTGGTTCAAATACGGCTCGTCCAGCCGCATGCCATCGACAAACACGCGCCCGTTGGCAATGGTGACGCGTTCGCCCGGCAGCCCGACCACGCGTTTGATCAGAGGTATGGGTCCACCGCCCGGGTCGCGTACCACGACGACGTCGCCGCGCTGCGGACCGTGCAAATGATAGCTGAGCTTCTCGATCACCAATCGTTGGTCGGTGTAGAGATTCGGTTCCATGCTCTGTCCGTAGACGATCGTCGATTGAGCCAGGAAGAGGTTGATGAGCAGCGCGATCACGATGGCCGGCACGATCGTCTCCAGCAGGTCACGCACGAGGTCGCCAGCCACCTGCCCATGATTCGGCTTGGGGTGTTGTGTCTCTGCCGTTGGTTTTTGGGGATCCATTGCCACGTCTCCCTATCGTACGAGGCCGATTCGATCGATGGGCCAATATCGGAAGAGCGCATGGCCGATGATCTGGTCGAGCGGCGCCGCGCCGAAAACGCGCGAATCGCGGCTGGCGCCGCGGTTGTCCCCCATGACGAACACGTGCAGGGGCGGCATCAACCACGAACGCCCACCGCCTTGCGTGTCCTGGTCCAGATACGGCTCGACCAACGGCGTGCCGTCGATGAACACGTGATCGTCGGCGATGGTGACCCGCTCGCCGGGCAGCCCGATGACCCGTTTGATCAGCAACTCCGAGCCACCGCTCGGGTCGTGCAGCACCACCACGTCGCCCCGCCGCGGCCCGTGGAAACGATAGCTGAGCTTCTCGACCACCAATCGTTCGTCGGTGTGCAGACCGGGCTGCATGCTCTGGCCGTAGACGCGCGTGGCCTGGGCCAGGAAGACGTGGATCAGCAGCGCGATCACGATGGCCGGCACGATGGCGCCGAGCAGATCGCGCGCTATGTCGCCGATCCAGCCTGGCCGGCCGGTCTTTGCGGGGGGCGGAACCGTTGTTGGTGTTCGGGGTGTGATGTCGTCCATTGTGTAGGGCAGAGCAGATTGGTAGATTGGTAGATTGGTAGATTGGTAGATTGGTAAATTGGTAGATTGGTAGATTGGTAGATTGGTGGATTGGTTGACGGCGTCACCTTGTCACCCTGTCACCTCGCTGGCTGTCGCTTGAGAGAATACGAAGCAATCCCCGATTGCCGCAATCTTTCGCGCATGACAGAGATTGCTTCGTCACAAACGGCGTTCCTCGCAATGACAGCCCTTTGGTTGCGGCAGGAGCACCGTGGCTCGGTCAGGAGACCGGCCACAGCCACCCCGGATTATGGCTGTCGCTTGAGAGAATACGAAGCATTGTCATTGCGAGCGATTTGTGCGAAGCAATCGGAGATTGCCGCAATCTCCGATTGCCGCAATCCCCGATTGCCGCAATCTTTCGCGCATGACAGAGATTGCTTCGTCACAAACGGCGTTCCTCGCAATGACAGCCCTTTGGTTGCGGCAGGAGCTGCGTTATGTTTAGCGCCGGCGGGTGGGGCGACCGCGATCACCGCCGCGATCACGATCACCGCCGCGGCCACGATCGCCACCGCGATCACGATCACCGCCGCGATCTCGATCGCCACCGCGCGAGCCCCCCGAACGACCGCCACCGCTGCCCTGGCGATCGCGTTCGCGGGCTTCTTCGGCCGTCCAGCCTTCCATGACGGCTTGGCGGCTCAACCGGATTTTGCCGGTCGGGTCGATATCGATGACCATGACGGTGATCTCATCGCCCAGCTTGACGACGTCCTCCACGCTGGGCACCCGGTAGTCGGCGAGCTGCGAGATGTGCACCATGCCGTCCTGGCCGGGCAACAACTCTACGAACGCGCCGTAGGCTTCGATGCGCACGACCTTGCCGGTGTAGATCTGGCCGACCTTGACCTCTTCGGTCATCTTCTGAATCTCGGCCACGGCCAACTCCGCACCTGGGCCCTCGGCGCCGGACACGAAGACCGATCCGTCATCTTCGATGTCGATCTTGACCTGATAGGTCTCTTGCAGGCCGCGGATGACCTTGCCGCCCGGGCCGATGATCTTGCCGATTTTCTCGGGGTCGATGTGGACGGTCAGGATGCGCGGCGCGTTAGCAGAGAGTTCCTTGCGTGGGGCCGGCAGCACGGCGAGCATCTTCTCCATGATCGAGAGCCGGCCTTCGCGAGCTTGCGCCAACGCCTCTTCCAGGATCTGGTAGTTCAGGCCGTGGATCTTGATGTCCATTTGCAGCGCGGTGATGCCGTGCCTGGTGCCGGCCACCTTGAAGTCCATGTCGCCCAGGTGATCTTCGAGGCCCTGGATGTCGCTCAGCACGGCGTAGCGCAGTACTGAGCTGGTCGCAGCGCCGTCGGTCACCAGGCCCATGGCGATGCCGGCCACTGGCGCCTTGATCGGCACACCGGCGTCCATCAGCGCCAGGGTGCTGCCGCACACCGACGCCATCGAGGAGGAGCCGTTGGAGGCCAACACCTCGGAGACGAGCCGCAGCGTGTACGGGAAGCTCTCCTGGGCCGGGATCATCGGCTCTAGCGCCCGTTCGGCCAACGCGCCGTGCCCGATCTCGCGGCGCTTCGGGCCGCGCATGGGGTAGGTCTCGCCGGTGGAGTAGGGCGGGAAGTTGTAATGATGCAGGTAGCGCTTGGATTCCTCGGGGTTGAGGGTGTCCAGCCTCTGCGCATCGCCCGGGGTGCCCAGGGTCGCGATGGTCATGACCTGGGTTTCCCCGCGGGTGAAGAGGCCGCTGCCGTGCACGCGCGGCAGAACGCCTACTTCCACGCTGATGGGGCGGATCTCCTGGTAGCCGCGGCCGTCCGGGCGGATCTTCTCGCTCAGGATGCGCTCGCGCACTACGCTTTTCTCGACGCTGTCGAACGCTTGCGCCAACGCCTTGGGATCGTATGTCTCACCCAGCGCGGCGATCAATGCGGCCCGCAGCGCGTCGATGGCCGCATACTGTTCCGTCTTGCTCAGCGCTTGGGTGAAGATGTCCCGCATCCGGTCGCTCAGCCATTCGCGAGCGGCGGTTTGCACGCTTACGTCCGGCAGGAACGCGACGAAGTCGAACTTGGGCTTGCCCAATTCCTCGCGCATCCGGTTCTGGAGGGCGATGATCGGTTGCATGGCCTGGTGGCCCAGCCGCAGCGCTTCCAGCATCAGGTCTTCGGGGATTTCGTCCGCGCCCGCTTCGACCATCAGAATGGCGTCGGCGGTGCCGGCCATGCGCAGGTCGAGAGTGCTGGCGGCCATCTGGGACACGGTGGGGTTGACAATGAACGCGCCGTCCACGAAGCCGACGCGCGCCGCGGCGATCGGGCCGTCCCACGGGATGTCCGAGATGGTCATCGCCGCGCTCGCGCCGATAATGCCCAGGATGTCCAGATGGTACTCCGGATCCCGCGCGAACGCGGTCAGGATCACCTGCACGTCGTTGCGCATCCCCTTGGGGAAGAGCGGCCGCAAGGGGCGGTCGATCAGACGGCAAACCAGGATGGCTTGCTCACTGGGCCGGCCTTCCCGGCGGAAGAAGCTGCCGGGGATGCGCCCGGCCGCGTAGAGGCGTTCCTCGTAGTCCACGCTGAGGGGGAAGAAATCGATGCCCTCGCGCGGCCGGGATGCGGTGGCCGTGGCCAGGAGGACGGAATCGCCGGAGCGCACTGTCACTGCGCCGCCGGCCAGCCTGGCCAGCGTGCCGGTCTCGATGGTGATCTTGCTTTCGCCAACTTTGGCGGTGTAACTGTACTTTTGCATTGAATATTACCTGTGACCTCTCTCCTGCCGTGGGCAGGTGGATGGATGGAATGACCCACATGCCGCGCACGCGGGATTGGCACATCTCGAGGTCAGGGACTGGGGAGTGCCTTTGAATCAGCGAATCAGCGAATCAGCGAATCGGCGAATCGGCGAATCAGCGAATCAGCGAATCAGCGAATCAGCGAATCAGCGAATCAGCGAATCAGCGAA
>PHCA01000141.1:5752-10896 GCA_002842085.1 Chloroflexi bacterium HGW-Chloroflexi-1
TCATTCGTTCATTCGTTCATTCGTTCATTCGTTCATTCGCTCATTCGTTCATTCGCTTATTCAAATCCACTCCCCAATTCCTGCGCCTCGGATGCGCCGGGGTGAACGTCTATGTCCGACTATCTATCTTGCTGCACCTCCATTGGTAGATTGGTAAATTGGTAAATTGGTAGATTGGTAGATTGGTAGATTGGTTGACGGCGTCACCCTGTCACCTCGCTGGCTGTCGCTTGAGAGGATACTTTCCTGGCTGTCGCACCACGATTTTGCTGGTCAGGCCCCAACACCAAACGAGTAGATACGCCTCAGGCGCATCTACTCGTCGTCTGCACCATTCTTCGCTTGCGGTCGGCGACCGATCTCAACGGGTTCGAACCATATCCAACTGTAGGCGAGACCCGTTTCCCGACAGGTGTTGGGTAGCCCAGTGGCCGACTTCCTACTTGCGCAGCCCCAAGCGCTCGATCAGATCGCGGTAGCGCTGCGGATCCTTGTGGCTGAGGTAAGCCAGGTGCCGCCGCCGCTGCCCGACCAACTTGAGCAGACCCCGCCGCGAGTGCTGATCGTACTTGTGAATCTTCAAATGCTCGATGAGCGAGTTGATCCGGGTGGTCAGAATCGCGACCTGAACCTCCGGTGACCCCGTATCACTGTCGTGAACGTGATATTCCTGGATGATGACATCCTTTTCCACTTTCGAGAGAGGCATTGGATTCTCCTTTCAAGGCTTTACCAAGACACCGCTGGAATACCGGGGCGCATGTCCCAGTCAATAGTACGGCACAAGTATAACACGGGCGGGGATGGAGGACAAATCGACGTGAGGCGTATTGCGTGGTGCGTGCTCCGTTTGCGACGCCGAAAGGGCGATGAGCACATTGGGGATTGGGGATTGGGGATGGCGGATTGGGGATTGGATTCGCCGATTCGCTGATTCGCTGATTCGCCCATTCGCTGATTCGCCGATTCGCTGATTCGCTGATTCGCCCATTCGCTGATTCGCTGATTCGCCCATTCGCTGATTCGCCCATTCGCTGATTCGCCGATTCGCTGATTCGCCGATTCGCTGATTCGCTGATTCGCCGATTCGTCGATTCGCCGATTCGCTGATTCGCTGATTCGCCGATTCGCTGATTCGTCGATTCGCCCATTCGCTGATTCGCCCATTCGCTGATTCGTCGATTCGCTGATTCGTCGATTCGCTGATTCGTCGATTCGCCCATTCGCTGATTCGTCGATTCGCGCAGTGTGGATCATGGGACTTGTAGCGCGCCGAGAGCGACGAAGTCACCGCCACCCTTAACAGGGAGACGTTGGGGCGGTTCGCCGTCCTTCGGAAAGAAATACATGCCAGCGATGAGGCGATAATTCCCCGCCGCCAACCGATCGAGTGGAATGGCGAACCGATCAACGACCCGCTCTCCGGCCTGCCAATCGGTTGTGGGACGAAAACCCTGCTGCGGACGGGCATCGTGCTGCCAGGCCAGCTTGCCGTCGGAGCCGAGCAATTGCACGAATACGGTGTCGTCTTGAGCGGGTCGTTGGTCAGCCACCCAATGCAATTCCAGGTAGAACCACTCCAGCGTTTGCCAGCGGCCCGCGGACTCCAGCACGATGCGATCACCCAGCGGGACGCCCAGCGGCTCCGGGGAAAGCGGCTGTTCAGGATAGACGTAGAGGCTTGCTCTGGCATAGGGTGAAGTGACGACCTCCGCCAACTTCGCTGCGTGCGCATTCCACCACGCCTCATGTGGCCGCGCCGCAGACCATGGCTGGGGCAAGGTGTCCAGCGGCTCCGCGGAAATCAGCCAGACCCTGCTGAAATCTTGCTGCAAGGCCACAAAGAGTTGTTCGTCAGCGGCCGTCAAGGTTTTCGCCGGCTTAGCTATCGCGTGGAGGGGCGCGGCGCCATGCAACGTGTTAAGATAGTAATTGGTCAGGGTAGCATCATCCAACAACAGCGCATCATTCGGCCGGCTGCCCGTGTCGATGGCGCGTGATAAAGCCAGGCGATCAGGCCCGCCGGGCAGCCGCGGATCATCCACGCTGACCCGCAACGTCACGAACGCAAGCAGGGGCAGCAACAGCAGGGACAACCGGAACGACCACAGCCTGCGTCGGCCGCGCCAAATCTGAACCAGACCCCAGCCGCCTGACCCGAGCAGCAACCCGCCCAACAACAGCGGCCACCCATCCACCGTGCCGCCGTTGCTCCAATAACGCGCCCAAACAAAATCCACCCCCTGCCGATTGATGAGTCGCCAATAAATGACGAAGGGGGTGTAGCGCCAATCATACAGCCCCAGCGTCCACATAGCGTTGGGCGCCACGCTGCTCATGTAGGACGAGTAGGTGGACATGGGTACAGCGACCGCCAATGCCTGAACGCCCACGCTGGCCGCGCCCAGGATCGCCAGCGCCCAGGCGAGCGCTTTGTTGTGCGGGCCACGAGCCTGTTCAAAGAGGATCAACGCCGGCATGAGCAAGAATGGCGTGACCGGTACCAGGAAGCGCGGCCCCCAATTCAACCCACCAAACCAAAAGAGGCCTTTGGTATACCCATATCCGCCGAGCATGGTGAGCGTGAAGCCAAGAGCCATCCAGGCCGGGCGAGGATGGCGGCGCAAAAACCAGGGCCACGCGAGGAGACCGGCCAAGGCAAAGGGTGTGTACAGGAAAATGCTCTTGCCGGGAGAAAAAAGGTAATCCCGAATGATCCGCAATGGCTGGAGCATCCCTTGCTCCGACAGCCCACCGCCGGTCATCTCGGACACGTTGCGTGCCGCATCCGCCGGCGCCGCACCGGCGTCTTGTAGCAAAGAGGTTGCCTGAAACAAGCCAGCTACGGAGGCTGTGGCAAGGGCCAGGCCGGCCAAGGCAAGCCAGCGCGTGCGCCAACGCGGCAGATCACGCACGTAGAGCAAGACGCCCACCAAGAAGACCGGCGCGACAACCAGGTTCGCCCGTTTGGTCGCGTAGGCCAGCCCTAGCCCGATGCCAGCCAGCAGGCTATTGCGCAGCGACCGCCTACCGCCCATCCCGAGCAGGCCGTAGAAGGCCAGCAACAGCCCTAACCCACTCAACGGCTCGCGAAAGAAGGTCCGTGCGTAAGGTAAAGCGATGCTGCCCAACGCGAACATCCCGGCCAGGGCTGCCCCCGTCCCAACCGAATACGCCAAACGCCTGCCCACCAGGAACAGCAGCGCGGCAGTGGCCCCTGTAATAAAGCAATTAAACATCCAGACGGCGTGCAACAGACCCACATTTGGAAAATAGCGCGCGATCCGATGCAATGGCGCAGCCAGCGCCATCTGGCCTGGCTCGAAGTTGGGAAAGGCGTGCCCAGGGGCGGCGAAGATCACGGTACCGAAGCGGTTCCAATAGAGGGGCGTTGCGCTCAAGACGCCGCGTTGGCTCAGGCTCTGCGCGCCGGTGAAGAGGGAGACTTCGTCGGTAGACAGAGGTACCCCACTGAAGAGCAAGATGTAGACGGTCGAGACGATGATGAAAATGCCGAGGGCAAAAAACTGGTCCCGAGACAATCGCAAAAATGGCATCACTTACCACCGCTGGGTTTAGGGAATTCGGACCGTCGCCAGGGGCACGAAATCAGCGCCCTGAGTGGTCCGCAAACGTGGAGCGCCGGGCTGCTCCGGGTTGTACAGAGCCAGGATCACCCGGTAATCACCGGGAACCAGGTCCTTTTCCGGCAGCAGTATACCATAGCTGGTGATGCGATTCGTAATCTGATCGGCGGTGAAAGGTTGATCGGTCTGGGCCACTACCTGGTTGCTCGGGTCCAACACTTGAATAGTGATCTTCTCGCCGCCCGGTAACATGCTCGGAGGCCCTTGCCAGCGCAGATACACGGCCAGCAAGCCTCCCGCTGGTACCTGGGAAGGCTCTACCGTAGCAGCCTCTAGCACCAGCTTGTTAGCAAAGATGCCCCCCATCGGCCCCAGGGCTTCGGGTGGACGCACGTACACCTCGACCGGCCAAACGCCAACGGTGTTCGCGGCGACCCGCGTGTAGTCGCCGGCAAGAACCTCGGACGCGATGCCGCGATCATCCCACCAGGGCGCCAACTGCACGGGCAAAATCACCCGGCGGACGCCAGCCTCGGCTATCGTGGCGACTTCACGCCGGGCCGCCTCCTGGTCTAACGCCTTGGGTGGTAGCACAATATGCTTGACTGAGCCTCGATAGTAGTACCACAAGGTCGGATCGGGGAAGTTTTGCGCTACACGCACTTGCTCTGGGGGCAGCCCTGCCGAAAGGCGGTCTATGCTTGCCGCCAGTTGTCGCCAGCCCACGGTCTTGCTATAGGTCGGCGTGGCGTAGTATCGTCCGACAGAAAGCAGGGCGCCAGCCTGCACTACGATCAGTATCGATGCAACCACAGGGGCCAAGGCTCGATTTAGCGCGGTGATTTTCGGGGTAGGTCTCGAACGCGCAGAGAGCGACTTGATGGAGTTGGCGAGGAGCAGGTAGAAAGGCGGCACAGCGGCGATCAGGTAGCGCTCGTCGAAGATTGGCCTACGCAGCGCACTGATCCAGGTTGCCAGCAGTGGCATGAATAGATAAAGCAGAAGAAAAATGGCTGCTCGCCGTCGATGCGGTGTCGTAAGCACAAGGCGGGCCACGCCAATCGCGACCAGCAGACCGGCCAGCCAGGCAAAGACGACCTGTTGCTCCACAGGCGTCGTTTCACCGACGGCAAACGCGCTAAACGAACGGATCAGCATGGGGCCAAAAGCCGGCGAATCCCCATTTCCGCCGTACCGTGTCAACGTATCCCGGGCCAAAATCAGCCAGGGCAGTACTAAGAGCCCCAAAGATAACTGTGCGAGAATCCATTCCAACACCCTGGCCGGCCGGCGCCAAACCAACAATCCTAAGCAAATGAAGTAAGTGTTCTGGGCCAGGATCACAAAAAAGGCGAAATAATGGGTTTGGAGCGCAAGCCAGGTCACAGCCACATACGCGATCCAGTAGAGCCATCGCCTGCACTGCACCGCCTCGAACGCCAGCCAGGTGCTCGCCAGCGTCAACGTGAGGCTGATGGTGTACATCCTGGCGTCTTGGCTATGCCATAAGGCATAAGGGCTGACTGCCAACAGCAGGGCAGCCAGCGCCGAAACTCC
>PHCA01000141.1:10911-18704 GCA_002842085.1 Chloroflexi bacterium HGW-Chloroflexi-1
ACGATGTTAGCGTATGTTTGAAGGCTGAAGAAATAGCCAAAAGTCTCATCACCGCGTAGTTCCTGCGCGCCCAGGTGATAGACCCGCAGCCCAAAGCCCAACAGCATGACCAGGAGCAGCACCCAACGCCGACCTGAGTTGTGTCCTGCGGAATTGAGGGGCGAGCGCCAACGGACAGGCGAACGAATCGGATCGACTTTCATTTGCGGCGCGCCATCAAACTCAGGGCAAGCCAGGCCACGGCGACGATAACTGTAACGAGGGTGATCAAGGCGCCCCACCGCACTGAAGCCGGACGGTATGTGAAGCTGACCTCGTGCTGGCCGGAGGAGAGGGTCACGGCTCGCAATATAACGTTGGCCGACAAGATAGGAACAGATGCGTCGTCAACCGTCGCCTGCCAGCCGGGGTAATAAAGCTCGCCCAACACCAGGATGCAAGGTTTATCAGTTATGACGGATAAAGCCAGATGCTCCGGTTCACGCTTCCGCCAGGTGATCTGCCCGTCACACGCGGCCTCTGTCCCGAAACCAGCAGGTTGTGCTGACAACACGACCTGGCGCGCAGGATCGAAATCTGGCGCTGCCAGGCGCTGCCAGGCCAGTGCCTGATCGGGCGCCACGATCACCTGGCCGACCAACCACGCGCGGGGCCCGGTTGCGGAGAGTTGATACACATAAATCGGCTTTTTCTCCGGCCCTTCCATCTCCGCCAGGCGTTCAGCCGGTATTTCCAGGTATTGCCGCCAGCTCAGCACATACTTGACGTTCAGCAACCACCAACCGCGTTCCACCGGCACAAGCTCGAGGAACTGATTGTAGGCTTGCAGTTGTAACGGACTGGAACCCCTGATATCCTCTATGCGGTAGAGCAGTCCATAATTCCCAGGCACAGCATTATCATTCGAGACGCGGAATATACCGGTGTCGGCCATGGGCGCAGAGAGGAAAGCGCGATACTTATCCAACTCGGCCTGACCGATTGGGCCGGCATGATGCGCTGGGTTGAAAGTGAAGAGATCGACTACGATAACGACTAATAACCAGACAACACGACCACTGCGCACGGCCAGCAGCGCCAGGAACAAGAACACGACCAAAGCTAGAGATGCCGCCGTGAACCCCCACAGCCGATCATTGCCTCCCAAATAGCCAACCAGAAAAACAAAGGCCAGGATCAACGCGGCCAAGGCTGCCAGGCCAAAACCCAATGCCAGGCTGCTTTCTGGCGAACCTGTGGCCCCTTGGAGGAGCCGGTCTGGTAATGATGCGGCGGGCGATTGCACCGCCGACCCAGTCCTCGCCGCCACCCAACGACGATTCAGCCACGCGGCCCCATAACCGCACAACAACGCTCCGGCCAGCACTGCCCACACAATCGTCCGCTCCTGGCCGCGAAAGAGCTTCCAGCCAGGGACGAAGAGATACGCGAAAAAGTAGAGGCCCAGGAACTTACCACAGGACAGCAAGACCGCAACGAGCAGGCCCCAGCCCAAGAACGCAATAATCCGTCGGGAATCCTCAGACTCTGTTGGATCGCGCCGCACGGCCAGCAAAGCCAGGGGAATCAATCCGAGAGGCAAGATCCCCACATAGAGGGCCGGCACCGCTCCCCCGACTTGGGGAAACACAAGCTGGACCAAGTCATAGGGCGTAAAACCGCGGCCGGCCTCCTCGAAGCCAATGCCGGACCGGGTAGATAGCGCAAGAAATTCCCACGAAGGAAGTATCTGCACAGCCGCGGCGCCCAGGCCAACCAGCCCGAAAAGCGCCAGCAATCCGATTGGCCAGCCCCAGGTTCGCCAGCGCCAGGCAAACGGACGAGGCCAGAAGCGAAAAAGGCCGTAGGCCAGACTGCCGTAGGTCACCAGCAACCCCGACTGGGGATGGCCGGCCAATAACGCAATCCCAAAAACCAGCCCTGCCACGACACACCAACGGACAGCCGCCGCCCGTGCTCCAGTCGTCAGCCGCGCGGCAGCCAACTCCAGCAACAGCAGAATCAACGGCAACCAGACCTGTGTCTCCAGGATGGCCAGTTGCAGCGGCGGATAGCTGGTCAGATAACCGCTGAAGGTAAACACGGTCGCAGCCACGAGGCCGCCGATACGACTACGCGTCAGGCGTCGGGCAAACAGGTAGGTGAAGAGTGCCGCCAAGAAAAAATGTGCAATGGCCTCCAATTCCAACGCACGGTAAAAGAAACCTTTGAACGAAGTCAGCAGCATCGTCAAAAGGCTGAGGGGATAGAACACTGCCGACTGAATGTCCGCCAGGAAAGGATGACCGGCGAACGTGTAGGGGTTCCAGAGGGGAAGCTGACCGTTCTGCAGGCGCGTTGCCTCATAGCGAGCGAAGGCATAGAACTGGTCGGTGAAATCGCCTGGGGCGAAACCCCAGCGGTCAGCAAGCACGGGTGTCAGATCGCGCCAGAAAAAAAGCAGGCACAAGCCCAGCAATAACAGAGCATCAACCAAATAATACTGTTTGGATCGCATCCAAGCCTCCCGGTGCATCTCACCTGGCGCCCTACTCAGATAGTTCCAGAAAAATACTCATTCCAGAACCTCCTGAGATTCCCAGAGAAACCGGCGATATTGGGACATTTATTTTTCTGGAACGGCCTCATCGGTCACCACCACTTCGCCCAGGAAGATCGCGTCGTCCCGGACCTGATCGGATGGACCGGCGACGGGCAGACGCGAGAGGTCGGCCAGCCGGTAGAGGCCGACCCACAAGCCGTAGGCGCCCGCCGCCGTGCTGATTGGCAGGGTCACCGTGTGGCGATCTGTAACCGGCTGGCCCGGCTCCCACGCGGACGTGGGCCAGGCGCCGGCCAGCGGCTGGCCGTCCCCCTGCGCCAGATTGGCGCCGTCCGGGCCCCGGAGATGCACGAACACCGTGTAATCCTCTACCAGGCGGGAGGTCGCCTCCCAATAAAGCGTCACTGTCAGATCCGCCCCCGACGCGACGGGGCCGGTCGGGGATAAATCATAGCCGAGCAAACGCACGGCCTCGTCCAACCTCACATCCAGGCGATGGGCCGGCTCAGGCCGTTTCGTCCGGCCGGGCAACAGGCGCAGGCGCCCGACCACGCTCGGAGTCGCGTCGCCATTTGGCGCAAAACTGGGTAATAATTGCTCGTCAGGCCAGATGAAAAAGCCCACATCGGCGCGCAGCAGAGACGGCGCGGCCGCACCGCCCGGGATACGCACCGGATAGCGATCCACGATCACCGTACCGGGTTGCCACAGTCGCGTGGGATAGCTGCCCGATCCGGGCCAACTGCCCGCCTCAGCCACACCCCGGCCAGCGTGATCGGTGAAGTGCACGAAGACGGTGTAATCGCGCTCGAAGGGCGCCAATACTTGCCAGTACACCGTCACCCAAACCGTGTCGCCCGGATGCGCCGTGTCCGGTTCGATCATCCCTCCGTTGCACGCGACCTGATCACCATGCTGCACGACCGGCAAACGCGCCGCCAGCGGCACGGCATCCGGCGCAATCAGCGGCGGCTTCTGGTAAGCCGGGCGGATCACCGCGAACGGCACAATAACCGCCACCATCGCCAGCGGCACAATCGGCAGCGCCAGCCACAGCGACCGCCAACGGCCGCTCAACCAGCGACTCCACCCCGCTGCTCTGACCGGTCTCTGACCGAGCCAGGCTACTGTCATCCCTGGTTGTGCACCCAGCGTATGGGCGTCTAACCAGCGACTCCATCCCCAGATCAAAATCACGGTGATGGCCCAAATGGCCGGGAAAAGCAGCCGGCCTTGCATGCCCGGCGTCAAAGAGGTCCACCGCGCCAGGCTGATCAGCATCACGGCGATCCAGGCCAGCGGCAGCAGCAGCCAACGCAATCTGATCAGCGTGTGTTTGCAGAGATGGCGCGCCGCATCAAGGATCAGCCCCAAAACCGCCAAGACGGTGAACCCGTCGAGAGCCCGGTAGATCCACTCCGGCAGAGGCAGGTTGAACCAGCCGAAGAGGCTCCAATAAGAGATGCGCAACCCCTGGAATTGGCTCAACAGGCTGCGCCAGGTCATGCCAGGCTCCTGGCGTCCCACCATCTCCAACATCCGGTTGAGCCCGGTGACGTCGCCGTAGAGCCGCCAGTTCCGCCAATACCACCAACCCGCCACCGCGGCCGCGACGGCGAACACCACGACCAGATCGGCCATCGTGCGCCGCAACGGCCGGCGCCTCCAATCGGCCGTCAGGATCACCCCCCCGACCAGCAGCCACAACGCCAAACCGCTCAGCTTGCACAGCGCGGCCAGGCCCAGCGTCAACCCCAGGCCGAGCAGCCAGCGCCCTGATCTCGACGCGCGCCGCCCTCGCAGCAGAACCCAGGTGACCAGCGCGGCCAGGCAAGTGATCAGGTTATCGTTCGACACCGCGCTACTAATAAAGATGAACTGCGGGGTGAAGGCAGTCAACGCAGCCGTCGCCAGCGCGATCCTGGGCGGTTCCGGGATCAGCTCCAGGGTAATCCGGTAGACCAACCACACCGTGCACGCGCCCAGCAACACCGAGAACCAGCGGACCAGGTGCACCGCGAGCACGGCGTCGCGATAGGGCCACGCCTCCTGGTCGGTGTGCACGATCCGATTCTTGTTATCGAGCCGCAACGGGTTGCCCATGTTGGCGTGTACATTCTCCCACACCAAAGCAGGGGCATCGGACGTGTCCAACGGGGCGATCAGCAAGGCCGCCAGCGCGTAGTAGAGCGGCGGTTGGCTCCCTTCCTGGCCCCAAAGCGCTGCGCCGCGCGCCAAATCCTGCCGGGGTAAGCCACCGCCTTCGGCGAGTTGCTGAACGTAAAAGAAATGCTGGATTTCGTCGGGGGCTTCAAAAAGCGGATTGACAACGCTGTAGACAACACCCAGAGCGACAAAGATGGCCAGGAACAGCGCGACACCCGGCGGACGCACAGTGGCAATACGTAAACGGCCGATCTTATCCCACTCCCAGCCCACGATACGCCTCCAGGTGGTGTTGGGCAATGGTGTCCCACCGGAACTGGCACGAGAGCGCCAACGCGGCCGCGGCCAGGCGCTCCCGCAGCCCACCATCCCCCATCACTTCGGTCACAGCCGCGGCCAAACGGGCCGGGTCATCAGGCAGGACCAGGCGCGCGCTCTCGCCATCGCGGGGCAACGGGAACAGCCCCTCCACCTTCCGGACCGCGGACGACACCTCGGTGCTGACGATGGGCAAACCGTGCGCCAATGCCGCCATCAAGCTCCCATGCCGCAGCGACGCGCCTTCGCGATAGGGCAACACCACGCAATCGGTCGCCAGCAGGTTGGCCGAAACTTCCTCGGCCGAGGTGAAACCGGTCCACTGCACCCTTGCCCGCCCGTACCAGCTCGGCGAGTGCACGGATCAACGTTTCACCGCCCTTGTTGGGGTTGAGGAAGCCGAAGTAGGCCAGCAGCCAATCGTCCGGGGCGGCCCCCCAGCGCGCCCGCTGGCGCGGCCGGTCGAAGTCGGCCGGGGGCTCCCGCCAAATGTTGCTGCCGATGGGGATCGGGAGCAGCCGGGGAGCCAGGTTGGCGCCGGCCAGACGCAGCCAGTCGGCGGGGTTGGTGATCACGCTGGCGTCGCTGCCCCGGGCCAACGCCAACACGGCCTGCCAACGCAAAAAGCCTGCTTTGGGGAAGATGTAGGGGACGCGCAAATCGTGAAAAGTGGTCACGATCCGGGGCCGGCGACGCATCAGGCGCAATCGGCGGGGCAGGTAATTGATGGCCGGGTGCAAGCCGTAGGCCGCGGACTGATATTGGATGTGCACCACGTGGGGGCGCAAGTCCTTGATCATGCGCATAACGTAGCCCCACAGTTGCCAACGAGTTTGAGCCATGATCGGGTAAACGGTGGGTTCGTACGCCGCCACGGGAACGCGCAGGTAATCGCCACCGGCATCGGCGTGGGTCAACACGTGGACATCCGCCCCCAACGCGCCCAGTGCCCGGCTCAATTGTCGCGTGTAATCTCCCACGCCGCCTTGCATGGAGGGATATTCGCCGGTGATGAAGAGGATGCGCATGGAATTCCTCTCGAAGCTTCTAAGCAAACTCGTAGACTGGGACTTGAATCACCCCCGTGGGCCTGTTTTGCTCCCAAATCATTTTTTGCAGGCGTTCCACCGTATCAGGCGAGAAGAGTTGCTCGCCCGTTTCGACATTCACCCGCGCGGGAACATTCTCGATGACAATCAGTCTGCCCTTCACTTCGAGCGTATACGTGACTCTTTGCTCTACCAAGGATTCCTCCCATTTATAATCCTTCACCTCAGGCTCTCCTTTCTCTAAAATCAACCCACCGCCTCGGATTTGGCTCGTACAGGGTTATGATCTTCACCAACGAACGAGAGGGATAACTGCACTGTATGTGCAATGGCCTACCGGTTTGTGTAAAGCCTAAAATCAAGCAACTTGGGCCATACTTGTCGTTTGGGTAATCTTCAATAATCTCACCATGAGCGATCGCTGCGCGTACTTCCTGGACACTGACAAAACGAAGGATGGTTTGATCAAAGGCATGTTTTGAGAACTCGAACCGTCCAGCTCGAACCTTGGCACGTATACTGGTCGGAAATCAAACGAGTGCATTAGAAGCCAGAACCGCAAGCTGTCATTGCGAGCGTTTTTTGGACCCAATGCACTGAATTCATTTCCGCTCAGTATATTTGCTCAATCATCCGAATACCCTGTTGCGGTGTGGAAGCGCAACCTGCTGCGCAACAATCGCCCATAGGCCGCCATCCGCTCCCGCCGCAATGCTCGCTTGGAACCCAGGAGCCATTTGCCTGTCTCGATAAGCCATTCTACCGCAAATGTCGCCAACAGGAAAATGCGCAGCGCCCCGGCAACCAGCGGGCCGTGGAACTTGCGAAAGTAGCGCACCTTGCTGGTCTGAAACCGGATGTGCCGGGCCGCGACCACCTGTTCGCTGGACTTGCCCTCGTAGTGGAGGATCTGCGCGGCCGGCAGGTAGACGATCTGCCAGCCCGCGTCTTTGGCGCGGCGGCACCAGTCGAGCTCTTCGGAGTACATGAAGTACCCTTCGTCGAAGCCGCCGACCTGCTCCAACACAGCCCGGCGGGTCAACAGCGCTGCGCCCACCACCCAATCGACCTCTTGCACCTGGTCCGCCGGCCGGTCGTCCATGTGGTAGCGCCGCGTCCAGGGGTTCGCCGCGGGCGGCCAATGCCAGGCCAGAGGCGTGCTCTCGAACAGGGCCATCGCCAGGGTCGGGAAGCGGCGTCGGGAGGATTGGGGGCGCCCATCGCCATAGCGCAACTGGGGTCCCACCACCCCGACGGCCGAATGCGCCTCCATGTAGGCGACCATCGTCGCCAGCGCGTCTCCCACCACCTCGGTGTCCGGGTTCAGGAAGAGCACGTAGCGCCCCCGGCTGAGCGCCAACCCCTGGTTGTTGCCCCCGGTGAAGCCGCGGTTGTCCGGGTTGGCCACCAACCTGACCCAGGGGAACTCCGCCGCCACCATCGCCGCGCTGCCGTCGGACGAAGCGTTGTCTATGACGATGACTTCAGTGGACAGGGGACAGGAATCAGTGGTCAGCGAATCATGGCTGGTTAAAACTGAACTATCCGTGACCGATGGTTGACCCCTGCCCCCTGATTCCTGACTCCTGACCACTGACCGCAGGCACGCGCGCAGCAGGTCGCGCACGTTCCAACTGACGATGATGACGGACAGGTCACAGGTTGGTTCGAGAGACATGGGCGGGTAGGTTGGTAGATTGGGAAATTGGTAGATTGGT
>PHCA01000141.1:18747-21570 GCA_002842085.1 Chloroflexi bacterium HGW-Chloroflexi-1
TCCGGTAGGCGCCTTCAGGGACGGACGCCAGGTCCGCCTTGGCCCGCGCCGCGAAGTCCCGCGCCTCGTCCATGGCCTGGGAGATAGCCGCTGAGGCGCGCACCTGCGCGACCACATCGGCCACGCCGTTCCCTGCGCGATCACCGGCCTCTAATCTGGCGAGAACCTCCTCCGGCGCCGGATGCGATTGCAGGAAATAGAAGAACGGCAGGGTAACGATTCCCTGGCGCAGGTCGCCGCCGACCGGCTTGCCCAGCACCGTCTCATCCCCGGCATAGTCCAGGATGTCGTCCACGATCTGAAATGCCATGCCCAGGTGGTAGCCGTAGTCGTGCAGCGCCTGTTCCTGCTCGGCCGACGCATGGCCCAGGATGGCCCCCGAGCGGGTGGCCGATGCGAACAGAGATGCGGTTTTGGCGAAGATGCGCGGGTAGTAGGCCGTCCTTGCCTGGCGCCACTGGCGGCTGGAGAAGAGCTGGCGCAATTCACCTTCGCAGATGATGCGCAGAGTGTCGGCGAAAAGCTGAACCACCCGGAGATTCTCGGTCTCGGCCGCAAAGCCGGCCGCCCGGGCGAACAGGTAGTCACCGGCCAACACCGTGGCGCCCTTGCCCCATGTCGCGTTGAGGGTCACGCTGCCACGCCGCAGCAGTGAGCCGTCGATCAGGTCATCGTGCACCAGCGTGGCGTTGTGCAGCGTCTCCACGGCCGCCGCGAGCGCGATCGCTTTCTCCGAGGCCTGATCGGCGAACAAAGCGTATGCGGCCAGGGCCAAAGCCGGACGCAAACGCTTGCCGCCGCTGCTGATCAGGTGCAAAAACGCCTCGGCGAGCGGCCCATAGGCCTGCTCGCCCATCGAGCGCATCTTTTGTTCGACCTGTTGCAGGTCGTCGCGAACCAGGTCAAGGATGGCGAGTGAGTGGGTCATCAGTTCTTCGAAGGCATTGGCTCGGGTAAGGCAGAGATAAACGTTGCCATGGCTTCCAGGGACGATACGTCGAGCGCAACGTCCACCAGTTCCCGCAGTTGACCGGTCGGCAGTCTGTGGACACGCATCGCTAACTCATGGCCCACACTGCCAAAACGGTGGGCAAGAATGCGCAAGACCGTCTCGGTCAACTCGTACTGGATGCCCTGTTGGATACCTTGCTGGACACCTTGCTGGACACCTCGCCCAATGCCAATCTGAACACCTTCTTGGAGAATCTCGTTGTACCAGGGTGACTCGCGTAGCATTACCATATCCCACCTCATGATCTTTTGTAGCACGTCCCGGGTCAGCACGAACGTAGCCCAGAACGCCAGGAACGTGCCCATCTCGGAGATGTCTTCATCGGCCCGCAACAGGTGGGCGGCCTGTTTGATCAACGTTACGTCGTCCCCGCCCTTCATGATCGGCACGAACGGCAGCAGCGGCGCCAGGGCGCGCTCAAACGCCAGCGTGGCGTCCACCTCCCACAGGTTGATCACTTTGAAGTCCTGATGGGCCACGAAACCCAAGAACTCCGCATGATAGCAGGTCGCAACCTCGGTCGCCTGACCGCGCTGCAGGATGTTCACCACGACTGGATAGACGGGCAGGTCGTAGTGCTCCCCGGCCAGGCCCGCATAGGCCCGCATCCGCAACGGCATTCGCCTGTCAGGCCGCAACTGGATCTCATTGGCGATCAAGAAGTCGCCATGGATGGCCGAACGGACTCTGATGAGTGCGTCTTCGGCGCGGCTGAGCCATTCGAACTCACCGGAGATCACTTCCAATGCTTCGATGGTGGCATCGTCCGTGAGCCAACGCGCCCAGGCCGTCGGCGCCAGGCCGATCAATCGCTTGCTGCCTATGTCAGCCGTCTTGGTCATGCTTGACTCCTCTCCCAAAGACACGACTTGCCGTCGCCGTCGTCTGGTCCGCCACGGCTTCCAGTGTGATTCCGAACAGCTTTGCGAGCGCCTGCGCGATCAACGGCACATAGGCCGGTTCGTTGCGCCGGCCGCGATGCGGGTGCGGCGCCAGGTAGGGCGCGTCGGTTTCCAGCAGCAGGCGGTCGAGCCGCAAGTGCGGGACCAGGGCGTGTAGCCGGCGGGCGTTCCGGAACGTCACCGGGCCGCCCAGGCCCAGCGCCAGCCCCAGGTCATAGGCCACCCGCGCTTCGGCCAGAGCCTGCCCCTTCACTGCGTTCAGGGCAAGCTCTGAGCTTGTCGAAGGGTCGCCGGAGAACGCGTGCCAGACGCCCACCAAGACTTCAGGAGTCAGGGAACAGGGGCCAGGGATCAGTGCTGTGTCTTTTAGGATAGCAGCTTTGCCTCGCTGCGTCTGTGTCACAAACACCCATTGCTCCAATTCCCACAACAAGTCGGTGTTACACTGGCGCGAATCGCCGCCCCGCGGGTTGCGGCTGTGCAGGATGACCGGGAGGCTCAGCTCGGCGGCCAGGGCCAGTTGCGCACGCAGCGCGGCCTTTTGCTGGTCGTGCGCTACTTTCTCCCAATAGTAATCCAGCCCGATCTCGCCGATGGCGACGACTTTTGGATGCTGCGCCATCTCGCGCAGGGCGATCAGGGTGTTATCGGCGAAATCGGCGCAGTCGTTCGGATGTACGCCCACGGCCGCGTAGACGTTTGGGTACTGCTCAGCCAGAGCCAGCACACGCCGGCACGAATCCAGGTCAACGCTCGGGTTGATGATCGTCCCAATCCCCGCGGCCGCGGCTCGTGCGATCACCGCGTCCCGGTCAGGGTCGAAGTGTGGGAGGTCGAGATGGCAGTGCGTGTCGATCAAGTCTGCAAACCAGCGAATCAGCGAATCAGCGAATCGGCGAATCGGCGAAT
>PHCA01000141.1:21641-23143 GCA_002842085.1 Chloroflexi bacterium HGW-Chloroflexi-1
GCGGTTCCTTGTCACCTTGTCACCGTGTCACCTTGTCACCGTGTCACCTTGTCATCGTGTCACCGTGTCACCGTGTCACCGTGTCACTCAAGCCCCGCCAGATTCATGCCGTCCGCCAAAATCGCCTGCACCTTGTCTGCGTGCATCGTCTCGCAATAGACGCGGATCAGCGGTTCGGTGCCGGAGAAGCGGATCAGCAGCCAGCCGCCGTCCTCCATGACGAACTGATAGCCATCGGTCGTAACTTTGTCTGTGACCTGCAGCCCGGCGATGGTCGTCGGCCGGATCGTATCGAGTCTGGTCTGGGCCGCCTGCTTCATGGCGTTGTCCTTGAGTCGCGTGTCGATGCGATCGTAGTAGTGCGGGCCGCCCACCAGGTCGAAGAGCATGGCCAGCAGCTCGGTAGGCTTCTTGCCGGTCCGCCGCATCAGATCCAACAGGTACAGGTTGGCCAGGATGCCATCGCGTTCGGGCACGTGCCCGCGGAAGGCGTAGCCGCCGCTCTCCTCGCCGCCGATCAGCCCGTCGTGCTCCATCATGGCCGGCGCGACGTACTTGAACCCCACCCCGGTGTGGATCACCGGCACGCCGTAGCGCGCGCCCAGCTTATCCAACATCGAGGTGGTGCTCAAAGTCTTGATGATCGGGCCGCGCTCGCCGCGCACCGCCAGCAGATACATCGCCAGCAGCCCGTACACGCGCAGTTGGTCGATGAACTCACCGTGCTCGTCGCCGAAGCCGCAGCGATCGGCGTCCCCGTCCATGATGCACACCGCGTCCGCGCCGATCTCCCGACCCCTGGCCAACCCGGCGTCCACGTTGGGCGGGATCGGTTCGGGTCGCTTCATCTCCGGGAAGAGCGGGTTGCGCTCCGCGTGATACTCGATCACCTGCGTCGCGCCGCCGCTGATGAACCGAGACAGATACCCGGCCCCGTTGCCCCACATGTTGTCCACCAGCACGGTGAAACCGGCCGCCTTGATCGCTTCGACGTCTACCAGCGAACGGATGCGGGCGTCATAGGCCGGCACCGGGTCGTAGTGACGAATCACGCCAGCCTTGACCGCGTCATCGAACGCGACGCGCTTGACTGCGGCCACATCGTCCGGGATGCGCGCCTCGATCGCCTGCAGGCCGTCCGGGTCGATGGCGCCGCCGTTGGGGTCGCGCACCTTGAAGCCGTTGTCGCCGGGCGGGTTGTGGCTGGCCGTGATGTTGATGGCGCCAATGGCGTGCCGCTCGGTCGCGCCAAACGAGATCACCGGTGTGGGCACGCCGCCCCCGCAGAAATGCGCCGGGATGCCGTTCCCGGCCAGCACTTCGGCGGCCGCGGCCGCGAACTGCTCGGAGAGAAAGCGCATGTCACCGCCAATGACGACGCCGCGTGCCAGTTGACCGTCATAGGTCGCCTTCAGATAGTCGGCAAAACCCTGGGCGCACCGCCGCACGCTGTCGAAGGTGTAGTCCTCGGCGATGCGTCCCCGCCAGCCGTCGGTGCCGAA
>PHCA01000142.1 GCA_002842085.1 Chloroflexi bacterium HGW-Chloroflexi-1
TTGCGAAGGTTGCGAATAGCCTTACCGATAGAGCGATTCTTGGCTGACGAGGGCACTTCCGGCCTGAGATCTGCTCACAAACCTTCGCAAGGGTTCTATATCTCGCGAGTAAAGGAGGACCAGCCATGAATCAATTGGATCTGATGCGCAAACTGAGCATCCCTGGGGACAGCAAGATCGTCTTGCTGGTGATGGATGGCGTGGGGGGACTGCCAGGCCCGGATGGCTTGACGGAGCTAGAGGCCGCGCATACGCCGAACCTGGACGCGCTGGCGGCCCAAGGCATCACCGGCCTCTCGACAGCGGTTGCGCCCGGCATCACGCCCGGCAGTGGCCCTGGGCACCTGGGGCTGTTCGGCTACGACGCCCTGGATTGGGACATCGGCCGAGGGGTCCTGGAAGCGTTGGGCATCGACTTCGACCTGGGGCCGGATGACTTGGCGGCCCGGGGCAACTTCTGCACAGTGGACCCCGCAACCGGCTTCATCACCGACCGTCGCGCCGGGCGCATCCCGAGCCAGGTGGGGGCCCAACTGGTCGAGAAACTGCGCGTCATCCGCCTGCCCGGGGTGGAGGTCTTCGTAAAGCCGGTGAAAGAATACCGCTTCGTGCTGGTGTTGCGCGGGAAAGGCCTGACTGACGGGCTCACCGAGACCGACCCCCAGCAGACCGGTGTCCCGCCCCTGCCTGTCGAGGCGTTGCGTCCCGAGGCCAAGCTGGCGGCGCGGCTGCTCAACCAGTGGCTGGCCGAGGCCCGCAAACTGCTGGCCGACGAGCACCCGGCCAACAGCATGAACCTGCGCGGCATGGCCAGGGTCCCGCCGATCCCCAAGATGCCCGACATCTACAAGATGCGGATGGCGGCCATCGCGACCTATCCCATGTACCGCGGCATCGCCCGCCTGGTGGGGATGGACGTCCTGCCGACCGGCGATACCATCGAGGACGAAGTCGCCACGCTGCGCCAGCACTGGCACGCGTACGACTTCTTCTTCTTCCACGTCAAGAAGACCGACAGCACCGGCGAAGACGGCAATTTCCAGGGCAAAGTGGCGGTCATCGAGCATACCGATCAATTGTTGCCCGAGATCATGGCCCTCAAGCCCAACGTCCTGCTGGTTTCGGGCGATCACAGCACCCCCTGGTCCCTAAAATCGCATTCCTGGCACGAGCTGCCCGTGCTGCTCCGGGCCGACTTCAACCGGCCAGACGGCGTGCAGCAGTTCGGCGAACGGGGTTGCATGGCGGGTGGCCTGGGACACATCCGGCACGTGAACCTGATGCCGTTGATGATGGCCCACGCGGGGCGACTGACCAAGTACGGGGCATGAGTTTTTCGTAGTTGGTGCGCCCGGTTGTTCTTGTCAAGTATAGATTGGTAGATTGGTAGATTGGTAGATTGGTCGATTGGTGGTTGGTAGATTGGTGGTTGGTAGATTGGTAGATGGTGTCACCTTATCACCCTGTCACCCTGTCACCCTGTCACCCTGTCACTCTGTCACTCTGTCACCCTGTCACCAATTTACCAATTTACCCCGTCACCTTGTCCCCTTGTCACCTTGTCAAGTATATTCCGGCCTGGGCCGGTCGCCTGCTGCGCTTCGATCTCGACGACCGAGTTGTCGCCGCCCATCCCGGATGGCTCGTAGCGGTCGGCATCCCAGGCGTTGTGCCAGGTCACCCCGTCCGCCAGAAACCGGAACCGATAGGTCCCCGGATCCAGGCGCAAGTTCCTCGCCCAGGATCCATCCTTCCGGCGTTTCATCAGGGTCGCTGTCTGATCCCAATCATTGAAATCGCCTACGAGAGCCAGAGTCTCGGCCTCGATCTCGGCCGACATCTCAAAAATCACGGAAACCTTGCCGCTGTTCTTGATTGCTTCCTTCTTCATGAGCTTTTCTCCTTTAAAACTGAACGCCGGTCCGCAGAACGACCGGTGACCTTGCCCGCAACACTTATTCTACTCTTCTTGGTTTTTATACCCGAATCTGCAAACGGTGTCAAATCCCGAACAGTCCCCGACGCACTTCACGCTGGGGGCCAACGCGCGCGGAACGCAGCGCAGTCGAAGGGTGCGGAAGTCTCCCCAACGAAAAGATGCTGACAGCGCTGCTTTGCAACTGGCGCCGGTTGCAGTATAATAGCGTAGCCTGTTGTGGGGTGCAAAGGAGTGCAGACGATCTTGGAAGCAAGCCGGGACGTGCAGTTCACGCGTTTCGAGAACGGTCGCTGGCAGACAGTAGATGGAACCGTTGTCCGGGAAGACCTGGTGCGGCTCCACGTCAACGGCCAGGAACTGGCCAGGTTGATGTGTACGCCGCGGGAGTTGGATCATCTGGCGCTCGGTTTTCTGCGCAGCGAGGGCTTCATCCAAAGCATGGCGGATGTCCGGCTGATCAACGTCTGCCCCAGCCAGACATGCGTGGAGGTGTGGTTGCGCGACGCGAGCTTCGAGCCGCCCGGTCGGGGGATCATCACCAGCGGGTGCGGCGGCGGCATCACGTTCGCAGACCTCACGGCAAAGGCTAAGCCGCTGGATTCCGACCTGCGGGTGACACCGGGACAGATCAGCCGGCTGCTGCGCTCGTTCCTGGCCGGTCAGCAGCAGCGAGGCATCCACACGGCGGCATTGGCAACGGGTGAGACGTTGGTGGTCGTGACCGAAGATGTGGGGCGGCACAACACCATCAACAGACTCTGGGGACACTGTTTGGTGGCGGGCATCCCCACGCGAGACTGCATCCTGCTCAGCACCGGGCGCATCAGCTCGGAGATGCTGAACAAAGCCGCTCGCATGGAGATCCCGGTCGTGGTCAGTCGCACATCCCCCACCAGCCTGGCGGTGGCGCTGGCGCGAGCCTGGCACGTGACCCTGGTGGGCTATGCGCGGCGAGACAGCCTGAACGTGTATGCCGGACAGGAACGGATCGCCGTAGCTGAGGCCGTAGATGAGGCCTCAGCATGTGACCTCGGCGCCGGTCACCGGCATCTGGACCGTGAAGGATGTGATCAACCACGTGTGGTCGTGGCTCGACGAGGCGGTGAACACGATCAAAGCCTGGCGAGGGGCCCGCCCCTGGCAAGCCGGCGTCGCTTATGACGATGCGTGGAACGAAGAACAGGTGGCGGATCGCGCGATTTTACCGCTGTTCACGGTGGTGGACGGTGTGACCAGTGCCCATCGCCGGCTGATACACCAGCTTGACCTCATCGACGATAACGCGCTGATCCACGTGGGCGTTGCGCCGTGGGACGAGGAGATGCCGCTGATCGACTTCTTCTACAGCATGGCCGAACATTACGCAGAGCATGTCCGAGACCTCAAGGCCTATCAGGGGCGCTGTTTGGAAGGCTGTCCTTGAGGACCGAACGCCGGTCATCAGAGCTAAGGACTGAGAATTAAATAACTTTCTCATTTGTGGACAGCGGGCTAAATTAGCCTTGCGAAGGTTCGGGAACCTTCGCAAGGCTAATCGCAGGCCGTTCTTTCGTGTAGTTTTACCGCGAAACAACCAGGTTATTTTTGAACGCGACCTTTGCTTGACCGGCGAGCTTATCGGCGGATCTATTTCAGAAGGGTGGTCGGCCCGAGGCCGGCTGCCCTTTTTTATCCCGGAAGAACGCCACCGTCTCAGCCAGCCCATCTGCCAAAGATGTCTCCGGCCTCCAACCCAACGCCCGCCACCGTGGCGAAGCAAAGCAATCTCTATCATGCGCAGGAGATTGCGGCAATCGAGATTGCTTCGCAAACTGCGCTCGCAATGACACCGCTAAAGATTCTCGCGATCAACGCAAATGACGCGGAGTAATACTATAAGGTGAGGTTGTCCGATGCGTAGCATCGGCGTCACCTTGTCACCCCTTCACCTTGTCACCTTGTCAAGTATACCACCCGATTGCGGTAGAGATCGGGATCCACGACCGTCGCCATCTTCGTTACGTCAAGGCCGTTCCCCAAGAACGCGTTGACCTGGCTGATGTACGGGCCGGGATCCAGGAGCATCCGGTTGTAGTCGATGTCGAGCACCGCGATGTTGGGCTGGGCCGCGAGCCAACCCCGCACCTTGCGCAGGTGTTTTTCGAACAGCCGCGCAAGTTCTTCGTCCGCCACCGCGTCAGCCGCCTCTCCTCGGCGCGCCAGCATCTTCCGCTGCGACGCCAGCACCTCCGCCATCTCCCGGTGCATGAAGATCACCCGGTAGGTGTAGTCTGCCGGCAGGTGCTCCAGCAACGCCGAGATCACCTTGACGACCTTGCCCTCGGCCTCTGGCAACCAGTCGTGATCCCCTTTGGACAGCGCCTTGACCCGCTCGAACTCGTAGTAGCCCTTCGGATTGTCGGGGTCGGCCACACGCAGGCCGTCGGTGAGCACGGCCATGCCGCCGGCCTCCAGCGCCTTCATGATCATCGAGGTGCCGGAGCGCGGCAAACCGGACACGACGGTGATGACGCCGGTCGGTGCGAGTGGAGCCTGGTCTTCCAATGATCCCATCATATTCTCAGGCCAGGCCACGGCCGTCGCCCTCAAGAGCGAGGGGCGCCGGTCGTTCGGATGCGCGCACCAATCCTTGCTGGATCAGGTAGTCCACGATGATGTGCGCGTTCTCCTCCGGCGTGTGGCTCACCGTGTCCAACACGATCTCCGCGTGCTCCGGCGCCTCGTACGGGTCGTCGATCCCCGTGAAACCCTTGATCTCGCCCCGCCGCGCCCTGGCATACATCCCCTTGTAGTCTCGCGTCTCGCACACTTCCAACGGCGTGTCGACAAACACCTCCACGAAGTGGTCCGTCCCCACCATCCGCCGCACGTCCCCGCGCGTCGCCCGATACGGGCTCACCGCCGCACACACGGCCGTGCCGCCGTGCCGCACGAGCTCCGCGGCCACGTAGCCGATCCGCCGGATGTTGATGTCGCGGTCCTCTTTGCTGAAGCCCAGCCCCTTGGACAGGTGCGTCCGCACCACGTCGCCGTCCAGCAGCGTCACCTGCCGGCCGTGCTCCAGCAACAGTTGCGTCAACACTTCCGCTGTGGTCGACTTCCCCGCACCGCTCAGCCCCGTGAACCAGATGCAGGCGCCCTGCTTGTGCCGCGGCGGGTAGCTCTCCGCCAGGATCTCCGCCACCTCCGGCCGCGTGAACCACTCCGGCAACAACCGCCCGTTGTTCAGGTAGTCGTCCCGCACCTGCGTCCCCGAAATCGCCGCGGTCTTCACGCCGGCCGTCACCTTGGAGACCTCTTCGTAGCGGCCCTCTTCCGGCAGATACACCAACATCGTGAACGGCACGACCTTGACGCCCAACTCCGCGCTGTACTGCTCGGCCAGGTCCTGCGCGTCGTACGGCCCGTAGAATGGCTGCCCGGTCGAGTCGTTCCCCGGCCCCGCGTGATCCCGGCCGACGATCAGGTGGTTTGCGCCGTAGTTGCGCCGGATGAGCATGTGCCAGACCGCTTCCCGCGGGCCGGCCATCCGCATCGCCAGCGGCAGCAGCGACAGCACGATCCGGTCCGGGTCGTAGTAGCGGCTCGCCAACGCCTTGTACGTACGCACGCGGGTGAAGTGGTCCACATCCCCCGGCCTGGTCAGCCCCACCACCGGGTGCAGCAACAGCACGCCGTCCACCGCCTCGATCGCCCGTTTGGTCAGCTCCTCGTGCACCCGGTGCAGCGGGTTGCGCGTCTGGAACGCCACCACGTTCAATTGCGGATTGCGGATTGCGGATTGCGGATTTGCAGTTCTCAGCGTCGCGAGCCTGGCCCGCGTTTGGGCGGCCGTGAGTCGCAGCTCCCGGAAGTCGTAGTGGGTCGGCAGTTGCAGCACCTGCAGGCGGCCGGAGATGTTCAGCGGCCCCCAGCGGTGCATCTCGGCCACCAACGGATGGCGCAGGTCGGTCGTGCCGAAGACCTTCCGCGCCACCTCGTCCCGGTCCCATGCGTAGATCTCCTCGATCGTCAGCGCCGCCAGCAGCTCGTTCTTGGCGTTGCGGAGCGCGATGCCCCGTTCCAGCACGATGTCGGGGCTGGGCTCCACGGGCAGCGTGATCGGGATGGGGAACAGGCGCCCATCCGTAAGTCGCATCTCGTCCAGCACCCGCTGGTGGTCGGCCCGGCCCATGAAGCGGTCCAGCGGCGAAAACGCGCCGGTGGCCAGCAGCTCCAGGTCGCACACGACCCGCTCAGACACCTGGATCGAGGGCAGCCGGCTGGCGTACGCCTTGACCTCGGCCAACGCCTCGGCCGGCGCCATCAGGTCGACCAGCTTCCCGCCATAAGGGGCGATCAATGTCGTCTTCTTGCTTGCAGTCAATTTCGAGTTCCTCCAGTAGTCGTATCTTCTCAATTTTTCGGGGAATCGCTCGCTGTGGCCGGTCTCCTGACCGTGCCACGGGTAGCACGGTCAGGAGACCGGCCACAGCATCCCCAGATTATCGAGAGGATACTGTCAAGCGTCGTCCGCATCCGTTGGTTCGGCTGTTTCTTCGTAACTACTCAGCCCTCTGTCATTGCGAGCGCAGTTTGCGAAGCAATCTCCGATTGCGGCAATCGGGATTGCCGCAATCGGGATTGCCGCAATCGGGATTGCGGCAATCCTCACCATGGCGGAGATTGCTTTGCTTCGTACCTCGCAACTGCAAATTACGCTCCTCGCGTGGCGAGGCCCTCGCCACAGCGAGGCCCTCTCAATGACAGGCTGAGTAGTTACGTTTCTTCAGACCGACAGGAAGCGGTGCACAATTCGGATGAGGTTGGCGGGGTACTCGCAATAGGTGTCCATGGGCCTCCCAAGATCGCCAGTCCTTTGGGAGTAGTAACGTTCCCGCCAGTGCCAATTGTTGTTTTGGCCACAGGATATGACGCGACGCATCGCCCTCAGAATGCCTTGGCGATCGCCCATCCGCGCACGCGCCCAACTCTCCAGGTACCAGACGCGGCCCATGGCCGCGAGATCGTGCCTGTCAATCCCCTGCATCTCCCAATCCTCGTAGGTCTCGGGTTGTGTGGCAATGCCGGTCGGCATTCCGCTGTACAGGAATCCGGGATGATCTCTGAGCTGTGGCCACAGGATAGCGACCTGCTCCTCGCTCGCAACGGCGGTGGCGATGGCCGCCCAGTCCACGTCCGTCAGCCCGTGGCAATGGATGGCGCCCCGTTCCGGATGGATGTACTCAACGCAGTGATCGCCGGCCCAGAACTGCTCACGAAAGCAGGCGATGATCCGCTGTGCCACCGCTCCGCACTGCTCTGAGAGTTCGGCATCGCCCAAGTCACACAAGAGGCCGGCGGCGATCTGTAGCGCATGAGCGGTGTAACACTGGTTGACCCCGTCATACTCCGGACGGGTGGGTCTTTCCACGTAGAACCCGCCTCCACTAACCATGCCATTGGCCGATACCTGCCCGATCAGCCACGTTGTCGACCGATGCAGCATCTCCGCTTGCTGCGCCAGCCATTCCGTGCCCCCGACGCGGCTCGTAAATGATTTTTGCCTCTTGTCTGGCAAGGGGCAAAAATCATTTACGAGGCTGTAGATTCTTTCCATCAGGAGGATCGTTGTCACGTTCGCCAGCGTTCGTAGCGGATTGCCAGGCACCCAGTGCTCGAACACGGCCCCATTGCGCGCAACCGTCAACGGATACTTGCCGCCCATTGTCTGTCCGGCGCTGCCAGGCAAGATGGCAAACGGCACGAGACCATCCTCCCGCTGGAATCCTTTCACGTATTCCCAGCTCGCCAAGACTTCCGCCGAGCGCCCCAGCCACAGGAGGGCCTCCGCGGACTGCCCCCAATCCAACCCGGGAAAGGTGGTGTTTCCTCCGTGCCCTCGGCCGTCCGCGCAAACCGAGAAGTAGCCGAAGAAGACCTTTGGATTCAGGGCTGCCAACACGTTCTTTTCCGCCGCTGCACGGTACGCTTCCGCGATATCCGGCGGCAGATCATCGGGTATCTGCATAGTCATGTCCTGCTTGCCGAACGGCCTGGGTAAGCCACCGAGCGGTGCGAGCAAGACTCCTTTGTCGCGTGTGTGGCAATGTTTTCAACTTGTTCACCTGGACGATCCGGGCGGGAACCCATTACGATGGCGTGACCATTGTTCCGGTCATGCGTGGTTTTGTCCAAGGCATCCCGACTTTACAGTTGGCGGATGAACTCGAGTTGGACTACGGCACGGGCTTAGACGTTGGGGGGAACTGTCGCGTATCTCTGTTCGGGCGTCCATTTTGCGGCTTTTTCGCCCGAAAACACGCCAAAACGCGGCTAAAAGTCGGTGTAACAGCCCAGTTTCCAGCTTCCAGCTTCCAGCTTCCCCCCAACCGATCCATACGCCCACTGAAAGGTGCATCCACTTGAGACAGCATCGACGCCGAGGCCGGTAAAAACGGGTCGGGATCTTCCGACGGGGTGTGAGGACCGATCTGCGATTGTTATCGACGGCATTTCCCCGAGCGTACACGTCATAGCGGGATGCGCCCGGCGCGCCGCAACCTGCCCCAAATTATCGAGCAGATATCGAGCACAGCGTCTTACAGGCATTTTAGCGGCAGTGGGAGGGGCTGTCAAATGAAGCGGCGACTGATCCCAGTCGGCGACTGAGCAAGGGGTTGTGCAAGTGGAGAAGAAACTTGCTGCCTGTAGTGCCAAATGGCGACGCTCAGACTCGAACTGAGGACCCAGCGATTATGAGCCGCTTGCTCTGCCACTGAGCTACGTTGCCGTAGCACACACAAGATATAAGGGGTGTCCCGACAGCGCATACTACCCCTTGGGGGGTGCGTCGATGGCACTTTCGATTTCTTAAGGTGAATCGCTTGGTTACGTTTTCAGTTTTGCGACCGGTCCGGGGCCAACAAACACGGCCCAGGTCTCCCCTTGACGGGATACCTGAGCCGTGGTATGCTTTCCCACGGTTCCCGGTGTCCGTCACCTGGAGCCCACGCCGGAGGATGCTTATCACATCGCTCCGGCAACTCTTTTTCTTCTAGCCGACAGCCTATCACAGCTTGCCGGTCGGTGTCAAATTGCCCGATGACCCGGAAGGTTCATCCCCCGCGCCCGGTCAGCCGTCGATCACGCACAGGGTGTTTGCGCGCAAACACCTACGCGCCCCCGCCCAGGAACGCCGGCCGCGCGATGCCCGGGCGCCGTTCCAGCAGATCGCGCACATCGGCCGCACCCACCCAACGCACTGCCTGTAGCATCGCGCTTTCCTCTTGCCACCGCACGCACGCGGCCACGTCAGCCGCCGTGTACCAGTCCTGGTTGGCAAAGGCCCGTTTGTCCGGTATAATGGCGTTATCCTTGAGTAGATGCGCCTGGAGAGAAGCAACCATGTCCACAGCCACACTTACCGCCAGGCTGAAACCGGACGAATTGGTCCGCGCCGTAGCCTTGCTGCCTCCCCGCGAACTGAGCAAGTTTATGTTGCACTTCGACGAGTGGCTACTGGCGCGCACCGTCTCAGTTGACGCTCAGCCTGCCCGGATCGCCGATTCCTATCGGTTGCCGGTCCACGATCGCGTACGCGTGGCGGAACTGCTGGTCAAGAACCGCGAGCAGGGGCTTACCGAACAGGAGGAAGGTGAGCTTGATGGCTACATGAGCGAAATGGATCGCCGCCTGGACGCAGTCGCCGACAAGCTGCTGGCCATGGCTCACCGCCGGTCAACGCCCAAAAGACGCGCGGGGATATGACAGGAACCTACATCCGCTTTGACAGTTGCAGTCCAAGGACGTATAATCGTCTTCGATCGTCTTCGCATGAGCGAAGAGCTGCGTTCGGGCGAATAGCTCAGTTGGTTAGAGCGATTGCCGATTGCCGATTGCGGATTAACAATGGCGAGTTTTGCCCAGGCCGTTGTGCCTGGTGGCAAGATCATCACACACCGATCTATCTCCACATCAGCGCCGAAGGAGTGGAGTTGTGGACGAAGCCACGGCCGCCGTCGTCCAGGTCCGCATAGAGCGCACTGACGAAGAGTTGCGTGCAGCACAACATCTCATCGGGAGTTAGCCGGAAACCAGGTTTCGAGAAACCTGGTTTCTTCTTATCAAAGGATGGTAGAGGTGCGCCATGCATAACGACCAGGCTGCCGCCGGCGATCCGCGGCGTCAACTGCCCAGTGTGGATCGCCTGTTGGCCCACGAGGCGTTGCAGGCTGCGATGGCCCAACACGGCCAGCCTCTGACGGCCACGGCCGCCCGCGCCACATTGACAGCCGCCCGCACTGCGTTGGCGACCGCCAACGCCGACCTCCAGGCCGGTGGAGACGTGCCATCTGTGACGCAACTGGCCGAAGACGCGCTGCGCCGGCTGGCCGACATGGCGCGCGGCACCCTGTACCCGGTGATCAACGCAACCGGCGTGATCATCCACACCAACCTGGGCCGCGCGCCGCTCAGCCGGGCGGCGAGAGCGGCAATGGACGCCGTGGCCCGCGGCTACAGCAACCTGGAATACGACCTGGAGGCGGGCGCGCGCGGCTCCCGCTATCTGCACGCCGAGGAGCTGCTCTGCACGCTCAGCGGCGCTGAGGCGGCCCTGGTCGTCAACAACAACGCCGGCGCGGTCTTCCTGGCCCTCTCCGCGCTGGCCCGGGGCCGGGAGGTGATCATCTCTCGCGGCCAACTGGTGGAGATCGGCGGCGGGTTCCGGATCCCGGACGTGCTGCGGCAAAGCGGCGCCCGCCTGGTCGAAGTGGGCACGACCAACCGCACCCACCCCGATGATTTCCAGGCGGCCATCGGCCCCGAGACCGCGTTGTTGCTGCGCACCCATTCCTCCAATTTCCGGCAGATCGGTTTCACCGCTGAAGTGCCGCTGGCCGAGATGGTCGCGCTGGGACACGCGGCCGGCGTGGGGGTAGTGTATGACCTGGGCAGCGGCACGCTGTTAGACACAGCGCGTTACGGTCTGGCCCCGGAGCCGATGGTCCAACAAAGCGTGGCCGCTGGCGCCGATCTGGTCACCTTCAGCGGTGACAAGCTGCTGGGTGGGCCGCAGGCCGGGCTGATCGTCGGCCGCAAGGCGCTGGTCGCCCAACTGCGCCACCACCCGCTGGCGTGCCGGTCTGGCGGATGATTGCCACGCCGCTGGACGCGTTGGCCGCACGCGCCGCGGATTGGGCCGCCGCACTGCGCAGCGCCGGCATCCCAGCGGCCGTGGCGCCGGCATTTTCGACCGTCGGGGGCGGCTCGTTACCCGGCGAAGAGCTGCCAACCCAGGCCCTGGCCCTGGCCACCACCGCGCCGGACACCCTGGCGACCGCGCTCCGGGTAGGGGACCCGCCGGTCGTGGGTCGCATCGCCGAAGGCCAACTGCTGCTCGACCCGCGCACCGTGCCGCCCGAGAGCGACCGGGACCTGTTGCAGGCGGTGACAGCGGCCTGGCGCAAGTAGAGATCTTGCTATGACTGAAACATTCAAACTCCACGGTCGCGTGATCCATGCCGGGCGCGCCGCGGGCCGGGCGCTGGTCTCCCCCGCGCCGATTGGGTTTCTGGGCGGCGTCGACCCTGATACCGGCGTGGTGCTGGAGCCGGGCCACCCGCTGCAGGGGCAATCCGTGGCCGGCTCGGTGCTGGTCTTCCCGACCGGCAAGGGCAGCACTGTCGGCTCGTATACCATCTTGCGCATGGGCCGAAGCGGGCATGCGCCCGTCGCCCTGATCAACGCCGAGAGCGAGGCCATCGTTGCCGTGGGCGCCATCATCGCCGACATCCCGATGGTGGACCAGATCGACATCACCGCGATCCAGGCGGGCGACTGGGTGACGATCGAGGACGGGACGGTGACGGTGAGACGCGGATTGCGGATTGCGGATTGGGGATTGCGGATTGGGGATTCCCATGAACGAACTGGTCTTCCTGAAACTGGGCGGATCGCTGCTGACCGACAAGACCCGCCCGCGCGCGTTACGCGCCGACGTATTGACCCGCCTGGCGGCCGAAATCGCCGGCGCGTTGGCTGACCGACCGGGTTTGCGGCTACTGATCGGGCACGGCAGCGGGTCATTCGGGCATGTGATCGCTCGCGAGCACGGCACGCGGGATGGCGTGACCACGCCCGCGGGCTGGCGCGGCTATGCGGAGACGGCCAGTGTCGCCGCCGAGCTGAACCGCCTGGTGGTCGGGGCGTTGTGGGATGCCGGCGTGCCCGCCCTGCCGGTGCAGCCCTCCGCCTCGGCGCGCTGCCGTGATGGGGTACTGATCGCGCTGGAGGAACGTCCGCTACGCGCGGCCCTGGCAAGCGGTCTGGCGCCGGTCGTCTATGGCGATGTGGCGTTGGATGACGTGCGCGGCGGCGCCATCATCTCGACCGAGGAGATTTTTCGTTGGCTGGCCCCCCGGCTGGAGCCGAACCGCGTCGTGCTCGTGGGCGATGTCGCCGGCGTCTTGACCGCCGACCCGACCAGCGGGACACCGACCGCATTGATCGATGAGATCACGCCCGACCGGCTGCCCGCGCTGATGCAGGTGTTGGGGGGCTCCCGCGGCGTGGATGTGACCGGCGGGATGGCGGCCAAGGTGGCCGAGATGATGGCACTGGTGCAGACGATGCCGGGCCTGGCTGCTGTGCAGATCATCTCCGGACTCGAACCGGACCTGGTGCGCGCCGTGCTGGCAGACCCGCACGCCCACGCCGGCACCCGCATCACGCGGTAAACCGAGCCGAGTTGCCAGATAGTCGGGTGCGGGGTATAATCAAACGGAGTAACTGCTCAGGCATAGAACCCTTGCGAAGGTTTGTGAGCAGATCTCAGGCCGGAAGTGCCCTCGTCAGCCAAGAATCGCTCTATCGGTAAGGCTATTCGCAACCTCTTTCTTGATCATAATGAGCATCATCGTGTTCGTGCACGAGCTCGGGCACCTTCTCGTAGCCAAGCGGAACGGGATCGTCGTGGAGGAGTTCGGCTTCGGCTACCCGCCGCGTCTGATCACGTTGGGCGTGCGCGACGGCACGGTGTATACTATCAACCTCATCCCCTTCGGTGGCTTTGCGCGCATGCGCGGCGAGGAGGACCCTACCGAACCGGGCAGCTTTGCGGCCGCGTCCAAACTCGCTCGTACGGCGACGCTCCTGGCGGGCGCGGGGATGAACTTCCTGTTGGCGATCGTCCTGTTCGCCGGGTTGACGCTGCTGACCGGCGTGCCCGACAGCAGTCGTCCCGGCGTGATCGTCGCGGGCGTTTCCCCGGGCTCGCCCGCCGAGGCGGCCGGGTTGCGAGTCGGCGATCGCATCGTCGCGGCCTATGATACCCCCCTGATGACCCTGGAGGACCTGCAGATGCACACGCAGGCCCACCTGAACGCAGCGGTGACCTACGAGATCGTGCGCACCGACCCCGTGTCCGGGGCGACCGAGTCACTGCACGTCACTATGACACCGCGCTCACACCCGCCCGCGGGCGAGGGCGCACTCGGGCTCCAGATAATGCTCGCGCTGCGACCGGCAAAGATCTGGGAGGCCGCCCGGGACGGCGTCAGCACCACGGGCAGCATCATCTGGATGACCTTCAGCATCCCGGCGTCGTTGATCCGCGAGGGCCGCCCGATCAGCGAGGCCGGGTTCCTCGGCCCGGTCGGTATCGCCGCCACCACCGGCGAGGTGGTCCGCTCGGCCATCGCCATCGACTCGTTCCAGCCGGTGTTGTGGTTCATGGGGCTGCTGAGCGCCGCGCTGGGCATCACCAATCTGTTGCCACTCCCCGCGTTGGACGGCGGACGCCTGCTGTTCGTGCTGGTCGAGGCCATTCGGCGCAAGCGGATCGAACCGGCCCAGGAGGGACTGATCCACCTGGTCGGCTTCGGGCTGTTGCTGCTCCTGGTGAGCCTGGTCACCGTGCGCGAGATCGGCGCTTTGGCGACC
>PHCA01000143.1 GCA_002842085.1 Chloroflexi bacterium HGW-Chloroflexi-1
CCGGTCTGTTGGCAGAAATCGTCAGCCAGTGCGGCCAAAGAACGCGGGTTGTCCATACACCTCATTAGATGGTACAGTTGTTCGGAAAGCTGCAACCGCCGGTCATCTGGCATGTGGGCCATATAGGTCGTATCAAGCGTACTCGTGTCCATCGCGGATAGACGCACACCTGGCGCTAGTTGAACTACGTCTGTCACCGGAGCCATCCTCACGAGAAAATGTGTCACTCGTACCGCAGCAAGTCAACGACTTTGATACGCGCTGCCCAACGCGCCGGCAGCGCTGCCCCCAGCGCCGCGACGAGGAGCATGCCAAATGGCACCAGGGCTAACCCTAACCAATTCACCACGAATGGCATGGCGCGTGTGAAGCCCTGCCATCGCGCCAAGCCAACAAATGCTCCGTACGTGAAAACGACGCCTACTGGCAAGCCCACTACAATGGCAACGAGCGCCAGCGCGACCGCTCCCACCAGTACTGTGCTCATCACTTGACCCGGTGTCAACCCTACGGCCTTAAACGTCGCCAGATCGCGCACACGCTCACGTACACCCATCAACACACTGTTGAGCACGCTCATCAACGCAATGAGGCTCAATGCCAGCGCTAGCCCAGCAACTACCGGGCGTAGTAGCAGAATCTCACGCGGCGGGGTATGATCCACCACTTCGCCCAGCAGTAGGCCATCGGTATCCTTTTCCACAGCCATGACAAACGTTTTGGCGTCACTGTCTTCGCGCAGATTGACGCGATAGATAAGTGGTTCGGCGTCCGACCCCAATTGCCGCAGTGTATCCATACTGGCCAGAAATATCCGGCTGCTGTTGTCCAATCCGGTCAAAGAGGTGACACCGACGATTTTCAAAACAAGAGGGCCACTTGCCGTTCCCACACTCAGTTCGTCGCCGACCGACTTACCCGCCATACGCAGCAAGCCTTCGCCGGCGACGGCTTCGTTGGGCGATTGGAACATGCGCCCGGCGGTGATATCGAAGTCGAAGGCTTCCAGATCGCCCTCCAGGAAACCCGCAAAAAAGGTTGTCTCGGTGCCAGATAGTCGCACGGTGTTCCAAACATCGCCGTAAAAGGCCCTGAATTCAGGTCGGGCTGCCATCGCGCTGCGTGCTTCCGCGTCGGACACGTAATCATGGTTGCGCCGGAAAGAGGCATCGTATACAACGCCGAACAGAGACGGGTCTGCGATAAACCGGTCCAATGTCACAGTCAATCCCAGTGCGAACACTACTGCCAGTACGCCCAGTCCCACGCTGAGCGTCGTCAGCACGGCCCGGCCTGGCCGGGCGTAGGTATCTTTGAGGCCCAACACAAGGACAGCCGAGAGTTTGAGCCGCGCCGCCAACTGTGCCAGTTGCGATGGCCACACCTGCGGCATCTCGGGCCCAAACCGGATGGCCTGCACCGGCGGCACCCGGCTGGCCTGCCTCGCCGGCCATAGGCTGAAGATGGCAGTCAGCCCCACCGTACCGCACAGCACCAGGCCGACCACGACTGGGTCAATCACCGGGACCGGTGGGGCGTTTAGTGCTTCGGCAATAGGCTGCAAAGCCAATGGTGACGCTGCCAGTCCTCCTATCAATCCGATCACGCCGCCTAGCAGCCCTAACAGCATATTCTCCGCCACAAACAGAAGCGTGATCTGCCGGCCAGTGAACCCGATAGCCTTGAGCAGTCCGATTGCCCGATACTGCGCCAGCACTGTCCCGCCGATGGTCGCGGCGATGATGAATCCGGCCGAGAGCATTGCGAACAGCCCAAAGACCAGCAGGAAGACTGTGTTGATGCGCGCAAGATTGCCCGTTGAATCGCGCACGTCTCGCCAGTCCTTGTAGTCGTACGTCACGTTGCCCGCTGCTACTTGTGCCGCCTGCCAAATTGTCCGTACGCTATCCTCGTCGTACAGCCGCAGCCCGACCTGACCGTAGTCCTGGGTCAGCTTCTGCATAAGTGTCGGCAGCAGCGACTCCGGCACGAAATTGAGCGACCGCCCTCCAGAGGGAGAATACACCCCCTTTTCGACGTTGATCGCCAGTCCGACGACGCACAGTGGTTTGCGCCCCTGCGGTGTTACAAACTCTACCGTATCGCCGACACTTACGTTCCTCTCACGCGCCATATTCTTGTCCAGGATGATCGCGTTCGTATCACCGGTCGTGAAGTAGCGCCCGGCCGTCATCACCGGACGAGCCACCTGCGGGAGTTCAAGACTGATCCCTTCCAGATAAAGCGTCTCGTGTTCACCGCTCATGAAGAGTTCGCCAATCGTTATGCGCCGTATGTCCGTGCTGGCCTCCACACCGGGCAGGGCAGCGAGTTTGGCCGCCGCGTCACGGATGTCCTCCTCACTGCCGCGCAGGGTGATCCAGATGTGCGCGCCGTTGGCGGCCTCAAAGACACGCTCGAACGGCCGGCGCGCACTGCTCGTTGTGGTTAATCCAATTGTGATCAACGTAGCCGCTCCAATCACTGTCAGCAAGATCAAGACCGATTGAACGCAGCGTGTCAATAAGTCGGCTTTGGCCTGACGCCAGATGGCAAGCATGGTCACCCCCCCAGTTCCACTAGTTTTTGAAGTACGATGTCGGGTTGACTGCGCTTGGAACCCATGTGCATCCCAGCGATCACCGTGCCATCGTGGAAAAATACAATCCGTTCGGCCGCGCTCGCAACTTTGGCATCGTGCGTGACCAACACGATCGTCTGACCCCGTGCGTGAAACTCGCACAGAAGTGCCACTACTTCGGCACCGCTTTTGCTGTCCAGGTTCCCCGTCGGTTCATCAACCAGCAGCACAGATGGTTCATTGATCAGCGCCCGGGCCAGTGCCACGCGCTGTTGTTCCCCGCCGGATAGACGTGCCGGGGCAAAGTTTGCCCTATCGGCTATGCCCAATTGCGCCAACAGTTCCTCGCGATTGCGTTTCAACTCGCGCCGCGGCCGGCCGATGAGCAGGCCCGGCAGTTCGATGTTATCAGCCACGGTCAGATTGCCGATCAGGTTGAAGAACTGAAACACGAAGCCCACGCTCTTACGGCGCATCACCGCCAGTTGGGTTTCGCTCTGGTTGTCCACTCGTGTGCCGTTTAGATAGATTTTGCCCGAGGTCGGGCTGTCTAGCCCGCCGAGCAGGTGCAGCAGCGTTGACTTACCAGAGCCTGAGGGCCCCATCACGGCAACAAACTCGCCCCTTTCGACCTTGAGGTCCACATCACGTAGCGCATGCACAACTGCACCGTTGGACTGATAAGTCTTGGTCAACGATTTGGTTTCGATGATCGTGTTCATTGTTATCCTCCTTCTGCAAGGGATAGTTACTCATGCATTTTCTCTCAACTATGCAACACATTCCTTCTCAAATGCAAAAAAGCACCTCTCACTCGGTAGAATATCCCACCGGTGATGGTGCTTATACGCAGCGCGATCTCTGCTCAAGAACGCTAACGAAGAAGGAGTATGTGTGGGGGGGGGGCATTTTATCTTCTCGCTTCATCGAGTCACTGTCCTGACTCACCGGTATTATGATAGCATTATTCAGGGATTCTGTCAAGTCCCGTTAGCGGCGAAAGGACTGCGAAATATCGCCGCCGGAACCGCCCCCATCTCCCCTGTAGGCAGGAAAAGGAGGGGCTTGCAGCGCGAAAGTCTAGTCACGGCGGCGGCCATCCGTGTTCCTCGCTCCCCTTCGTCCCCTCACCGGTAAACGGGACGAAGGCGACGCCTCCCATATTGAAAGCCTGCAATTCCCCATCCGGCTGCTTGACGAACTTCCACAGCGTCTGGTAGCCGCCTGGCGGCCCGACGGGGATCACCATCCGGCCCCCCTTGGCCAGTTGATCCGCCAACGGCTGCGGCACGTGGTCGGGGGCGGCGGTGACGATGATGGCGTCGAAGGGGCCGTGTTCGGGCCAGCCGTAGTAGCCATCCCCCTCCTGGCAGTGGACGTTGGCGTAACCCAGGCTCTCCAGCCGCTGGCGGGCGCTTTTGGCCAGTGGGGAGACAATTTCGATGGTGTAGACCTCGACGCCGGGAATCTCAGCCAGGATGGCAGCCTGGTAGCCGGAGCCCGTGCCGATTTCCAGCACCTTGTCCCCCTCCCTCAACTCCAGCAGGTCGGTCATCAGAGCGACGATGTAGGGCTGGGAGATGGTCCGGCCGTAGCCGATGGGCAGCGGGAAGTCGCCGTAGGCCCAGTCGCGCTCTTCCTCAGGGACGAACAGGTGACGGGCAACAGCACGCATAGCGTGCAACACGTCTTTGTCGGTGATGCCGCGTCTCTCAATCGTCTCGATCACCATGTGCTCCCTTTTTTGTGCGAAGACTGCTTCGTCGCCTGTCGCCAATGGAGTGGTGGTGGGCGACGGCGTGATGGGCGGCGCAGAGGTGGTGAGCACCAGGCACGCGACGAGCAACACCAGCGCCAGGGTCAGGATTGTTCTGGTCCTGCACATTGTTCGCTCCCCTCCATCGTTCCTTCACTTCAATCCTCCAACCACAGGCACAATCGCAACAAGCCTACATCGGCATCCTCATTTGCACGACCCCCGTCTCGACGTAAGCCTTGAGCCCCTCCAGGGCCGCCTGGTAGATCTTGTGCACGCGCCGAGTGAGGAACAAGAGCCGGGCCAACAGCACCAGCGAACCATAGAACTCGTGGCGGCTGAGCACTTCGGTGCCATTAGCCGTGGCATCGAAACGGAAACCCTGGACCATCTCCATCCCCATCACCTGTCCCTCCCAGGCCACGTAAGGCGCGGGGCTGATCTCGACGATGGTAGCAACCACGGTCACCTTGCCGAGAGGAAAGCCACACGTCACGGCCCGGCGGAACTGTGCCCCTACAGTCCATGGGGTACCGGCGATCCATGCTGCTTCGACCAGTGCTGGAAACCAATCGGGCCACTTGCCGAGGTCGGCGATGCAGGTCCACAGTACCTCAGGTGAGGCGGCTATCTCAATCCGATCTTCCACCACGGCTCGCGGTTTGCGTCTCTTGGCCATCATCTCTCCCTTCCGTAGACAGAAGCCACGACATTGTACCCCAAATGGGGCTGCTTGCCAAATGGCCCATTTGCACCTCTGTGTCTGATCCCAGTAGCCAAGTTTGCCTCTTTGTGGTACAATATCGCTCATCCATGAAACAAAGGAGTTTCTCTATGCGCAAACTTGCGCTGTTACTGACTGTTTTCCTACTGGGACTGGCCGTCGGATGTCACGGAGAAGCGGCAAGCCCAACACCCATCCCCCCGCCCACCTCTGCCCCAGAGACAGCCACTCCCGCGCCACCCGCCAGTGCGACACCTTCCGGCCCGGCCACTTGCGTGGCGTCACCGTTCGACGTTCCGGTCGAATCCCGCATTCCGCCGGTGACGGAGGAGGATCACGTCCACGGGTCCATTGATGCTCCCATTATCTTCATCGAGTACGCCGATTTCCAGTGCCCGGCCTGCTCCGGGCTGGCCTTCATGCGCGAATTTCTGGAGGAGATGCACGGCGATGAGATTTGCTTCGTCTACCGTCACCTCCCGTTGATTAGCATCCACGACAAGGCCGTCATCACCGCCGAGGCGGTCGAGGCCGCCGATGCCCAGGGCGTCAGGTGGAAGCAATGTTAGGCCCGTGACCCCGCACCGTGCCCACCACCCACCGCCGACCCACAGACCCGCCCCCGCCGACCGCCTGCCCCTGGGACG
>PHCA01000144.1:0-5682 GCA_002842085.1 Chloroflexi bacterium HGW-Chloroflexi-1
GGCGCAATTGGCCTGTGGTTTGCAGCGTCAGGCCGAGACGCTGGAACGGGAGGCGGCGCGCTTGAGTTGGCGCGGCACGACCTGGGGCGGGATGGCCGCCCGCCGCGCGCTGGCCGCTGCGGTAGCGGATCTGGCGCGCGGGGCGGAGCGGTGCGCGTTCTGGAGCAGCGACCAGGATCAGAAGCAGGTTACGTGTGCTGTGAATCATCGGATTGGCCGCCTGGCATGAGTCCCGGGACAACAATCGGCCTCACACCAGTGTGAAGGAACGCTCGCGTCTGACAATCAATACGGGCGGCCCTTCCGCGATAAGTTGCACGAGCGGCGTTATCCCGGTATAATGGGCGCAATCAAGCAGTGAAGCCGGCCAGGTGGTACTGGCCGGCTTCACGCCCGCATCCTGAGGGTCCCAGGACGGGGCATCGCTGTCATCATTTTAGCATTGTTGTTCGTGGTGAGCAAATGAGGCCGCGATCCCAAGAGATCTTGGGGGCGCGGCTCTGTTATTCATGGGTTTGAGCAATCCTATGTCCCGACTCGAAGACCTCGCCCGTGGCGCAGCCGTGCGCGGTATCCTGCGTTGGTGGAAGCGCCATCCGCGTCCGACTTCAGTGAGGCATCGCTGGTGGGTGTGGAGCGGCCGACCTATAGCGCGCCTGCCGGCTGTGTGGTAAAATACGTACAGCGTCCATTCACGCGCAAGCCGGACTTCGGCGCGACGAGCGTCAACTATGACTGGCGCGAACTGTGGGACCGTGGGGAGGAAGCGACAGCATGAGAGACTCAACCTTTCTGCGACGGGTCGTGCTCAAGAATTACAAGAGTATCGCGGCCTGCGATGTCCAGCTTGGACCACTGACATTCCTGGTAGGGCCTAACGGCGCCGGCAAGAGCAATTTCCTGGACGCGCTGCGCTTTGTGGCCGATGCGTTGCGGACGTCGTTAGACCACGCGCTGCGCGACCGCGGCGGGATCAATGACGTGCGCCGCCGGTCGGGTGGTCATCCCACGCATTTCGGGATGCGGCTGAATTTCACTTTGCGGAGCGGGGAGAGCGGCCATTATGCTTTCCGGATTGGTTCGCAACGCGGTGGAGGGTATGAGGTCCAGCAAGAAGAGTGTTTCGTCTACGAGTTGGGTGGGCATCACTTCCGTGTCGAGAACGGAAGCCTGACCTCCGTGAGCATCAAGACGGCGCCTGCCGTATCTTCCGACCGGCTCTACCTGGTGAATGCCTCAGGGCTCCCCGAGTTCCGCCCTGTCTACGACGCATTTTCCAATATGGGTTTCTACAGCTTGAATCCCGATCGCATCCGTGACTTGCAGCCCCCCGACTCCGGCCGGCTTCTGGCGCGTGATGGTAGCAACCTTGCCAGCGTGTTGGCGCAGTTGGAGGCCCGGAACCCTGCGACCAAGCAACGTATCGAAGAGTATCTCGGCAAGATCGTTCCGGGAATACGCCGGGTTGAGCACCGGGTTCTCGGTCCCAAAGAAACATTGGAGTTCGGTCAAGATGTCGCGGGTTCTGAGTTTCCCTGGCGGTTTCTGGCCGCCAATATGTCGGACGGTACGCTGCGCGCGCTGGGCATTCTCGTCGCCCTGCTGCAATCGGGCAATGGCACTGGCGCCGACCCCTACGTGCCGCTGGTCGGGATCGAAGAGCCAGAATTGGCTTTGCATCCGGCCGCAGCGGGTGTGTTGATCGACAGTTTGCGCGATGCCAGCCGTAACACCCAAGTCCTGGTGACCAGCCATAGCCCCGATCTCTTGGACAACCCGCAATTGAATACTGACGCCATCCTGGCAGTGGTTGCCGATGCGGGCACGACAACGATCGGCTCTTTGGACGAGGCAGGAAAGTCAGCGATGCGCGACCGTTTGTACACTGCGGGTGAGCTATTGCGTCTTAACCAATTGGCTCCGGACCCCGCCGCCAAAGAGTTGAGTGGCCGGCAACTGCGCCTCTTTGACAAAGGAGATGCGTGATGCGCCTCGCCTGTATCGTCGAGGGGCACGGTGAGGTGCAGGCGGTCCCTGTTTTGCTACGCCGCCTGGCGAGCGCCCTTGATCCAACGCTTGCGCTCCAGGTCGAACAACCGATCCGGATCACCAAGAGCAAGCTCCTTCAGGCCGGAGAGTTGGAGCGGGCGGTCGAGTTGGCAGCACGTAAGGTTGGCGGCGGCGGCGCCATTCTGATCTTGTTGGACAGCGACGAGGACTGCCCTGCGCTGTTGGGGCCAAATCTGCTCGGCCGTGCAAGCGCCGTGCGTGGGGATGTTCCGATCTCGGTGGTGTTAGCCAAACATGAGTTCGAGGCGTGGTTTCTGGCGGCCGCCGAGTCGCTGCGCGGTCGCCGAGGCCTGCGAACTGACCTGGCGCCTCCTGCTCAACCTGAAACCGTGCAGGGCGCCAAAGAATGGCTGGCTGACCGCATGACCGGCGACCGTCACTACGTTGAGACCCTGGATCAACCGGCGCTGGCGGCGATCTTCGATCTGGCGGCCGCGCGCCGCGCCGATTCATTCGATAAATGCTGGCGCGAGATGAATCGGCTGATTACGGAAATCACCGTCCGCCCAACAGTTCCCCCGACGCCAAGTCATCCTTCTGATGAGCATGAGTAAGCAAGTTATAAGCAAGTTGTAAGCAAGTCTGGCTCCAGGAAATAGCATGACCTACAACCGCAAGCTCATCGAAGTCGCCCTGCCCCTCGAAGCCATCAACAAGGAATCGGCGCGCGAGAAGTCCACCCGTAGGGGTCACGGCCACCCGAGCACGCTGCACCTGTGGTGGGCGCGACGGCCACTGGCCGCGTGCCGCGCGGTGATCTGCGCCTCTATCGTGGACGATCCCTATCGTGGACGATCCGTCCAGCCACCCGGAACAGTTCCCTACCGATGCCGCCCAGGATGTCGAGCGCCAGCGCCTCTTCCGGCTCATCGAGGAGCTGGTCAAGTGGGAGAACGTCAACAACGAGGAGGTGCTGGGCCGGGCGCGGGCCGAGATCCTGAAGGCCACGGACGGCAACCCGCCGCCTCTGCTCGATCCCTTCGCGGGCGGCGGCTCGATCCCGCTGGAGGCGCAGCGCCTGGGGCTGGAGGCGCATGCCAGTGACCTGAACCCCGTCGCGGTGCTGATCAACAAGGCGCTGATTGAGATCCCGCCCAAGTTCGCCGGCCGGCCGCCACTGTTGAGCCAGGTCGGCGGCCTGGGCGACACCGCCCGCGACCTGGCATATCGGCTGTATACGATCTGCGAGCGGAAGGGCTGGGCGCAGGAGGCGCTGCCGTACAACGGGTTGGTGGTGGCGTGGAGTGAGGTGGGAAGGTTGGCGGTGGAGAAAGCGAAAGAGACGACCAGACGAGAGCGTCTGTTTGAGGTATAATGCTTGAGGCTGCCAGAAGTGCGAAAGTGGCCGGTAAGGAGAGGTTTTTCGATGATCACCGCAATGCATATCCGAAATTTCAAGTCCTGGGCTGACACCGGGGAGATGCGGCTGGCGCCCATCACCGGCTTGTTCGGGGCCAACAGCTCCGGCAAGACCAGCATCCTGCAATTCCTGCTCTTACTCAAGCAGACTGTAGACATCAAGGACCGGCAACGTGTGCTCCACCTGGGCGACGAGCGATCATTGATCAACCTGGGCTCCTTCCACAACATCCTTCACCGCCATCAGCTTGAGAGATCGCTGGACTTCGAGTTGCGCTGGCAGCCGCAGGGCGCGCTCCTGTCGGGACCACTCGCCCGGCCGGCCCTGCGCGAGACAAAGGCAGCCATCCCCGCCGACGAGATCAGCTTCAGCGCGACCATTCGCGCGATTCGTGCCGGGGAACTGGATGTGATGCAAGTCGAGCGTTTCACCTATCGCTTTCGCGAGAGAGTCCTTGGCGTTGCTCCGGGTTATCGCCTTGTCGCAGAAGGGTATCCGAACCGCGAGGTGATGGAAGCGACAAGCAACCTGCCTGCACCGGATCGTTTCTACGGTTTTCCCAGAGAGGTGGACACCCGGTACGGCAAGACAGGAGATTTCGAAGACTTCTCTAGTGAGTTCGAAAGGTTGTTTGACCGCTTGTACTACCTGGGGCCACTGCGGGAATACCCACATCGGAGTTATCTGTGGACGGGCGCCGTGCCAGGCGATGTCGGCGCCAGAGGCGAAGGCGCCATTCCGGCGCTGATCGCGGCACGGACACGTAACGGCTCGATGGACTCGGCCGTCGCTCCCGTGGTGCGGCCTGTGGAGCAATGTGTGGCCGAGTGGCTCAAGCGGCTTGGCTTGATATCTGACTTCACACTGCAATCTGTGACCCCATCTGCCAGAGAATACGAGGTCAAGGTCAGGCAAACCGGCGAAAGCGCCGAAGTGCTGATCACCGATGTCGGCTTCGGCGTGTCGCAAGTCCTACCGGTGCTTGTGCTATGTTACTACGCGCCAGAAGGTTCCATCCTTCTGCTGGAGCAGCCGGAGATCCACCTGCACCCGGCCGTGCAAGCCGGTCTTGCCGATGTCTTCGCGGAGGTGGTCAAAGAGCGGCGCATACAGATCATCCTGGAAAGCCACAGCGAGCATCTCCTGCGCAGGCTGCAAAGGCGGGTGGCCGAAGAAAAGCTGCGCCCTGAACAGGTGGCGCTCTACTTCACCACTATCGGGAACGGCGCGTCCAGACTGGAACGATTGCAGCTTGATTCTTTCGGTAACATCACCAACTGGCCTCAGGACTTCTTCGGGGATGAGATGGGTGAGTTGGTTGCCATGTCTGAGGCCGAGATGCGGCGCAAACAGGCTGGAAAGGCGGCGCAACCGGCATGAAGGTCATCGTAGACACCAATGTCCCGATCGTAGCCAACAAGGTGTCGCCGCAAGCCTCTCCGAACTGTATCGAAACATGCATCCGCGAGTTGAGAGAGATCGAGCGCAGGCACACGCTGGTGCTGGACGACGATTGGCGCATCCTGGGAGAGTACCAGCGCAACCTCAGATCATCGGGACAGCCCGGCATCGGCGATCGGTTTCTGAAATGGGTCCTGGTCAATCGCCACAATTCCCAACGCTGCGAACAAGTTCACCTCACTTCACTGGCGGCGTCAGGGGACGATCAGCTATTCGCGGAATTCCCGAATGATGAGCGGCTGGTCGGCTTTGACCGCTCCGACCGCAAGTTCGTGGCGGTCGCTGTAGCCCATCCGGAACGGCCACCCATCCTCAACGCGATGGATGCCGATTGGTGGTATTACCGAGAACCACTCAAGCGACATGGCATTCGGGTGGAGTTCTTGTGCCCGGACGCCATGCCTGGCGGGTGATAGTCGGCGGCCGAGAAAACTACACTTGGAGTATCGGCAGGTCTCCTATCTTCTCCAGAGGATGCACCGCAACGGTAAGCTGCAACGCCAAGGCACCGGGCGCTGGACCCGCTATACGCTTTCTTCGGTCCTTCTATGAACACTCTATGAGCAATGTGTTCATGGGATGTCCATAGGCATCTGGTTGACCGGGGTGCATAGGATGGTTCCGCGACAGGTTGCATGACCGGCGTTATCCCGGTATAATGGGCGCAATTAAGCAGTGAAGCCGACCAGATGCCTGACGGCTGGCCGGCTTCATGCCCGTCATCCTGTCCCAAAGGGATGGTTCCCAGTTGCCTCAGGAATCGGGGCAGCGCTGCCATCATTGCAGCACGG
>PHCA01000144.1:5722-7080 GCA_002842085.1 Chloroflexi bacterium HGW-Chloroflexi-1
ACCGATGATCGTATCCTGGACTTCATCAGCCGCGGCATCTTTGACGACCGCGCCCTGTGGCCGGACGCGCTGCTACAGCTCAACCTCGCATACGAGAAGGTGGAAACGGTCGAGGAGTTGTCGGGGGCCATGCTGCACCCTGGTTGCGCCGATATTTTTCGGGATGAGAAGGGGCAGTCGTTTCGACTGTACCGGCACCAGAAAGAGGCGGTGAGCAAGGGACTTGCGAAACAACACTTCGTTGTAACCAGCGGCACAGGCTCCGGCAAGACGCTGACCTACTTCCTGCCTATCTTCGATGCCGTCCTGCGCGGGAACCCCACAGAATCGCGCGTCTGGGCCATCGTCGTCTACCCCATGAACGCGCTGGTCAACTCGCAGGAGGCTGCGCTGCAGGAGTTGGCCGACCGGTATCAAGCACGCATGGGCAGGCCGATGCCCGTCCGGTTCGCGAAGTACACAGGTCAGGAAAGCGACGCAGAGAAGCTGCGTATCCAGCAGAACCCGCCGCATATCCTGCTGACCAACTATGTGATGCTGGAGTTGATGCTGGTGCGCCCGCGCGAGCGCCACTTCATCGACCGGACGTCCTCCGCGTTGCGCTTCCTGGTGATGGACGAGCTGCACACCTACCGCGGGCGGCAAGGCGCGGACGTCAGCCTGCTGATCCGGCGCCTGCGGGAGCGCAGCGGCAATCCCGACCTGGTCTGCATCGGCACCAGCGCCACCATGGTTAGCGGGGACTCACAGGGGCAGCGGCGGGAAGCGGTGGCGCAATTTGCGACCAAGTTCTTTGGGGTGCAGCTCAAGCCGGAGCATGTCGTCGAGGAGACCTTGCGCCGGGTGATCCCGCACGGCGCGCCGGCCGATGCCGCGTCCTTGCGCCAGGTCCTCGGCGCACCCTTGCCGGCCGCGGACGACTGGCCGGCCTTTGCCGCCAATCCCCTCAGCGGTTGGATCGAGGCCACCTTCGGGTTGTACGAGGATAAGGCGCCGCAGGGCGGCGGCAGTGTCCTGCGCCGGCGCATCCCGACGACCCTGGCCGAGGGCGCCCGCCAGTTGGCGGAGATCACCGAGACCGATCCTGAGTTGTGTGAGGCGCGACTGCGTGAGATGCTCCTCCTGGGCACGCAGGTTCACATGCCCGACGGCGGGCGGGCGTTCGCGTTCAAACTGCACCAATTCATCAGCCAGGGCGGCGCGGTGTATGCGACCCTGGAAGCGCCCGAGACGCGGCAATTGACGCTGGAGGGGCAGTATTACGCGCCGGGCGGGGGGGACAAGCTGCTATTCCCGCTCCGCTTCTGCCGCGTCTGCGGGCAGGAGTATTACCGGGTGTTCCGCCAGGAGCAGGACAA
>PHCA01000145.1:0-5674 GCA_002842085.1 Chloroflexi bacterium HGW-Chloroflexi-1
GCCGCCTGTCGGCACGCATTCTGTTGGCATTGCGTAGTGTGGTACAATAGAAACGTTGGTTTTCCTCAGGAGTCTATCCGAACATGCTCTGGCTGGTTTCACCCAGCGCCAGGGGACACGGACTTCGGTGCGCCCCTCGGCCTGAGCTCGGGACCAAGGCTCAATCGAGCCATCGGAGACCGGCTCTAGCAGAAGTGCGGGGCGCTGTGCAAGACTGGCTCCCACATTGGGCGAGGGAGGTATAGCTTGATGAGATACAAGTGGTTGAACAGCGTGTTACTGGTGTTGGCGCTGGTCCTGGCCTTGGCCGGCGTGGCCCAGGCGCAGGACAAGACGCTCTATTGGCAGCGCTACGACGTGGATATCACCGTGCAGAAGAATGGCGATATGCGCGTGATCGAGACCCAGGAACTGGTGTTCACCTCCGGCGCCTTTCGCTACGGCCAGCGCGAGATCGCGCTCAACCGCCTGAGCAACATCAGCGATGTCACGGTGGGCGAGTTGGGCGGGCAACAGTACGCCCTCGCCAACACCGACGCCCCCTACACGTACCGGACATTCCAGGAAGGCGGCTACCTCAAGGTCCGCTACAACTTCCCGCCCAGCACCGACACCCGCCGCACGATCGTGATCGGCTATACCGTCTCGGGGTCGCTGCGCTATTATCCTGATAACGGCGTGGATCAGCTTTACTGGAAAGCCATCCCCAGCGGCAACCCGTTCCCCACCCAAACCTCCGTGATCACGCTGCACGTGCCCGACGGCGCGACCTTCACCAACTACGGCCTGTACGGCGCGCAGGGCGCCGCGACCTTCCAGCCCGGCCAGCGCGATGCCACGATCCAGGTCAAGGGCCGGATCAACGCGGGGCAGGAGGTGGAAGTGGTGGCCGAGTGGCAGCACGGCATCGTGGCGGGCGCGCCGCAGCCGTGGCAGCAGCAGCTGGATCAAGAAGCCGAGCAAAAAACGCAGCAGCAGGCGTTCCAGTCGCAGTGGGGCCCGGTGCTGACCCTGGGGTTCGGCGCGCTGGGCGGGCTGCTGGCGATCGGCGGGCCGGTATTGCTCTACCTGTGGTGGTACCGCCGCGGCCGCGATGCGCCGGTGGGCCTGATCGCCGACTACCTGCCCGAGCCGCCGTCGGATCTACCCGCGGGCCTGGCGGGCACACTTCTGGATGAGAGCGCCGACATGCAGGACATCCTGGCCAGCATCCTCGACCTGGCCCGCCGCGGCGTGCTGGAGATCGAGGAGACCCAGGAGCCCGGTTTCCTGGGCATCGGCAGCCATACCGACTTCGTCTATCGGCTGAAGGATTCGAACGCGTCGTTGCGAGCGTACGAGGAGCTCCTGATCAAGGAGCTGTTCGGCAAGCGCCGCGAGGTCGAGCTTTCGGACCTGAAGAACAAGTTCTACACCGCGATTCCCAAGCTGCGCAAGGCGTTGTATGAAGAAGTGGTGAGCGAAGGTTTCTTCAAGGAGAGCCCGGAGGCCACCCGTAACCGCTTCGGGTGTCTGGGCATCGCCGCGCTGGTCGCCACCGGTTTCATCGGCTTCGTGCTGCTGGGCGCCCTGAGCCAGTACTCCACCGCGGTGATCTGCGTGCCGTTGGGCCTGGGCGTGTTCGCCATCGGGTTGATGATCCTGTCCCGCTACATGCCGCGGCGCACCGGGAAGGGCGCGGACGCGGTCGCCCGGTGGAAGGCGTTCAAGCGCTATCTGCAAAACCTGGAGAAGTACGCCAGGGTCGGGGAAGCGACCGGCATCTTCGAGCGTTACCTGCCCTACGCGGTGGCGTTCGGGCTGGAGAAGGATTGGATCCGCAAGTTCGAGCGGGTCGACGCCCCGGCGCCGACGTGGTGGATCCCTTACGGCGCTGGCCGCGGGTACGGCCGGCCCATCTATCAGGGCGGCCGGTCGCTGGGCGGTGAGCCGGCTGGCTCTCGGGTTCCCGGCCACGCGGCGCCGACGGCGCGGGAAGGCGGCGCGCCGTCCCTGGAAGGCATGTCCCGCGGCATGGGTACCTCGCTGGCAGGGATGAGCGCCGGGTTGGGGAGCATGCTCTCGCAGGCGGGGCGCACCCTCACCAGCAAGCCCAGCTCCAGCGGTGGTGGCGGTTCTGGTGGTGGCTTCGGCGGTGGCGGGTTCTCGGGCGGTGGCGGCTTCGGTGGTGGCGGCGGTGGTGGCGGTGGCAGCAGTTTTGGATGATCGCCGGGTGGTGCCGGAGTTTGGAGACATCTGATGACTCAGCCAGCTTCCCTTCAGATACAGCGTGCTGCTCCTTCCGCCGCGCCGATTGTTCCGATGGGCTGCGAAAGACAGGTCTCCGAGACTCTGCCGGTGGCTGTCAAGCGAATTGTTGAAGAGCTTCGGCCCGAGAAGATCATTCTCTTCGGGTCGTATGCCCAGGGGACCGCTACGCGTGACAGCGATGTGGATCTGTTGGTTATCATGGAGACAGAGGCGCCCAGCCGAGAACGATCCTGGGCAATCTCGCGCCTTCTGATACCGCGTCCCTTTCCCGTGGATATCCTGGTCAGAACCCCAGTGGAGGTCGAACAGGCACTGAAGAAGAGAGATTTCTTCATGCGTGAGATCATTGAGAAGGGCACCCTGCTATATGAGCGACATAACTGATCCCAACTCGTGGGTAGCGCGTGCTGAAGAAGACTACCAGATGGCCCATCTGGCACTGCGAGAAAAGACACCCTTGACGATCCGACCCCTGATGAAGCGCGGGATGCAGCGGAGATTGCGGGCGCTGTGCGGCGCTGTGCGCGCAGGCAATTGGGGCTCGATTGACTATCTGAACTGACAAGACAAGGTAAGGAGGACCACACATGCCCGGACATGGCAGAACTATCGGCATCATTCTGATCGCGGTCGCGTTGATCGCGTGCCTGATTGCGACCGCGTTGTTGATCACCCAGGCAGCCACGCACGAAACGACGGTTACCGGCGCGATCCTGGGCATCCTGATCGCCGCGGTGGTCTTCGTCCTGCCGCTGGGCGGCGGCGGTCTCTACCTGCTGACCAAAGGCCGGCAGGAGAGCGCCGAGTACGCGGAGATCGCCAGGCAGAAGAAGATCCTGAACATGGTGCTGGCCCAGGGCAAGGTCGCGCTGTCCGAGGTGGCGCTGGAGTTGGGGACGCCGCTGGATAGGGTGCAAGACATGGTGCGGGACCTGGTGGGCAAGAACCTGTTCAGCGGGGCGATCAACTGGGCGGACGGCATCCTCTATTCCAGGCAGGCCTCCCAGATGAAGGCCGATCGCAAGTGCCCCAACTGCGGCGGCCAGGTGGAGCTGGTTGGTAAGAGCGTGATCAAGTGCCCGTTTTGCGGGTCGGAAGTGTTTCTGGCGAGTTGAGGGTGGGTATTGGGTATCAGGTATTGGGTATTAGGCGTCAATATCCAATACCCAATACCCAATATCTAATACCCAATATCAATACCCGGTTCCAGGAGTCTCTCATGACAACAACTACTTATGTCCGTGAAGAAAACAAAGTCCCGTTCATCATCCGGGTGCTCTGGTTCTTCCTGATCGGCTGGCACGTGACGCTGTACTGGATCGTGGCGGCCTGGATTCTGAACCTGACCATCATCGGCATGCCGCTGGGGCTGTGGATGCTCAACCGCGTGCCGTTGGTGCTGACGTTGCGGCCGCCGCGCGGCTACACGGTGGCCGAAGTGGAGCACGGCAAGATCGTGCAGTGGCGCTATCGGGATGCGCGCCAGCATTTCTTCCTGACGCGCCTGGTTTACTTCTTGTTGATCGGCTGGTGGTTCAGCCTGCTCTGGTCCGTGCTGGCCTGGCTGCTGTGTGTCACCATCATCGGACTCCCGCTGGGCGTCTGGATGTTCAACCGGCTGCCCAACGTGACGACGTTGATGCGGCAGTGATTTACAAGAGGTATCAGGTATTGGGTATTGGAGGTCGCTGCTCAATACCTGATACCCAATACCTGAATACCCGTTAACCAACATCAAATCACAAGGAGACATAATAGATGGACACCGTAGACACGGCCAAGGACGAGATGGGTTGGGTGGAGCGCGTACTCTCCAAGGTGCCGGGCCTCAAGGGCTACAAGGAGAAGGAACTGCGCCGTGAAGCGGACAAAAGCGTGCGCGATAGCCTGGCTCGGAGGCTGGAGGCGCGCCGGCGCAAGATCACTGCGCTTCAGAGCGAGTTGCTCTCGTCGGGCGGCTTGCTGTGGATGGACGATGTGGAGAAGGTGGTCGGTCGCCTGCAATTGCTGATCGACCGCATCAAGACCGCTTCCTACGGCTATGCGCCGCTGTTCGACTCGGAGAAGGTCAAGGAAGAGCAACTGGACAAGCTGGTGCAATTCGACGAATCGCTACTGTCCGAGGTGACTCGCCTGGATGAGGCGATCTCCACGCTGGAGCAGGCCGTGGCGGCGAATGAGAACGTCAAGCAGGCGATCGCGGGGGTGGGTGACCTCTTGTCTGCCTTGAACGAGACCTTTGGCCGGCGGGAGGAAGCCATACGGGGCGAGTGACTAGCATAAAAAGCGTAAAACGAAAAACGTAAGATGCGTTGCGTCGATTCCCGCTTGCAGATTCTTACGTTTTTTCTCCTTACGTTTTACTCATCACTCATCACGTTTCTGCGTCCATCCTATCAGCCCAATATTTAACTAGCTAGCTGGCAACCTATCACAGGAGGATACCCATGCCACGTATTTTCGATATCGTCGAAGCCCCCGATCAGGGCTTGAATCAGATGGTGTACCGCGTGCCCCAGAGCGGCAGCGGCGACTTTCGATTGGGCTCCCAGGTCATCGTGCGGGAGAACCAGACGGCCGTGTTCTACCGCGACGGCAAGGCGCTGGACACCTTCGACCCCGGCCGACACACAATCACGACCGCCAACGTCCCGCTGCTGATCAACCTGTTGGGGACCTTATTCAAGGGCCAGAGCCCCTTCAAGGCGGAGGTCTACTTCGTCAACATGCGGGACTTCATCGACATGAAGTGGGGTACACCCGAACCGATCGCCCTGCGCGACAAGGACCTGGGGTTGGCCCGGCTGCGGGCGAACGGCCGCTACTCCATGGCGATCGGTGACCCCCAGATGTTCGTCGCCAAGATCGTCGGCACCCAGGGGCTCTACCAGACCAGCCAGATCGAGGATTATCTGCGCGGCATCGTCATCAGCCGGCTGACCGACCTGCTGGGCGAGTCCAAGGCCGGGCTGTTCGACCTGCCCGCGCTCTTCGACGAGATGAGCGCAGCGGTCAAGGTGAAGGTGGTCGAGGACTTCGCCGCGCTGGGCATCACCCTCAAGGCGATGTACATCCAGTCGATCAGCCCGACCGAGGATACCCAGAAGGCGATCGACGAGCGGGCCTCGATGGGCGCGATCGGCGACATGCAGAAGTACATGCAGTTCAAGGCGGCCCGGGCGATGGGTGACGCGGCGCAGGCCGGCGGTGGCGGTGAGGCCGGCAGCCTGACCGGCGCAGGCGTCGGCCTGGGTGCGGGTCTGGGTATGGGCGCGGGCATGGCCGGGATGATCAGCCAGGCGATGGCCGGCGCGATGCAGCCTCAGCAGGCCGTCGGAGCGGCCGGGGCTGGGGCGGCCGCCCCCGACGTCATGACCCTGAGCGAGGCCGCGGCCTACCTCAAGGTGGGCGAGGATGACGTGCG
>PHCA01000145.1:5694-6262 GCA_002842085.1 Chloroflexi bacterium HGW-Chloroflexi-1
TCGAGGATTACGGCAATCCCGATTGCCTGTACCAGGCCCGGTGGGGGATGCAGGAACATGTGGCTTTGTTGCGCGAGAGAGGACTCCCAGTTCCGCCGAAGAATCCCGCCCCGCGGATCATCATCCGGAACGAGGCGCGCCTGGTTCCGGCTTGAGCACCGCGCTGCTCTCGGCGGCATGTGCTTCGGCACGGGGCCGGCAGCCATCTCCTTTTGTCCGCTGCGGCCGGCGTGGTAAAATAATTCGGTGCGACAATGGAGAGGAGCAAGAGCGGATGAGCGCAGTTATGCAAGTGTTCGAGGGACACGACCTGGTTATACCTGGCGATGTGGTTACAAAACTGGGCATAAAGCCCGGGGAATTCGTCATGATTTGCCCTGTTCCCGATCTCCGTCCCGTCGAGTACAATGCGAGTGAGCGGGCGCGTCGTCTACACGTCTTGGATGCCCTCTGGGCGAGTTGGACAGACGAAGATGAGCTTTTCTTCGAGAAAGCTCGTCAGGAGATGTGGTCCAGTTGGCCGACGCACAGCTTATCATAGATACAGAGGTGCTTGCCCCAAACGAAA
>PHCA01000418.1 GCA_002842085.1 Chloroflexi bacterium HGW-Chloroflexi-1
GCGGACGATGATCCCTGGCTGAACGAGGACTTCGACATGCTCACCATCCTGGGCCGTCAGGCGGGCGCGACGATCCATAACCTGCTGCTCCTGGAGCAGGTACGTGCCGGGCGCGCTGAGCTGGCGCACGTCCATCGTCAGTTCATGGTGAGCCAGGAACGCCAGCAGCGCCAACTTGCCCAGGAACTTCACGATAGCGCTGTCCAGCAGTTGCTCGGCATCAGCTACCAACTGGCCGAGGCCCAACGCCGCGCACCCCAGCAATCGGACACGCCAGCCCCTACCTTTGAGGAGATCCGGGCGGAGGTTCTGGCCGTGAGCGGGCAGTTGCGCAAGCTCATCGGACAACTGCGTCCGGCGGGGCTCGACGAGATGGGCCTGGGCGCCGCACTGGAAGGCTACGTGGCGCGGGTGCAACGCGAGGCCGGCCCGCAAGCGCCGGTGATCCACCTGCATCTGGATCGCCGCGGCGCATTTCTGCCGGAGGCGGTGAGCATCTGCCTGTTTCGGGCGGCTCAGGAAGGGATCCGCAACGCCCTGAAGCACGCCTGTGCGAGCCGCGTCGATGTGGACTTGCGGATCGACGGCGACACGGTCGCTCTGAGCGTACAGGACGACGGCTGCGGATTCCTGATCCCGGAGCGCCTGAGCGAGCTGGCCCAGGCCGAGCATTTCGGGCTGGTGGGCGTCGCGGAGCGGGTCGCGTGGAGCGGCTGGTGCGTGCTGGCCTGCGCACGGTATTGACCGGGGTCGCGGGCATCGAGCTTGTCGGTGAGGCTGTGGACGGCCAGGCCGCGCGGCGCATGGTCCAGGAGCTCCAGCCCGATGTGTTGCTCCTGGATTTGAGCATGCCGGGTCCACCGGCCGTTGAGACCGTCGCCTGGCTGGCCGAGCGTTGTCCCCAGGTAAAGGTGCTGATCCTGACCGCGTACGACGACGATGCGTATGTGCGCGGGATGGTGGCAGCGGGGGTGGCGGGCTATGTGTTGAAGGATGAGGCGCCGGAAGCCGTGGTGCGAGCCATTCGCACCATCATGGGGGGCGACACGTGGTTCAGCCGGCGCGTTGTGGACAAGCTCGTCCACCTCAACGTCGATAAGGATGTCCACCTGACCAAGATCTCACTGAGCGAGCGAAATGCGCCGGTGTTGCGATTGATCGCGCAAGGTTGGGATAATGCCAGGATCGCGGCCGAGCTCTGCGTGGCCGAGCCAACCGTGCGCAACTATGTCAGCCGCATCTACACCGCC
>PHCA01000146.1:0-6937 GCA_002842085.1 Chloroflexi bacterium HGW-Chloroflexi-1
TCGTGCCACTTCACCAGGTAGGGTCGGCCATCCGCGGTGAAGCGCGCCGCGCGGCTGATGTCGCCGCCGGGCACGGGTCGCACGTCATGGGGTGGGGCGTCGAGCGCCGCCCAGACCCGCCGATCAGCACCGCCAACTCACCCCGCCCCAGGCCCGCGCGGTGTGGTCGGCAAGCGGGTGTTGATGGCCGGGTATGGTGATCCGCGGCGGGCGCAATGCCGCCGGCCCCGTTGCCGCCGCCAATGGTCACTCTCGGAGGGCCTGTCGGTCAACGCTATAGCACACCGCAACGGCGGACGAATTGAAAGCGCCTTCGCCGTGAAGCCGCCCCGCCGTTGTCGGTATGCGTATGCGTATGTTTGGCGGCGTTCTTCGTTTGTGGTATAATCTGCTTCGGGGGTGATTGATATGCAACTCGAAGAATACTTTAGCTTCCTTGCTCCAAACGATATTCGCATTAAAGGGACGCGGGTTGGGATAGAAACCGTTCTCTATGATTATATCTATCGCAGTCGTTTTCCTGAAGACATCGTAGCACAGTATCCTTCATTGACACTTGAACAAGTTCACGCGACCATCACCTATTACTTGCACAACAAGGAGAAGGTCACGACTTACCTCGTCAACTGGCTAGAGAATGCGAACCGGCGTCGAGAAGAACAGAATCGCAACCCATCACCCGCAATCCAGAACCTACGTCGCATTGCCGCCGCGCGTCAAGCCGTGTCGGTTCAACCGCGATGAGAAAGTACCTTCTGGACGAGAACGTGGGCGAAAGTTTCCGCAAGGGCTTGCACGCGCATTATCCCGACATTGTTGTATGGCGCATCGGAGACCCGACTGCTCCGCTGGTGGGAACGCTTGACCCTGACATCTTGCTGTGGTGCGAAGCAAATGGCTTTTCGCTGGTTACAAATAACCGCGATTCGATGCCGAACCACTTGCGAGACCATCTTGCGGTGGGGCGGCATGTGCCGGGCATATTTACTCTGAACACGAACATGTCAATTGGCGAGACCATTGAGGAGTTGGCTCTCATTTGGGGCGCGTCGAACTCTGACGAATACACTGACCAGATAAACTACCTTCCCCTCCGCTGGTGAGAGATAACAGAATCTGTTCTGAACCGCCGCCCTTGCGCGGCGGTTTTTTGTTTTTAATTCGTGAGAATTCGTGGCGGATTTGCGGCTCTCTCCCAAGTTCTGCATGCGCCCCTTATCCCACATACCGCCGCAGGATCGCGTCCACCTGTCCGCCGTAGCCCTCGCCGAACAGGTTGAGGTGGTTGAGCAGGTGGTAGAGCTGGTAGAGCGGCCGCCGGTCGTCGCGGCCGGCCGCCGGGGGCCACGCTTCGTCGTACGCCCGGAAGAAGTCAGCGGGGAAGCCGTCGAACAGGTGGCACATGGCCAGCTCCGCCTCCCGGTCGCCGAAATAGATCGCCGGGTCGATCCGCTCGGCGTAGAACGCGATCCACGAGTCCATCCAGCCGTTGGCCTGGGGCGTAGCCCCGCAGTAGTTGCCGTGATCCAGGCCGTACGCCTGGGCCGTGACGCGGTGGAGGGCCGCCAGCCCGTGGCCGAGCTTGACGCCGGCTTCCCGCCGATCGCCATGCCCCGTCTCGATCCACTCCAGCACAATGTATGCTGGGCAGTCGTCCTGAGCGGCCGCGAAAGCTCGAGGGGCCGGCACACGGATCGCGCCCGCCTCGGTCAGCCGCGCCAACCCCTGCGCCTCCGCGGTGAACAGGTCGGGCCATCCTGGCGGCGGCGTGGGCGGCCGGTCGTGCCACTTCACCAGGTAGGGCCGGCTGTCCGCGGTGAAGCGGGCCGCGCGGCTGATGTCGCCGCCGTGTACGGGCCGCACGTCATGGGGTGGGGCGTCGAGCACCGCGGCGAGCGCATCGATCAGCGAGGGTGGGATTGTCATCTGGTTGCCTCTCACACACCCTGCTCACCCCGGATGTGGTGCAACAGGCCGCGAGCGCCAGCCTTGACCAACTGGTAGACATAAGCGAAGCCGCCCTGATAGTACGGGTCGGGGACGTCGCGTGGGGACCCGGCCGGCGCGAAGTCGAGCAGTTGGTGCAGCTTGCCGTCCAGGACGCCGCGACGGTCCAGGCGGCGCAGATCGCGCAGGTTCTCACCGTCCATGGCGATGACATAGTCGAAGTGGACCAGGTCGGCCGCGGTCACCTGGCGGGCGCGGCCCCGATAGGGGATGGAGTGCTCCCGCAGCACCTGCCGCGTCTCGGGGTGCGCGGGCTCCCCCACGTGCCAGTCGGCCGTGCCGGCCGAGTCGATCTGGATCTGGTCGGCCAGCCCCGCCTCGTCGACGAGATGCCGGAACACTCCTTCAGCCATGGGCGAGCGGCAGATGTTGCCCAAACAGACGAACAGAACGCGGATCATCTCTTCCATTCTTCCAGTAACGTGGGTAGATCGGGCGGATACTGGATCAATCCTACGCTTGCCGCGGTGGCCCACAATGACCGGTCGAAGGTCGCCAGCGTCACCCTCGTGTCCATCGCATCCTGCCAGACAGATGCGGTCGCCAGATGGACAGCGTCATATCCCCGAAGGCCATACACGCTTTGTGCTTGACTTCTTGGCGCGCGCAACACGCCGTGGCGCATACGAGACAAATTTCCGCCCGCTGTTCTTCTCTTGTTGCTTCAAATCCCGATAGATCGCGAGCAGGTCATAATCAAAGCGCGCTGCATATGCCTCTCGCACCTGGCGCACTTCCTTGACGATTGGATCCTCCCACATCATACTACCTCCACTATCAACTCCTCCGGCGTGCAAATGATCGCTGGCTCATACCCTGCCGACCGACAAACCCCTTCAATTTTGTGACGCACGGTCGCATTCGCTAGATGGGTACAGTTCCAGGTCAACAAGTATTCGATACCATTCACCACGGCCACCGCGATATGCAGCGCATCCGCCCCAAACTCCGTAGGTACGGCCCCTTCTCGTATCAGTTCCTGAGCAAGAGCCTGTGCTTCTTCAGTTATCTCTAGCCCAGTCAGTTCGTTCAGTACATTTAGCCGCTCCCTTGCCGCCACCGTGTCGCCCGCGCCCGCTTCTTGGATGACCAATTGCGAAGTGACCAGATCGAACTGCGGCCGGCTTGTTTGCCACCAATCGCGTGTAATCTGCTGGTGTGCGGCAACAACAATGTCACGACTGGGGCGTGCTGTGAGATAGCTGACAACAGTGGTTTCAATGTAGACATGAGGTTTCGCGGCTGGCTGTTGGTCGGTTGACATCAAGATACTCGCCTTTCCAGTCTGACAGACGAAAACTCTAATCTGCCTGCTCTGCCATCCATAGATTGTAGTCACATTATAGCTTAGGAGACTACAGGCTTGCAAGATCGTACCACGCCGGAGCCGACTCTTTCGCTCCCGCGCTCCCCTGCTCCCGCGCTCCCCTTCTCAGCTCACCCCGCGGCTGCTGGCGATGGCGGCCGCGGCCGCGCGGGTGTTGACGTCCAGTTTGCCGAAGATGGACTTGAGGTGCCGCTTGACGGTGTTGATGGTGATCACCAGCGCGGCCGCGATCTCCTTGTTGGTCAGGCCCTGCGCCGTCATGCGCAACACTTCCAGCTCACGCGGGGTCAGCGTGGCCAGCTCGCCGGTCAGGGCCTGGCCCAACGCCAGGGCTTCGGCGACCGTGTCCCGAAACGCGGCGCTATCGAAGGCCTGCTTCTCGAAATAGGCGAAGATCTCGTACTCCGCGTAGACGTGCTCCACCTCCGCGGTGGAGGCGATGCCGCTGACCACGATGGTGGGGATGCCGGTCGAACGGCTGCTCTCCAGCACGCGGTAGCCGTCCAGGTTGTCGCCGGGGGAGCCGGGACTGGCCAGGGAGAGATCGACGACGGCCAGCGCAAACCGCTCGCGCAGCAACAAGCCCAGGGCTTCCCCGTAGCTGCTGCAGGGCCACGGGCGGTGTCCGCTCTCCGCCAGCAGCTCGGCCAGGATGCCCCGCCACCCCGCGTCGTCCTCGACTATCAGCACCTGGCTTTTCGTCTCGGGCGGGCTATTGGCCGCCGGGGCCTCACTATCGGCGCGGCGCGGCACACCGGCGGGCGTGGTGGCCGGGGTGGCTGGAGCCGGGGGCGCGGCCGCCGCCCGTCGGATCAGCTCGCGGAATTCGCTGCGGCGAAAGGCTTCCTTGCGCAGACAGGTGTAAGCCGCGTGCCCGGTGATGGCGCTGACGGCCAGCTCGACGGTGGCAAAGCCGGTGAGCAGCACCGGCGTACAGTCGGGGTCCTGCCGCCGGATCGCGTCCAGCACCCTGAGGCCGTCCTGGTTGTGGTGATCGCGGCTGGTGAGGGACAGGTCGACCACGGCCACACGGTGGGGCGCGGCGCGCAAGGCGGCTACGGCTTCCTCGTAGCTGCCCACGACGTCCACGGCCAGCCCCATGTCGGCCAGGATCTCCGACAGGATCTGCTGCCAGGAGTGGTCGTCCTCGACGACCAGCGCGCGGCCGCTGATCGGGTTCATGACGTTGCTCCGGCGCACGGCAGGCGCAGCTTGAAGCAGGTTCGACCGTCGGCGGTTTCTTCCACGGCGATGGACCCGCCCAGGCGGATCATCAGCGTCCGCACCCACCAGAGGCCGAAACCGAGCTTGCCGGGCGTTTTCGCGGCGCGACCGGAGAAGCTCAGCTCGAAGACGCGTTCGCGCAGCGCGGGCGGGATGCCGGGGCCGCTGTCGCCGACGGTGATCTCGACCCAGCCGCGGCGCTCGCTGCCCGAGATGGCGATGGCGCCCGCGGCCTGCACGCCCCCATCGCCTTTCATGGCCCCATCGCCTTTCATGGCCTCGACTGCGTTTTCGAGCAGGTTGACAAAGACGAGCGCCAGGCCGCGTTGGCTGGCGACCACGGCCGGCAGCGCGTCGAGGCCGGTCACCTGCACCGCGACGATCGGCGGAATCTTGCTGTCGGAGAGGGCCTCGGCCACGCACGCGGCCACGCTCACCGGGCCTGGTTGCGTGGATTGCAGGTGGGACAGGCTCTGCCGCACCGTGTTCATCGCCTCGCGCGCGCTGCGCTCGATCTCGCGCAAGTTCGTGGCCAGGTACGGGTCCGCCTGGAGCGCCCCCTGGCACTTGTCCTCGATCCCCTCGATGCGCACGGGGATGGCGCCGACCTTGTTGTTCAGGTGATGCAACAAGTTGGCGGCGATGTCGCCCACCGCGGCGCAGGTTTCGGCCGCCATGCGCTGTTCCTGCGCCGCGCGCAGCGCGTCCAGGGCCGCCGCGTTGTGGACCGCCAGCCCGGCATAGTGGGCCAGGATCGACAGCACCTTCTTGTCCCAGTCCGAGGCCGCGAAATAGCCCGGGTCCGCGCCGGCGCCGTAGACGCTGAACGCGCCGATCGGCTCCCCCGCGTTGCCCGCCAGGATCGGGACCACCAGCGCGCGGCGCCAACCCTGGGCCACTGCCAGGTCGCGGCGGCCGAAACGCGGGTCGGCGCGGACGTCCGGGCTGGTCACGGCCGCGCGGCTGAGGATCGCCTCGCCGGTCAGGGTGCCGTGGAGCGGCAAAGTCTCCCCGCGGGTGTGGCCGGCGCCCGCGGCCCGGAGCACGAGTCGATCGCCGTCAAGGGTCCAGATGGCGCTGGCGTTGCTGTTCAGCAGATCGCCAGTGAGCGCGACCAGGTGGTCGAGGACCTGGGCGCAGGGCTGGGTCAGCAGGCGTTCGGCCATCTCCTGGAGCGCGTCGAGCAGCCGCGCCTCCTGGATGGCGATCACGGCCTGGGTGGCCAACGCTTGCAGCAGGTGGCTGTCATCCTCGGTGAAGGCGCCGACCAGCGGGCTTTCCAGGTTCAGCACCCCTTCCAGGCGGCCGCCCGCGCCGATCAGCGGCACGACCAGCTCCGAGCGCATCTCCAGGGCGTGATCCAGCGGGTAGTAGATGCGGGACCAGGGCGGGGTGCGCACGTCGTGGATCAGCAGCGTCTGCCGCGATTTTGCGGCCCAGCCCATGATCGAGGTCGTGTTGATCGGCAAGGCTTCGGTGGCCGGTCGGTCGAGCCCCACGCCCGCGATGGCTTGCGTGATGAGGTTCTTGCCGCTCCGATCCACCAGGCGGAAGATGCCGTATTTGGCCTCGGTCACCTCCATCGCCATCTGGAGGATCACCTCCAGGGTCTCTGCCAGACCGGTGCGGGAGGAGATCAGCAGCCCCGCATGGCGCAGGCGGCTTAGCTCGCTGTCCTTGCGGGCCAGGTCATGTCGGACGATCGTGAATTGTCCGGCGTGGTAGATGGCCATCGCGGCCTGGTTGACGAAGTTATCCAGCAGCAACAGCTCGAGTTGGCTGAAACGGCGGTCTTCGTGCAGGTAGACGTAAAACGCGCCCACGGCCTGATCCGCCACGACCAGCGGCAGGCACGCCACGGCCCGCGCGCCCGCGGCCACCTTGATCGGGTGGATGTCGAGATCACTCTCTTCGTAGGAGAGCACCCGGCGGAGCTGGGTGATGGCGCGCATCCCCATCCCGGTCGGCCGTGGCGCATCGCCGGGCACGGAGACCTGGCGTTCACCGGCGGCCGCGCGCGAGACCGGGTCGAAGGTGCGCGCTGCCTGGTTGTACGTGTAGATGACGGCCGACGCGCCCGGGATCATCTTGATGGCGTGCTCGACGATCAGGTGCAGCGTTTCTTCGACTCCGGCCGGGTCTCCCGAGCTCAGGCGGACGATGCTGGCGCCGATCTCATTCAGGCGGGCGAGGGCGTTCAGGAACAGGGTGTCTGCGGTGGGGGTGGCGGGCGGACCTAACCCCCCGGCCCCCTTCCCTGCCAGGGAAGGGGGAGTCTGGCTCCCCTCGTCTAACAAGGAAGGGGGCGCGTGACTCCCCTCGTCTAACAAGGAAGGGGGCGCGTGACTCCCCTCGTCTAACAAGGAAGGGGGCGCGTGA